>NZ_CP019420.1:4577042-4882179 GCF_001984215.1 Mycobacterium sp. MS1601
TAGTCGCTGATGCGCGCCAGATCAGGCATGCGCAGGGGCGTGGGTGACAAATCAGCTCGCGAGAATGTTGACACAATATCAATGTGACATGGAATACTGTGGCGGTCAAGCGGTGGCGGAAAGTTGTCCCGAGGCGGGCTTCATTACCAAGAGTGGGGAAGGGAAGGAGCGAAAGACTCTGGTAGAAAATATTTTTCGATGCGGGCCTCCTTGGGTTCAGGGACGGAATCTCGGGGCGGCGTTCCTCGGTGGCAGGGGGCGCCCTTGCCCGATGTTGATACAATTCTCGACGGTCTGTTGCCTGTGCAGATCGGCGATCGACTGAAGGAGTCGGCGAGTGTCAGATCCTTTGGGCCGTGTTTCGACGGTGGATGCGCTGGTGACATCGATCCGACAGCGTGTTCTCTCCGGAGACTTCGGTCCGGGTAGCAAGCTGCAAGAAGTGCCGCTGGCGCAGAGCTACGGCGTCGGGCGTTACTCGCTTCGGGGCGCGCTGCGGGTACTCACCGACGAAGGACTGCTGAGGTACGAGCAGAATCGCGGTGTCTTCGTGCCGTCACTGGCTCGCGATGACGTCGCAGATCTGTTCAAGTTCCGGGCCGCCCTGGAGATCGAGGCTGCGCGACTGGCCATCCGTGCCGGGGCGTCGTTGGCGGATGCGGAGAAGATGGTCGAGCAACTCGAAGCGATGACCGGTGACGAGTCATGGGCGGAGACCATCGCCGTCGACCTGGGTTTCCACCGCGAAGTTGTTCGCGCAGGGGGGAGTTCGCGACTGTTGAGGGCGTACGTAGCCATGTCCTCGGAGTTACAGCTGATCCTTGCCCGCAGCAGGCAGCACTACGAAGACCCCAAACGAATCGGCCGCGAACACCGCGAGATTCTCAATGCTTTGGCCAGTGGCGACCTCATGGTCGCCGAGAAGGCGCTGCGATACCATCTCGAGGTGGCAGTAGCCGAACTGTTGACACTGTTCGACTGACAGCCACCCATACTTCCTGTGGCTCTTGGCTATTCGGTCACGCGAGGAGGCGGGGTGGACCGTCCCCAGCCGGCGTCCTGGGTGAAATGGTCGAGTAGCGGCAGGATGCGGTAGGCCAGCGGTACGGTCAGCGACAGTGACGTGTTCGAGTGTGCCACACCAGAAATAGACACCACTCGCTCGATCAGTCGTTGGAGTTCGGAGTGTGTGCGCGTGGCGACGCGGATCAGCAGGTCCGCTTGGCCGGTGGTTGCGTGAATCTCCATCACCTCCGGTATGGCAGTCAAAGACCGTACCACCGACTGCAGTTCGCCCTGGACCAGCTCCAAGGTGATGAACGCCTGAACCGCGACTCCTGCCGCCGCGAGATCGACCTCCGGACGGAAACCGGCCACCAGTCCGCTCTCGCGAAGGCGCGTGAGGCGGGTCTGGACGGTGTTCCGCGCGACGCCCAGTTCGTTCGACAACTCCATCACACCCAGGCGCGCATCACGGCTCAGTAGCCGAATCAACTGGACGTCGAGCCGATCCAAGGTGAGCATGGTGTTGACCTCCGCCAATCTGTGCGACGCGCAGCTGACCACAGTGATCAGTTGTTGTCAGCTCTGTTGACTGATGTGACGAGCTTGGGCAGCGTGAGCCTTACACGAGGGTATCGCGATCAGCCTCGAGATGCTTTCAGCCTCCTGTGAATTCAGTGAAGGGACCACAACCACATGACAGGCACCAGCCAGTTGCGCGCGCCCCACGTAGCCCAGTCGACTTTGGCGCAACGGTATCGAACTGATTCTGGGCCGGTGTTGATGACCGGTGTGCAGGCCTTGGTCCGTCAGCTTGTCGAACAACATGACCGCGACCAGCGCGAGGGGAGTCGGACAGCCACCTTTGTATCGGGGTATCAAGGGAGCCCGTTGGCCGGCTTCGACCGGCTACTCGCGTCGTCCCCCGAGGTGCTGGCGCGGCATGAGGTCCGGCTGGTTCCGGGTATGAACGAGGAGTTGGCTGCCACCTCGGTGTGGGGCAGCCAACTCGAGCTTCCCAGCGCAGCACGACGGTACGACGGAGTGGTCGGCGTCTGGTACGGCAAGGGTCCGGGTTTGGATCGTGCCAGCGACGCCATGCGGCACGGGGCGATGTACGGGGCGCATCCCCGTGGTGGGGTACTGGTGCTGGTAGGAGACGATCCTGCGGCCAAATCATCGAGCGTTCCCTGTGCCAGTGAGCGATCCCTGGCTGCGCTGTCGATGCCAATCCTGTTCCCCCGCAACGCCGAAGAGATCGTGGCGTTCGGTCTTTACGGGGTGGCATTGTCCCGGGCGTCGGGATGCTGGGTGTCTATGAAGCTGATCGCAGACGTTGCCGATGGATTGTGGACTCTGGAGCGAGACTTCGCCGACCTCGAAATCAACGTGCCGGCCCTGGAATGGGACGGTCGACCGTGGGAGTATCGGCAGCGGGTGCTCGCAGCCCCTCCGGACAGCCTGCTTGCCGAGGCAGACCTGTACGGGCCCCGCTGGGCGATGGTGGAAGCGTTCGCCACCGCCAACAGTATTGATTGCATCGAGATCGATCCTGCTGCAGCATGGCTGGGAATCGTGGCAGTGGGCTCAGCCTACGACAGCGTCCGCGAAGCCCTTCACCTTCTGGGATTCGACGAAGAAGCACTGTTGTCCAATGGTATTCGAATACTCAGAGTGGGCATGCCCTACCCGCTGTGTGTGGACAGAGTTCGGACACTCGCGCGTGGGGTGCAGAAGGTGCTGGTGGTCGAAGACAAATCGTCATTTGTCGAAGGCCAGGTCAAAGAGGCATTGTTCGCCCTCGATGCCCGCCCAGAGGTTCTGGGTAAGCGGGATACGCATGGCCGCCGACTGGTTCCACCGGACGGCGAACTCACCGCCGCGCGTTTGGAGGCGTCACTCCGCACCGTTCTTGGTCATCGAGTTCCACCTGCCTCGGTGGTGCGCCAGTCGATTTCTCTGACGGCCCTGCCCACCAAGCGAACGGCCTACTTCTGTTCCGGCTGCCCCCACAACCGCTCGACCGCAGTCCCGGAGGGGTCGTTGGCAGCAGGTGGTATCGGATGCCACACGCTCGTCACGATGTCTGCGCGCACGGACAGTCAGGTCACCGGGCTGACCCAGATGGGCGGTGAAGGTGCCCAATGGATCGGACAGGCGCCGTTCACCGATGTCGACCACATTTTCCAGAACGTCGGAGACGGAACATATTTTCACTCCGGCCAGTTGGCGGTTCAGGCTTGTGTGGCTGCAGGCGTGAACATCACCTACAAGATCCTCTACAACGACGTGGTTGCGATGACCGGAGCGCAAGAAGCCGAGGCGGGTTTGAGTGTTCCCGCACTGACGCACAAACTGGCCGCGGAGGGGGTTGCCGAGATCATTGTGTGCGCGGACGAGCCGGATCGACACCGGCACAGCAGTTTTGCCAGTGGAGTCAAACTGTGGGATCGCAGTCGCCTCGACGAGGCGCAGCGCCGGCTGCGTTCGACCAAGGGGGTGACGGTCTTGATCTACGACCAGCACTGTGCCGCAGATGCCAGGCGTCAGCGTAAACGCGGCAGCCTGCCGCGACGCCCCACCCGGGTGTTCATCAATGAGGCGGTTTGCGAAGGGTGCGGTGATTGCGGCGTCAAGAGCAACTGTTTGTCGGTTCAACCCGTGGACACCGAGTTCGGTCGCAAGACCAGGATCGACCAAACTACCTGCAACACCGACTATTCGTGTCTCGACGGGCAGTGCCCGTCATTCGTCACCATCGACGAGCCCGCAGAGGCCCGATCATCGAAGACAACGTGGCCCGTGGCGCCCGAGGCGCCGTCGCCGCTGCTGCCGAGGATCGCTCGCTCACACGACATCTTTCTGGCGGGAATCGGCGGCACTGGCATCGTCACGGTCAACCAGATCCTCGGTATGGCGGCACTGCGGGCCGGACTGCAGGTCGAGGGCCTCGATCAGACGGGGTTGAGCCAGAAGGCCGGACCTGTGACGTCCCATCTGCGGATCAGTAGCGAACCATTAAAATCCACCAACAGGGTGACTCCCGGTACCGCCGATGTGGTGCTGGCCTTTGATCTGCTGACTGCTGCCGATTCGAAGTACGTGGGCGTTGGTGATCCGTCCACCACGGTGACCATCGCATCCGTCAGCAGAACCCCGACCGGGGACATGGTGTACGACCCGGCCGTTGCCTACCCGACAGATGAGTCTCTCCTCGAACGGTTGAGCCAGGGGTGCAGGTCGATGGTGACTCTCGACGCTCTCGCTGCCGCTCAGACATTGTTCGGGAACACCAGTTGCGCCAACCTTCTGGTCGTCGGCGCTGCTTTCCAGGCCGGCGCGCTCCCGATGTCCGCAGCGTCCATCGAAGAAGCCATCGAGATCAACGGCATCGCAGTCGAGGCCAACAAGGCGGCCTTCCGATGGGGCCGCGCCGCTGTCGCGGACCCACAGTCCTACCGCAGCGCCACCACGGTGCAACGTAGGCAATGGCGCAGCGACATCCATGTACCCGACGCAGTGCTGTCAGGAATCACCGTGAACGGAGAAACCGGAGACTTGTTACGCCGCCGCGCCGCTCAATTGACGGCGTACCAGAGTTCGGACCACGCCCGGGCTTACGCGATTGCCATCCAGAAAGTCTGGGACGCTGAACGGGCACTCGGATCGCGCACGGAGTTCAGCTCTGCCGCCGCGCGGGGCCTTCATCGGTTACTTGCCTACAAAGATGAGTACGAAGTCGCACGGATGCTGACGGATCCGGCGTTCATCGACGCGGTCCGCGCCGAAGTGCCCGGGGGTGCCAAGATGACCTATCGCCTACACCCGCCGCTGCTGCAAGCGCTGGGGCGACGCCGAAAGATCGGGTTCACACCCAGGACGCACTTCGTACTCCGTCTGCTGGCGCAGGGAAAGGCATTGCGGGGTACACGCCTCGACGTATTTGGTTACACCAAAATGCGTAAGCTGGAGCGTGCCCTGGCAGCGCACTACTCGGAATTGCTGGTAGAACTCACGGAGAATCTTTCGGAGCGTACCTACGGCCGAGCAGTCGACGTGGCCGGTGCCGCGGATCTGGTGCGCGGGTACGAAGAGGTCAAGCTGCGCACTGTGATGACCTACGTCAGCCGACTCGACGACTTGGGCGTGGATACCGCAGCCTTGCGGGCCTTCCTCCCGGAAACTGCAGGACAAGCACACGACTGATTGAAAAACGATTGTCGGTCAGCGAACCAGCTTCTGCCCCAGCTCCTTTCCCTTGGCGCTCAGGTACAGCTCGATGCATTCCTCCCAGCCGCCCCGTTCGGCGAACCTGTCGACGTAGACGGACGTGATCTCCGCGATGGCCTCATCGAGCGGCATCAGCCACTGGTGGTAGCCGAAGGATGCGGGGCTACCTATCTGAAACAGCTGCTGACCCACCAGAAACCGGATCATCTCCAGTGTGCGCTGTTGTGCCTCGTCGTTGTCCAGCAGATCGTATTCGAAGAACGCATGCAGATAGCCGAGGCTGACAGGCTGACGCAGACCCTCGACCACCAGCTCTTCGTGTTGGGTTCGGTACCTCATGCTTGGCGACGCTACGCTCGGACCCCGACAAATCCGCGGGGCTGATCAGGATGCCCGGACCACCACCACCGGCACCGACGCGCCGTTGACCACCGCGGCACTGACCGAGCCCAACAGCATGCCCGCGAACCCACCGCGGCCGTGGCTGCCGACCACCACCAGTTGTGCCTGTTCGGCCTGCTCCAGCAGTGCATGGGCAGGGCGGTCCCAGGCCACCACCCGCTCGACCTTCACATCGGGGTGGCGCTCTTGCCAACCCGCCAACCGTTCGGCCAGCACTTCGCGCGCCGCCTGTTGGTATTCGGCGTGATCGAAGGCCGGGAAGTCCAGCACGCCGGCATCGCTCCAGGCGTGCACGGCTACCAGCCCGACACCGCGCAGCGAGGCCTCATCGAAGGCCAGGGCCAACGCCTTCTCCGAGACCTCGGAACCGTCGACACCCACGACCACCTGAGCCGTTGCCGGCGTGACGGCGGTGATCTCCTCGTCGTGGATCACTACCACCGGGCAGTGCGCGTGATGCACCAGCGCAGCGCTCACCGAGCCCAGCAACGTGCGCCCCACCGCGCCCAATCCCGCGAACCCACTACCAGCATCCGCGCTTCCTTGGAACGATCCAGCAAGGCGGAAACGGCAGAACCGGTGAGCATTTCGGTGCTGATGTCGAGTTCGGGGGCGGCCTCGTCGGCGATGCGTACCGCGTCAAGAAGCACGTCCCGTCCGCGAGTTTCCATCCATTCCGACAGCCCGACGATCACCAGCGGCTCCACCACCGTCATCATCGTCGGCGGTTGGGCGATGTGCACCAACCGCAGTGGCAGCTTGTGCAGCGCCGCCTCGCGGGCAGCCCAATCGATCGCCACCTTCGATGCGGGCGATCCGTCGACTCCGACGATGACACCTTGATGCTGCTGGATGGCAGTCATCTCAATCCCTTCCCTGCGCTTGACCGGACTCCTTCAGGGTAGGAAGGGCGGGTGCCGGCCGGCAGGAGGCTTAAGTCCCTGCATCGTGGCCCTGGTGCCCTGATTTGAGCCGGGCATGACCTTGCGTAAATGAACAGTCTGTATATAGTGATAAATGGACGAACTGTTCACATCGGGTGTGCAATCACGCTTTCGAATGCCGGACCAGGTTGGACAGGCTGTGCCACAAGACTTTTCGCAGACAACGACGCGAGCGATCGATGAGACTGACAAGTCAGGACCCTTGACCATGACCTTCTCGACGGCCAAACCCGCGGTACGCCGCCTACACCCGTTCGTGCTGGGCGTTGGCTTCCTCAGTACCTACTACGTGGCCCTGCTGGGTCCGATACTCCCCGCAGTGGCCGGACCGATGGGAGGCGACGCGCTCGCCATCGGGCTGCTGTTCTCCAGTTACTCTCTGGCCCAGTTTCTCACCGCGCCGATCCTCGGTGCGCTGGGAGACCGTTACGGTCGCCGAATCGTGCTGGTCTGCAGCTTCATCGGCGCAATCACCGGGTTCGGTGTCTTCACCGTCGGGGCGGCAACAGGAGCCGGCTTGTGGATGTTGTTCCTCGGCTGGATCATTGTCGGCGCTTCCGACTGCTGGATTGCCACCGCATACTCCTATGTCGCGGACACCACCGCACCGGCCGTCCGTACCCGTTACTTTGCCTTTCTCACCGCAGCCATCGGGTCGGCCTTCATCATCGGACCTGCCACCAGTGGGCTGTTCTCGGCAACCAACCCCGTCACTCCACTGTTCGTTCTGCTGGCCCTGCTCTCGGTCGCCCTGGTGTGGGGCTGTCTGTCGATGCCGGAGAGTTTGCCCCGTGGGCGGAGGACGGCGAGTTTGCCTCTGGCGCAGATGAACCCGCTGGCGCAACTGCGTGACATTCTGGGATTCCCGCAGCTACGGCTGCTTTTGCTGAGCTATCTGTTGTTCTGGCCGGCAGTCATCGCCTTGACAGCCAACATGCCCACTCTGCTGACCGACCTGGGTGGCTGGAACACCGGGCGCATTGCTTCTGTGCTGATGATCTACGGCGTCCTGGTGGTGACGGTCCAGTTGATCTTCATACCGCTGTTGGTGCGTCGCTTCCATGAGATCCACCTGGCCATGGCCGGTGCGGCCCTGTCCGTGGTGGCCTTTGTGCTGGTCGCACTCTTTGCCGAGGCTGGATCCGCGTCGCTGATCTACCTCGCGGTGGCGCTGTTCGGTGTCGGCCAGCCGCTGGTTCAGACGAGTCTCACGTCGGCGATGTCGAAGTCGATGGACGCTCACATTCAGGGCCGAGTGCAGGGGGCAATTGCCGCGACCATGGCGATGGCTCAGGTATTGGGTCCGCTGGCGGTCGGTTGGCTGTACGGGGCCTTCGCTCCGGCAGCACCCTACTGGGTGGTCGCCTTCCAGATGGTGGTCGCGGTCGTCCTGATGATGTTGGCCAAGGCCAGGATTCCGTCGCTCACACAGGCTGCCACCGCAACCGCACCTCTGAGCACCAACCATCACGAGAGGAACTCATGATCACTGTCACCGCCCCCACCGGTACGATCGGCGCACAGGTCGTCGACCTCCTCCTCGACCGAGGCCGGCAGGTTCGTGTCGTGGTCCGCAACCCGGCGCGCCTGACGCCACGGGTGCGAGATAACGTCGACATCGTCGAGGGGTCACACAGCGACGCGGACGTCATCGCGGCGGCATTCGACGGCGCCGACACGTTGTTCTGGCTTGTTCCGCCTGATCCCCGTGCGCCCAGTGTCGAAGCTGCCTACGTCGACTTCGCCAAACCTGCGTGTGCGGCGCTGCCCGCGTCCGGCATCCAGCGGGTGGTTGGTGTCTCCGCGCTGGGACGCGGCACCCCGATGGCGGATCGTGCCGGCTACGTCACCGCCTCGCTGGCGACCGACAACCTGATCGCTTCCACCGGCGTGGCCTATCGTGCGCTGACGATGCCGTCGTTCATGGACAACCTGGTGCGGCAGGCTGAACTGATCAGCAACCGTGGAGTGTTCTTCTCGCCCATCGCCGGAGACCGCGCGATGCCCAGCTGCGCCAGCTGCGATATCGCCTCCACCGCAGTAACGTTGCTCACCGACGCTTCCTGGAACGGGGTGGCAGACGTGCCTGTGCTCGGGCCGGCTGATCTGTCCTTCGACGACATGGCTGCCGTGATGTCGCAGGTCCTGGGCCGGCCGGTGAGGTACCAGCAGATCGAGGGACCAGCATTCAAGGAGACGATGCTCGGCCACGGCATGTCCGACGCCATGGCCCAGGGAATGCTCGATATGGCCATGGCCAAGAATGCCGGCCTGGACAACGTCGAACCCCGCACTCCGGAGAACTCCACGCCGACTACCTTCCGGCAGTGGTGTATCGATGTTCTCAAACCCGCGGTGGCGCGGATCGAGGAGAATCGACCGTGAACCTCGGTATCCATCTGCCCATCTTCGAGATAGCAGGTGGCGTCGGAGCCATCGGAGGCGAGCTGGCCCGAGTGGGAACCGCCGCCGAAAGTTCCGGTATCACGTGGATATCGGTGATGGATCACTACTTTCAAATCGAGCCCATGGGCCTGCCGGCCGAATCCAACATGCTAGAGGCCTACACCACCCTCGGGTTCCTTGCGGCGCACACCACCACGGTGGAACTCGGTGCGCTGGTATCCGGAGTGACGTATCGCCACCCCGGCTTGCTGGCCAAGATCGTCTCGACACTGGATGTCCTTTCCAGCGGCAGGGCCGCGCTGGGATTGGGTGCGGCCTGGTTCGAGCGTGAACACCACGCGCTGGGCGTCCCGTTCCCGCCACTTGCGCAACGGTTCGAACAACTGGAGGAGACGCTGCACATCTGCGCCCAGATGTGGGACCCCGACAACGATGGCCCCTATGTCGGCCGGCACTACCGTCTGGCTGAGACGTTGTGCCGACCGCAACCGATCAAGCGCCCCCGGGTGCTCATCGGCGGCGGTGGTGAACGAAAAACGTTGAAACTGGTTGCGCAGTATGGCGACGCCTGCAATCTGTTCACCACCTCTGTCGATGACGTTGCGCACAAGATCGAGGTGCTGGGCAGGCACTGCGAGGAGGTGGGACGCGACTTCGCTGACATCGAAGTGACAGTGACAGCGGCGTTTCCGCGACCCGAGCCTTCAGGCAGAGACGAATTCGTCTCGCGGATGGCTGAGTACGCGAAGCTGGGCGTCGGGACGGTGATCGTCACACCCACCACCGGCAGGCCGGCGGCCTGGGTCGACGCCATGGCGCCCGCTGTGCGGCAGCTCGCCGAATTGGGTTGAGCCTCAAAACTCGCCAGGGAACAGATTGCCGATGAGCGCGTCGACGTAGGCGGTGTCCAGAGGCTCGCCGAACAGCATCACCTTGTGGTAGCACGCACCCCACAGCTGATCGGCCAGCCCTGGCAGGTCCATTTCCGGGGGTATCTGGCCGCGCTCGCGGGCCAGCCGGAACATGCGCTGCGTCAGTTCGCGTCGGGGACTTGTGTAGTTGTCGTGGAAGGCGGCGGCCAGAGACTCATCGCCATGCATCGCCCCGACGATCTCGGCGATCACCTGCCCGCGGGTGCGGGCGCCGGAACCAGGCCGCTCCATCAGTGTGTGCACGAAGGCATGCAACTGAGTCCGCAGGTCTGCCAGGAACTCGCCTGTGTCGGGAAACGCCAGAACCGGCATCACGTCGGCGTGGTAGGCCTCGAAAGCCAGAACTGCCGGGCTGGGCCACCATTTGTACAACGTCACCTTGCTGGCACCCGCCGCAGCGGCGACACGTTCGAAGGTGACCGACTTCAGGCCCTCGTCATACAGGAGTTGTGCGGCGGCGTCGAGCACCGTCTGCCGCACTTCTGACGCCGGTCTGCGGCCCCTGCCCGGGCGGTGGGCATTCTCGGCAGTCAAACGCCGCGCCACGATGTTGCTGCTCCTTCAGTCGAAGATATGAACGATTAGTATACATTCCGGTCCTGGGATAGCCGACCCGCGGATGAACTGCCGCAGTGTCACGAAAAGGCCGCCGGACAGTGGGGGACCGACCATCCCTGGATGACAGCGTCCTGGCAGGACGGCTGAGCGGACGTCATGGTGGGCAGAGGGAACGAAAGGGAACCACCAGATGCGCGAACCTGCCGACGGCCTAGTGAATGTGCGAGCGGTTTTGTCGCCCGCTTCAACCAACGTGAAACCTGCCGAGCGGCAGCCACAGTGACTGCAGAGCCGACTGGTGTCCTGCCGAATCGGCGGTGCGACAGTGACATGTCGGCCTTCATCCGTGCCGTTGTGCGAAACCCTCAACGCGTCGGCGCGGTGACGCCGAGTTCGGCGCACCTGGCTGCCCAACTCGCCTCCGTCGTCCCCGACGGCGGCACTCCGGTGGTGGTCGAGCTCGGTCCCGGCACCGGCGCGGTGAGTTCGGCCATCGCTGAAAGACTGCCCAGTGGCGGCCGACATCTCGCCGTGGAACTCGATCCATCATTGGCTTGGTATGTCGCCCGTCGGCACCCGAGTGTCGAAGTCGTCAACGGTGACGCCCGTGAGCTGACCGGACTGCTGGCATCCCGCGGTGTCGCCACAGCGGCGTCGGTGGTCAGCGGGCTGCCATGGTCGCTGTTCGACCCCGCGACACAACGCCTGATCCTGCAGCAGATCGCGCACGTTCTCGGTGAGGACGGTGTGTTCACCACATTTGCCTACGTCCACGCGGCGCCGTTGCGCGGAGCGCGCGAGTTCCGTCGCATCTTGACTGAGATGTTCGGCGACGTTCGGATCGGCCGGGTGGTGTGGCGCAACATCCCCCCGGCGTACACCTACCGCTGCAGCACCGGAACGCCGCACAGCGCTTCGAGTTTGGCGTAGCCGAGGGGGGTGGCCGATTCGGCGGTGCACACCGTCGGGGCGGATGTTCGTCCGATGGTGCAGGATTTGACACTGAAGCTCCACTTCGCGTCGCAACCCCGAGTGCGCCTGCGCTTTCCGCAGAGAGGTTCGGTGGCGGCCAGTCAGTACCGCCGGCAGAAAACCTGTGGTCGACAACACGCGATTGGTATTGGCTTCACGGGTCCGATCAAGTGTGGAGGAAGGTCAAGTGTGGAGGAAGGCGTAGTGGTGACGAGGGCACATGACGAAGTACTGGTTGTGATCGGTGTAGGCGGAATGGGAGACGCCATCTGCCGTCGGGTCGGGGCAGGCCGGACGATCCTGCTCGCCGACGTCGACGTCGAGTTGCTGAACCGCGTTTCTCGGTCACTGACCGATGACGGCTTCGCCGTGACGGCAGAGCGGGTCGACGTGTCCTCTCGTGATTCGGTGGCCAGTCTCGCCAGGCGGGCATCCACGTTGGGGGAGGTGCGCGCGGTGGTGCACACCGCGGGGGTGTCGCCGGTCCAGGCATCGGTGAAGACGATCCTCGGCGTCGACCTCGCCGGCGTGGCCTACTCACTCGATGAATTCGGCGCAGTCATCGCCCGTGGCGGAGCGGGTGTCTTCATCGCCAGCATGGCAGGCAGCTTCACCTCCAGGAATTTGTCGCCAGAAGTCGAGTTAGCCCTGGCAGCTACACCGTCGGACCGCCTTCTGGATCTGCCTTTCCTGCAGCCCGGTGCCCTCGATAGTTCCCAGGCGGCTTACGGTATTGCCAAGCGTTGCAACCAACTACGAGTTCAAGCAGCCAGCGCGGCCTGGGGCGGTCGAGGTGCACGCGTCAACAGTGTCAGCCCCGGTGTGATCGCCACGTCGATGGGCCGGCAGGAACTGGCTGGGGCGGCAGAGGCGGTGATGCGTCAGCTGATCGAGAACTCGGCGACCGGCCGGGTGGGAACATCGGCAGACATCGCCGCGGCGGTCGCGTTTCTGCTCAGTTCGGAGGCGAGCTTCATCGCAGGCACAGACCTACTGGTCGACGGGGGCGCTGTTGCCGGAATGTCGGAAGCCATGGGCAAACCAGCAGCCAGCGGATGACCACCTCCGGCACCTCCGATGTGTGCTTTCGTGGCCGATCACACCAACTCGGGCACTCGTAGATGGGCGATCACCACCTCGAAGTCGTGCTCGTCGAGCACGTCAGCAGCCGAATCCTGTGTTGCTTGGGATTTGATCTGCTCGATCTCGTGCCAGTTGCGCTTGATCGCGTCCGCGCTGTCGTAGACCACCGAAGAGACAGCGCGTCCGGAGCTCCGGTCGACCATGACGCTGACGCTGCACAGCCCGTCGAGTTCTTCGAGAGCGGGCAGTGTGGACGTCCGGAACGTCTCCAGACCGGTGTCGATGTCGGCGGGATCCACCTGCACCCAGGTGACGCGTGCGCAGGCGCCGTGATCGGTTTCGTGTTCGCGGTGCACGATGGCGACTTCCCAGTGGTCGAGCTGAGGGCGGCGTCCGTGCAGGATCTCCACAGCGCGGTCACGCAGCCGCTGCACGCTGTCGGTGCTGGACCGCATCGCGTCCTCGGATTCCCAGGCCGAAGCCACGATGCAGCGGCCGGTGTTCCGGTCGGCCAGCATGGAGAGCCCGACAAATCCGTCGTACTGTTCCAGTGCGGGCATCACCGTGTCACGGACGTGTCGGATGCCGGCATCCAACGACGCTCGTTCGGCTTGGGTTGCTGTTGTGCGGGTGAACATGATCCGCCTCCTTGGAACCGGGCGGCGTCCCGACGGCGCCGCCGTCGGGATTCCATGCTCCTCCGTCACAGGCGCCAGGACAATGGGCTATCCACGGTCTATCCGCGCACCACCATCACCGGCCGCTGCGCCGCCTGTACCAGCGCTGAGCTCACCGAACCCAGCAACGCCCCGGCCACCGCCCCATAGCCGCGGCTTCCGACCACCACCAGCTGCGCGTCGTGGGAATGCTCCAGTAACCGGTGCGCGGGCTGATCCCGCACCACCACCCGTCGCACAGTCACGTCAGGGTGTTGCTCGACGAACGGAGCCAGCTGAGCGGCCAGCTCCTGGTCGGTCTGCGTCTGGACAGACTCCCAGTCCAGTCCCGGCAACTCGTAGGCACCGGGTGACCACCATGCGTGCAATACGACGAGTTCGACACCGCGGCGTGCGGCCTCGTCGAACGCCAACCCCGTGGCGGCCGTCGACCCGTCGAATCCCAGCAACACCGGGCCCTTGGCGGGGAAGTCCTGCTCGCGCACCACCACCACCGGAGCCTGCGATTGATGCAGCAGCGCCGTGCTCACCGAGCCGAGCACCGCGCGGGCGAGTGCGCCGCGCCCGTTGCTGCCGACCACCACCAACGCGGCGTCACGCGACCGCTCGATCAACGCAGGGCCCGGCGCTCCGGCCACGAACTCGGTGTTGACCTGCACGTCCGAGCCAGCCAGCGCTTCGGCGTCGTGCAGAATCCTCTGGCCCGCGTCGCGCTGCAGACCGGCGAAAGCGGTGGGTAGCGCAGCCGATGACACCCAGGTGGCCACGGCCGGCGGGACGGCCGCGTAAACAATCCGCAGCGGTGCCTGCCGTAACAGCGCCTCCGCTGCCGCCCACTGCACCGCGGCCGTGGAACAGGCCGAGCCGTCAACGCCGACAACGATTTCGGTTCCCATGCTCAAGGAACCTACCGGCTGGCCATGTGTAGCTCGGCCCTGCGCCCCCTTGCTCCGCTGGGGGTACCCCCACCCCGGCTCCTTCGTCGCCGCATCGGTGACCGCGCTACGAGTAACGAGCCACGAGCACCGGCACCGTCGCCGCGTTGACCACCGCCGAGCTGACCGAGCCCAGCAGCATGCCGGCAAATCCGCCGCGGCCGTGGCTGCCGACCACCACCAGCTGTGCGCCCCGAGCCTGTAACAGCAGTTGCGCGGCCGGGCGGTCGAAGGCCACCACTCGCTCCACCCGGACGTCGGGATACCGCTCCTGCCAGCCGGCCAACCGCTCTGCGAGCACCTCCTGGGCGTCCTGCTGCAGCGGCGTGAAGTCGAACCCGGGGAAGTCCATCACCCCGGCGTCACTCCACGCGTGCACCGCGATCAGATCGACACCGCGTCGTGAGGCCTCGTCGAACGCAACGGCCACCGCGCGCTCGGAGACCGGCGACCCGTCGACTCCGACGACCACGGGCCCGTCCGTGGGCACCTGCTGGTCGTGGATCACTGCCACCGGGCAGTGCGCGTGGTGTACCAGCGCCCGGCTCACCGACCCCAGTAGAGCACGCCCGATGGCACCGAGCCCGCGGCAGCCGACGACGATCGTCTCCGCGTCCTTGGACAGGTCGATGAGCGTGGAAATAGACGGCCCCGCAATGGATTCAGTGCTGATCTGTATCCCCGGAGCGGCCTGCTGTGCCAACTGCGCTGCCTCATCGAGGATCTCGCGGGCACGAGTCTGCTGCCATTCGCCGTAGCCGGTCATGGCGATCGGTTCCTGCCAGGCCATCATGTTCGGCGGCACGACGACGTGCACCAAGGTAAGTGCTGTCCGGTGCAGTTCGGCGGTCCGGGCGGCCCACGTGACGGCCGCCTTCGAAGGAGGTGAGCCGTCCACACCGACGACGAGTCCCAACGACATGATCGTGATCCTTTCTCACAGCGCCCGCGACGACGGGCAAACGAGTACCGAGCGCATGTCCCGGGTGAACCGTCGGTTGGTGACCAGCAGTTCAACCGAGCGTGCGTGACCTTCGAGGTGTTCCGACGAGATGCCCACCTGGATATCCAAATCCGGATGCATGTTTCGATACTGGGCGACGATCCGGTCCAGCCTGGCTTGCCTGAAGTCGGGGTTGGCGGCAACCACGAGCAGGGGGAGCCCACGAAGCTGGGCTTCGGCCACCGCGTTCGTGAGAAGGACTGTAGCGCCTACGAGTTCGTCGATCTCGGCGACAATGAAGCGTGGGTCGACAGCAGGTTCGCCGATGATCGCGACGGGGCAATGGGCCGAGCCGGCCACCGCGGCCGCGGTGGAACCGACGTGCAGGCCGCAGGACTGGCCGATGCCACGAATGCCGAGGACCACCATCTCCGCTGAACACGACAGTTCGCGTAGTACCGTGGCCGGCCGCCCATGGGCGACTTCGACGTCGATCTTGACCGGCCGGTCGGTTGCTTCGACCGCGGCCACCGCGGTGCGCAGCACCCGCTCTGCGGAGTAGTGGGACTGGAATACCGCTACCAGTCGAAGCGGGATGTCGCGGGTGACGGCTTCGTCGATCGCCCACAGCGCGGCGTTGACGGCGACCCGTGAGCCGTCGATGCCGACGACAATCGCTCGCGACGGTTCCAGTGCTGACCCCATGATGACCT
Source organism: Mycobacterium sp. MS1601 (assembly GCF_001984215.1). NCBI lineage: Bacteria > Bacillati > Actinomycetota > Actinomycetes > Mycobacteriales > Mycobacteriaceae > Mycobacterium > Mycobacterium sp. MS1601. The sequence goes on from NZ_CP019420.1 coordinate 4,592,840, forward strand.
CCTGGCAACAGCCCTTACGCTACGAGCCTGGTCATCGCCGCGACAGGGCCGAAGGGCCCTGAGGTCAGGGCACCAGGACAGCAGCACCGGAGAGCCGGCCGGCACTGAGGTCCTGGAGTGCTTCGTCAGCGCGGTCCAGGTGATACCGCGGGTGGGTGACCTCGAGATGGTGCTCCGCGGCGAAGGCCAAGAAGGCGCGGGCATCGGCGCGGGTGTTGGAGGTAACCGACCGCAGTTGGCGCTCTTGGAACAGGTGGCGCTGGTAGTTCAGGACCGGGATGTCAGTGAGGTGGATACCGGCCACGGCGAGGGTGCCGCCGCGGTCCAGGGCCTCGAGTGCGACGGGCACCAGGTCACCGACGGGGGCGAAGAGTACCGCCGAGTCCAGCGGCACCGGGGGCCGCGCGTAGGCGCCCTGCACCGAGGCCGCGCCCAATGCGCGGGCCAGTTCCTGGGCCTGCTCACCGCGGGTCATCACGTGGACCTCGGCACCCTGTGCCAGGGCCACCTGGGCGGTGAGGTGCGCACTGCCGCCGAAGCCGTAGATACCGAGACGGCCACCCTGGGGTACATCGGCGCGCTGCAGTGAGCGGTAGCCGATGATGCCTGCGCACAGCAGTGGGGCCAGCTCGGCGTCGGAATACCCTGCCGGCAACTTGTGCACGTAAGCCGCTGGAGCAGTGACGAATTCGGCGTATCCGCCGTCGGCGTCCCAGCCGGTGTACTGCGAGTACGGACACAAGTTCTCGTCACCGCGCAGGCAGTAGCGACACTGCCCGCAGGTGTGGCGCAGCCACGCCACGCCGACGCGATCGCCAATGCTCACGCCCTCGACGTTCGGTCCGAGCGCGACCACCTCTCCGACCACCTCGTGCCCGGGGACGACGTGGGCGCGATGCACCAGTAGGTCCCCCTCGCTGACATGCAGGTCGGTGCGGCACACCCCGCACGCCAGCACGGCGATCTGGACTTCGCCGTCGCCGGCTTCGGGTACATCGGTGCTGACCCACTCCAGTGGGTGGCCGCTGATCGGGCCGGGCGTGCGTACGCGCCAGGCCTGCATAGTCTGCGTGGTCACCCCTCCAGTGTGTCCCAAGCCGTCATCGTGCGAGAACCGGTGAGCAGGACGTCCATGTCACTGCCCACCGGCACGCAGTCGTCAGGAAATGAAATCTCCCCACACCCAACCGGATCCGCCGGGGACACCGGCCCCGCTGACACGAACCCAGTTGTCACCCCTGCGTTCCAGAACCTCAACGGACTGCCCACCGCGCAGAATGCCCACGGGTTGACCGACTCCGCCGGGCTGGGCGTAGACGTCGACGTCACCGGAGACCGTCGAGGTGGGCAGGGCGGGCTCGTCCGGCGGCGGAGGGGGAGGAGGCGGCGGAGCCTGTTGGGCCGGCTCCGGCGGAATGCAGCGGTACTTGCTCAAGGAGAACCACGAGTTCGAGGCGCCCTTGTTGTTGATCGTGGTGCCGCGCGCCACCAGGTCAGCGCCGATCTTGCCGGTATAGGTGTTCTCGAAACCGTTGTCCCACTTGATGGTGAAGATGAGATTGTCGCCGATGCGCGATCCCGACGAGGTACCCATCACCTGCGGGGAGCCGTTGCCGTGCACCGAGGCGCCAGGACCGTCGAAACTGGAACCCTGGTGGTAAAGGTTGACGATGAGCCCATTGTCCTGCTGCAGCGTCATGACCGACGGATAGACGTAATCGGCGCACTCCGGTGCAGCATTGGCCGGTGTGGCGCCACTGATGAGACCGGCCGCGGCCAGACCCGCCAGCGCGCCGCCGACAAGTTTGTATGACATGTGTTCCTCTCTGGACTCCGCCGCAGGACGGTGAAGTCGTTGGCGTTTTGTATGCATGAAAATGATCGGTTGACAGGTATTGCCGGTCGTGCGTAGTCGACTACCTGCTTTTCATGCATCACGCCGAGAGGATGAGGCCTACAGCGAGGCGATCTCGTATCCCCCGAGTTGGTCGACGAGCACGTGCAGCTGATCGTCGGCAGACCCGAGGGTGTGGTTGATGGCTGTCAGTCGCGCGGCGTAGTGCGCCACAGGGTATTCGGCGGTGACGCCGATACCGCCGTGCAGCTGGATGGCCTCTTGACTGATGTGCCGACCCGAGCGGGCGACCTGCAGCTTGGCTCGAGCGGCGATCACCGGGTCCAGCACGCCGTCGGAGATCGACATTGCCGCGTACAGGTTCATGCTGCGGGCCAACTCCAGCGAGACGTACATGTCTGCGGCGCGTTGTGTGAGCGTCTGGAACGTGTTGAGAGTGACGCCGAACTGCTTGCGGCTCTTCAGGTATTCCGATGTCAGTCGTAACGACTCTTCCATCGCGCCGAGCGCTTCGGCGCACAGAGCGGACTGGATCCGCACCAGGGCCCGCTGCACGGTGGCCGAGGCATCCGCTGCGGAACCGAGCGCCACGGCGGGAGAGCCGTTCAGGTCGATCTGGGCGCCGCGCTGACCGTCAAACGTGCGGTAACCCGTTTTGGTGACCGTGTCGCCATCGACGAGGAACAGCCCGGTGCCACCCTCGGGCAGGGACGCGGTGACCACCAGTTTGTCCGCGGTGTCCCCGGCGAGCACGGGATTCTTCTGCCCGCTGAGCGCCCAGGCGTCGCCGTCGGGCCGCGCCGTTGTCGTCACCGTCACGCCTGCGCCGCGCATGCCGGGTTCGAAGTGTGCGAACGCCAACAACAGTCGGCCTTCGGCCACCTCGTCGAGAAGTTGCTTCTGCTCGTCGGTGCCGGCTTCGGCGATTACCAAGCCGGGACCGAGCGCCGCAGTGAGCACCGGTTCCGGAGCCAACCGTCTGCCGAGTTCGGTGAGCACGAGCATGATCTCGATCTGCCCGGACTCCTCGGGATCGAAGCCGAGGCCGAGGATGCCGGTGTCGGCCAGTTGGCTCCACACTTCGCGGCTCCAGCCCAGATCGGTGTCGATCACCTTGTTGCGGCGCTCGGCGTCATAGCTGTGCGACAGGATGTCACGCGTGGTGTCGCGCAGCATCTCCTGCTCATCGCTGAGTTGAAAGTCCATGGCTTAGCTCACAATCCGAGGATGGTGGAGGCGATGATGGTGCGCTGCACCTCATTGCTGCCGCCGTAGATGGATGTCTTGCGGTAGTTCAGGTAGTGCGGGGCGCTGGCCTGCGCCCACTCGGGCGAGAGGATGGCGGCGGTTTCGAACGGCAGGATGTCAGGTCCGGCGACCTCCATCATCAGCTCGGAGGTGAGCTGCTGCAGCTGGCTGCCGCGCAGCTTCAGCACCGACGACGCCGGATTCGGCTGTCCGTCCTTGGAGCCCGAGGCCACCCGCATCTGCGTGAGTTCCAGTGCCAGCAAATCGTTTTCGGCTTCGGCCAGCCGGACGGCGAACAGTGGATCTTCGATGAGGCCGGTCTTGGTTGCGTGCTTCTTCACCTCGGCAAGGGCGACCTTGGTGGCGCCGATGCGGGCGATGCCGGTGCGCTCGTTGCCCAGCAGGAACTTCGCGTATGTCCAACCCTGGTTCTCTTCGCCCACCAGGTTCTCGGCAGGCACCCGGACGTCTTCGAAGAAGACTTCGTTGACCTCGAAGCTGCCGTCGATCAGTTTGATCGGGCGCATGGTGATGCCGGGAGTGTCCAGATCGATCAGCAGGAAGGAGATGCCGGCCTGCCGCTTGGGCGCCTGGGGATCGGTACGCACCAGGCAGAAGATCCAGTCGGCGTACTGCCCCAGAGTCGTCCAGGTCTTCTGGCCGTTGACCACGTAGGTGTCGCCGTCACGGATCGCGGTGGTGCGCAGCGACGCCAGATCAGAGCCCGCCTCGGGCTCGGAGAACCCCTGGCACCAGAAGATGTCCAGTGCGGCTGTGGGGGGTAGGAAACGTTCCTTGATCTCCTGGCTGCCGAACTCGGCGATGACAGGGCCCACCATCTTGGCGTTGAACGTCAGCGGCTCGGGCACCGACGCCAGCTGCATCTCGTCGAGCCAGATCTGGTGCTGGGTGGGCGTCCAGTCCTTGCCGCCCCACTCGACGGGCCAGTTGGGCACGGCGATGCCGTGCTCATGCAGGATCTTGTGGCTGTTGACGATGTCGTCTTTGTTGAGGTGCGTGGCTGTGCGGGTGCGTTCCCGCATGTCCTCGGGGAACTTGGTGGTGTAGATGGTGCGGAGCTCGTCGCGAAACGCGGCTTCCTCCGGTGTCAAAGCCAGCTGCACGGCTGCCTCCTGGTCGGTGTCGGGGATCTTAGACCGATGTTGAATACAGGCTAGCCGACCAGTTGGTTGGGTCAAAGTTGCGATTCCGGCGTGATCACCGTCGGTGAGCGACCGGAATCACGCCGAAATCACCGGGTGGAGGCCACGAAGCCGGCCATCAGTTTCCGGGAGTCCAGGGACCACTCCCAGTTGACCTCGGGATGCCACTGCACCGCGGTGACGGGCAGAGTGGTGGATTCGAAGCCCTCGACCAAGCCGTCGGGGGCCAGCGCAGTGATGACGTAGCCGGGGGCCAAATCGCGCACCCCCTGATGGTGCTGACCGTTGACGCCCAGGTGTCCGGCGACGCCCATCCACTGCGCCACCCGTGACTCCGGCTCGACGGCGACGTCGTGACTGATGCTGATCAACTGCTCATCCCCGGGCTCGTGGTTGATTCCCGATCCCCAGTCGCGCTTCAGGTCGCCGTACAGCGTGCCGCCCTCCAGGACATTGACCAGCTGAGAGCCGCGGCAGATTGCGAGCACCGGGATGCCGCGCTGCTTGGCCACCTCGAAGGCGACGGCCTCGTTGGCATCGCGCACCGGATCCACCCAGCCGAGTGTGGGGTCGTCGGGGTCGCCACCGTAGCGGCGAGGGTCGACGTCACCGCCTCCGCTGAGTAGCAGCCCGTCGACGTGCTCCATCATCGGTGTGATGTCCGTCTGCACGGCGCAGTCAATGGACAGAGTGACGGCGCCGGCCTGCTGCAGGCCGAGAAACATCCGTCGCCAGTGGCTCATCCGGCTCAGTTCCCACGAACTCATGGTGACGGCAATGACGGGCGGTTGGGTCATGTCAGCCTCACGGCGATGCGACGGGCCAGCTTGGTGGCCAGAATGTACGGGGTGGCGCCGAGCGGCCACTGCGAGACGATCTTGCCGGTGCCTGCGCGGAAGTAGCTCGACGTGGTGTTCCACACCGTCTTGGCCAGCTGTTCCTGCAGCCACTCGTTGTAGATCAGGAACGCCGAGCGACGGACCTCGATGACCTCTGCCCCCTGACGTGCGGCCCGGGAGATCAGTCCGGCAGCGAACGCGGCTTGCGCCTCGTAGAACGAGACCAGCGGCGAGGCATTGGTGTTGGGCCCGTACATCATGAAGAAGTTCGGGAAGCCGGGCACCAGCATGCCCAAAAACGCCTCCGGCTCGCCTTTCCACACGTCGTGCAGCTCCAGTCCGTCACGGCCGCGTACCCGATAGTTGCCCAGATAGTTGGCGGCGTCGAAACCTGTTGCCAGCACCAGGATGTCGAGGGCATGTTCGTCGCCGTTGGCGTCCACGGCTCCGGTGCGGGTCAATCCTTTCACCCCGTGCGGCACCAGCGAGACGTGGGGGAGTTGCAGGTCGGCATAGTAGGTGTCCGACAGGACGGTGCGCCGCGCCTCATAGCGAAACTGCGGGGTGAGCAGTTCCAGCAGATCGGGGCGAGCGGCCAGTTCACGGTGCAGGAAGGCCAGCGACTTTGCGGAGCGGATCTTGTGGTCGCGACCGCCGGCGCGGGCATGCCCGGAGAACAGCTGGCGTCGGTCGTATCCGAAGAACAGCCGGGCCCGCCGCCACTTGTACACCGGGGCCCACCGATTGGCCCGTCGCTCCCGCGGGGTGAACGTGCGACTTCCCTTGGGCACCATCCAGTTCGGCTGTCGCTGGAACACCGTCACCGACGAGGCGACGCGGGCAGCGGCACTCACCACCTGCACAGCCGAGGATCCGGTGCCCACCACTCCCACTGCCTTGTCGGTCATGTCGAGGCCGTCGATCCAGCGCGCCGTGTGGCACATCGCACCCTGGAAGTCGTTGTCACCTTGGGCGAAGGACGGGATCTGCGGGATGTTGAGGAAGCCGACGGCGCTGATGACTGCGGTGAACGCGCCGTGATCATCGCCGGAGGAGGTGCTGACGGCGTAGGTGTGCTCAGAATCGGACCACACCACGTCGTTCACGGCTTCGTTGAACCGGGTACGCCGCGGCAGATCCCACTTGTGGGCGACTTTCACCAGGTAGCCCAGCAGTTCCTGCCAGTCTGCATAGATGCCGGTCCAGTCGTGGCGCTCGAACGAGAAGGAGTAGATGTGGGTTTCGAGATCCACCTCGGCGCCGGGGTACCGGTTGTGATGCCAGGTGCCGCCGAAGCCGTCGGACTGCTCGAAGATCACGAAGTCGTGAATACCTTTGCGCTGCAATGCGACAGCTGCAGCGATGCCGCTGAAGCCGGCGCCGATGATCGCCACCCGGGGAGTCATTTGATCTGCGCCGTCCAGCCGCCGTCCACCACGAGGTCGGTGGCGGTGATGAACGAGGCACGTTCGGAGAGCAGGAAGGCGATGGCCTCGGCGATGTCTTCGGGCATTCCGAGCCGTCGCAGCGGGGTGCGCTGTTCCATGTTGGCGCGCCTGGCCGGGCTCTCGATGTAGAGCGGTTCGATCATCGGGGTGAGGACGGCGCCGGGGCAGACGGTGTTGCAGCGGATGCCTTCTGGGCCCAGTTGAACTGCCATCGCCTGGCTCAGCGACACCACCGCGGCCTTGCTCACTTGATAGGCGTCCAGCGGGGAATCCATGCCGCGCAATCCGGCGGTGCTGGCCACGTGGACGATGGACTTGCCGGTGCCACGGCGCAGATACGGCAGGGCCGCCACCGTCAGTTTACGCAGCCCGTGCAGGTTCACCCCCAGTGTGACCTCCCAGATGGACTCGTCGATGTCGAACGCCGATCCGTCGTGGTCGAACAGCGCCACCCCGGCGGCGTTCACCAGGTAGTCCAAACTGTCTAGCCGGCCCAGGATTTCAGCCGGGTCGTCGTTGATCAGGTCGTGTTTGACGTAGGTGATGCCCTCGGGCAGCTCCGCCGGGGCAGGTTTGACGTCGGCGGCCAACACCTCGACACCGTCGGCGGCCAGCCGTTGCGCGGTGGCCAGACCGATACCGCCGCCGGCACCGGTCACCAACGCTTTCATTCGGTCCCCAGAGCGTCAGCCAGCCGCGCGCCGGCGAAAGCCATGGCGCCTTCGGCGGTGGGGAAGATCTCGCTGAGGCCGAAGAAACCGTGCACCATGCCCGGCGTTTCGTGCGTCTGCACCGAAACGCCAGCGGCGGCGAGCGCTTTGGCGAACAGTTCGCCCTGCGGGCGGATGGGATCACATTCGGCGAGAATCACAGTGGCCTCGGGCAGTCCGCTGAGATCTGCCGACAGGACGCTGACCAGGGGATCGGTGGCGTAGTCGGAGTCCGGCAGATAGTTGTCTTGGTGCCACTGCAGTTCGTCGCGCTCCAGCATCACGCCGTCGTAGTCTGGGTCCATGCCGATGCTCAAATCGGTGGTGGTCACCGGGTACACGAGCAGCTGATGCTTCAACGCCGGGCCCGAATCGCGAACCGAGAGTGCCACGGCCGCAGCCAGATTGCCGCCCGCGCTGTCACCGGCCACCGCAACGCGGGAGGCGTCTACTCCGAGGTCGGCGCTCACTGCCCACGCCAGAGCGTCAACGGCGTCATGCACGGCGGTGGGGAACCTCGCCTCGGGCCCGCGTCGGTATCCGACCGACAGCACCGCGCTGCCGGAGGCGTTGGCGAGCAGGCGGGCCACCACGTCGTAGGAGTCGATGCTGCCCAGCAACCAACCTCCGCCGTGGTAGTAGACCGTCAGTGGCAACGCGGTCCCGACCACCGGCAGGTACAGCCGCCCGGGGATTCCCACGCCGTCGCGCGTCGGGATCGTCACATCCTGCACCGCGGCGATCGGCGGTTTGGCCAGTGCGCCGAATGTCGCTTCGAAGTTCTCCCGCGCGGTCTCGACGGGCAGTAGGTGGGCGTTGGGTCGCCCGGATGCTTTGGTGTCGTCGAGCATCTTCTGGGCGATCGGGTCGATCGGCATGTCCTTCTCAGATCCGTTCGTAGTAGCGGCGCGTCTCCCAGTCGGTGACGCAATGAGAGTCGAAAGCGGTCAGTTCGGCGGCGCTGGAAGCCACCAGGTGGTCGAACACCTGCGCGCCGAATGCATCCTTGGCCAGTGCACAGGTGCCGAACAGCTCCAGCGAGCGGTGCAGCGAGGTGGGTACACCGGCGAAACCTTCATGGGTCCAGGCATTTCCATCAAAAATGCCCGGGGTGGGCAGCTGACGGTCGATGCCGTCGATGCCTGCAGCGATGGTGGCGGCGTAGGCGTAGTAAGGGTTGACGTCCGCACCTGGGATGCGATTCTCCACCCGGAACGATGCACCGTGCCCCACCAACCGGAACGCACACGAGCGGTTGTCATGACCCAGTGCAATGGCGGTACCGGCGAACTGGTCGGGTTGGAAGCGCTTGTAAGAGTTGACGGTCGGGGCGAACATCAGTGTCAGGTCTGAAGCATGCGCCAGTTGACCCGCCACGAACGACCCGAAGACCGGCGACATCCCGTCCTGCCAGCAGAGCGGCTCGCCGTCGGTGGACCACAGACTGACGTGCAGGTGGCACGACGAGCCCACCTCGTCGATCTTCGGTTTGGCCATGAACGTGACGGTGAGGTCCGCATTGTGGGCCAGTTGTTTGATGCCGTACTTGAACAGGACATGGCGGTCGGCCATCTCGAGGGCGGTGCAGTAGTCGAGGGTGACCTCCTGCTGACCCAGGCCCCACTCCGGTTTGGACGATTCCACGGGCACGCCGAACTCCGGCATCTGGTTGCGGATCCGCTCGATGAACCATTCATCGCGGGCGGCCTGGACCATCTGGTAGTCCGAGCGGTAATCGGCCAGCATCCGCAGGTTCTGGTAGCCCTGCTCCCACGCCTGCTTCGGTGCCACTTCCGCCAGGTAGAACTCCAGCTCCGAGGCGAACTGCAGCTCGAAGCCTTTCGCCCGGGCCCGCTGCACCTGACGCCGCAGGATGGTGCGCGGCGCCACCGCCAGCAGTTCATCGGTGTCGGCGCCGTAGGCATCACAGATCACCAGCGCGGCATGCGGCTCCCATGGCACCCGCCGCAACGTCGCCAGGTCCGGCACCAGCCGGATGTCGGCCCACCCGTTCTCGGCGCTGGACACCGGCAGCTCCAGCGGGTTCATCTCGAGGTCCACCGCGAACACGAAACTGCTGGCGTTGATCCCGTCACCGCTGAGTCCCAACGACCGGAACGCCGGGATGGTGAGGCGCTTGCCGACCAGCCTGCCGAACGGGTCGGGGGTGGCGCAGATGACGGTGTTGATCACTCCGTCGGTGACCAGTTGCTCGAACTCCTCGGTGGTCATTGATGCTCCCGGTGTCGCGTGAGTTCCCAGTCGGTGATGGTGGTCTTCAGCCACGTGCGGTAGCGCTCCAGTTCGGCACGGCGGGTGATGACATACGACAGGCAGAAGTCCTCGCCCAGCGCCTCCCTGAGCCACACCGCGGACTCGAACCGATCCAACGCAGCGCCCAGATCACCCGGCAGGGGCACCGGCTCGGGCAGGTCCAGCTTCTCGGTGAGACCGCGCAGCCCGCCGGCCAACAGTGCCACGGCACTGAGATACGGGCTGGCGTCGGCGCCAGGACGGCGGTGCTCGATCCGTGACGACGGCAGATCACCGAGGATCACCCGGCAGGCCGCGCCACGGTCGTCGTCGCCCCAGTTGGACTGGTGCGGGGTGAACATCTCAGGGTCGATGCGCTTGTAGGAGTTGACATACGGGTTGAACAAGAGCGTCACATCGGACATCGTCGCCAACACACCCGCCAGGTAGTGCTTGCCTTCTGCGGACAGTGACCGGGGGCCGGTGGCGAGGATGTTGACACCATCGCGCACCAGGCTGGAGTGCACATGGCCGCCTGCGCCGGACTTGTCGGGGTAGGGCTTGGCCATGAAGCTGGCGTGCAGTCCCTTCTCCGCGCACAGGTCGCGCAGGTACTGCCGGGCTCTGGCGGCGCTGTCACAGGCCTGTAGCGCAGGGACGGGAGACAGGGTGAACTCGAACAGCCCTGGCCCAAGTTCGCTGTGCACCATCTCGATCTCGACGCCGATCTGCTGCATACGGAAGACGAATTCGCCGAACAGGTCCTCGGTTTCGGTGCAACGGGTCAGGCTGTAGGCATTCTCGGTGCGGCCCAGAGGTGTCCGGTCATCGTGGTAGAGCCAGACTTCGAATTCGAAGCCGAGCACAGGTGTCAGGCCTTGCCGGTGGTATCGCTTGATCAAGGAGTTCAGCACCGTGCGCGGTGACAGACCGCAGTCCAGGTCGGCGATCACCGCGTCCACCCCGGATCGCCAGGGCAGTTCGACCCGGGTGCCCTCGTCGACCACCAACAGCGCGTCGGGATAGCCGTTGGCGGCGCTGCTGAACGGGGTGTCGGCCACGTCGTCGACCAGCGACAGCCCGTAGACGATGGTGCAGAACGCCAGGCCGGGCTTGCGGCTCTTCTCGGTGCGGATCATCTTGCCGCGCAGTCCGTGGTCGTAGTCGGGTACCTCGATCTGCGTCATCGGCACGCGGCGGCTCATGGGGTGCCCCTCGTGCGACCCACCCGCTGATACACCGCATCGGGGATCAGGGACGGATCGCGGTACACCCACCAGGTACAGGTCGTCACCGGCTTCTCGGGTGTCCACACCGGTGCGTCGATCACCCGGGTGGGAAAACCCAAACGGTCGATCGGCATGACCTCGTTGAGTTGGCAGCAGTGCACGCAGTAGGAGCAGATGCCGACGGTGTTCCACGCAAAGTCGTGCTTCTCGGTGGTGATGGCGAAGTTGAATGGCGCTGCGGCGCGCGGTGTTCCGCCGGTGATCCGCTCATCGAGGGAGCGTCCGCCGGAACCGCAGGGGGCGAAGCGGAACCCGACCCGGTCGTCTTCGGTGAGGATCTCGATGTCACCGGCGCGGGCGGTGCCGGTGAGATGGGCGTGGAAGCCGTCGACGATGGCCACCATCAGCTGATGCGCGGAGGTGGTCCATGGTTGCGCGGACAGGTCGTATTTGCGCGTGTGCACGTCGTACCAGTCGGCCATCAGGAAATCCCACAGCGCACCCAGCTGGTCTTCGCCGACCAGGCGTACCGCCAGGTCGATCAGGCCGGACACTCGGTCGACAGCGTGGTCGTGGATGCGCTGCCAGATGTGGTGGGCGGCGGTGATGGCGGCACCGGCCGAAGGATCCCCACTGCGACAAGCGTAGGCGGCTCGTTCGACTGCCGAAGTGAATTCGGGCCAGTGCGAGGCGATTCCGGCCATGGCGTCAGTGCCGATGAGTGAAGTGAGGCGATCCATCCCCTGCTGTAGTGCCTGCGGGGCGACGCCGTGGTCCAGGATCCAGTCCGCGGTCGCGGCGGGCCAGCGTTCGTAGACGTCGAGGAGTTCCTCGGCTTCCAGTACCGCGACTTCGACCAGTGCGGCGGCAGTCTCACCGTCATCGAGATGGTCCAGCGCCGCGGCGAAGGTGCCTTTGGCCAGTTCGGTCCACGTGCCACTGCGTGCGTTGCGCCCCAGTGAGGGTTCGAAGTCGACCGTCATGTCAGCTGGAACCCCCCGTCCACGCGCAATTCGCTGCCGGTGATGTAGGACGCCTGATCGCTGAGTAGGAACGCGACGGTGTTCGCGATCTCCTCTGGTGCGGCGAACCGCCCGGCCGGCACCCGGTCCGCCAATTGTGCTGGGAAAGTGGAGGTATCGCCGTGGGTGGCGGCCATGGGCGTGGCGACGAAACCGGGCGCGACGCTGTTGACCCGGATAGGAGCCAGCGCGCGCGCCGACGACTGGGTGAGCATGTGCAGTCCCGCCTTCGACGCGGCGTAGTGCGGGGTGGGGTCCGGGTTGGACAGGGCGATCACGCGGCCTGCTTCGATGGAGGTGATGTTGACGACCGCGGCCGGCGAGCGTTGCCGCAAGACGGTGGTGAAGGTGTTGATGACGTTGTAGGCGCCCATCAGATTGATGTCCAGGCACCGCAGCCAGGTGTTGCGGTCGACATCGCTGAATCCGGTATCGTCAAGAATTCCAGCACAATTCACTACATAGGCCACGTCGTTGACCGGTGCGCCCTGATGCCTCAGCGTGCCCAGCAGGTCGACATCGCGGACGTCGGCGGCGCAGCAGAACTGGTGTTGACGGTCTGGTTCGGGATGGGGCAGTCGTACGTCGACCCGGATGGTGGCAATGCCCGCACCCATCAGGGTGCGGGCGATGGCTGCGCCGATCCCCGAGGCGGCTCCCGTCACCAACGCCGCCCCGCCACTGAACGTGAGAGGTAGCGAAGGCAATTGGGCTCCAAACCGGTATGGGTCGATTTTTTAGTACTTTAACCGAAGGTGGCCGAACGCGTGCGGTAAGCTCATCCGCCATGGCTTTGAGCCCGGTCCGGCAGATCCCCGCCCACGAACTGGTGGTGGACCAGATGCGACGCGCGCTCGAACTCGGTCAGTTTCGCCCCGGTGATCGGCTGCCGTCGGAACGCGAGCTCGCCGAGATGCTGGATGTCTCGCGTACCACGGTGCGTTCAGGCGTCGCGGTACTGGAAGGTGAGGGTCTGATCGCGGTGCGGCGCGGCCGCGGCGGCGGCTTCATCGTGCAGGCTCCGCAATACGACCCCGTGGCGATGCGTCGTGAGATGCGCAAGAACAAGCTCGAGATCCGCGATGCCTTCGACTACCGCGTCATCGTCGAGACCGGAGCCACACGGCTGGCCGCCGAACGCCGGCGGGCCACCGAACTCCGCCAGTTGCGCACCTTGCTGACCGGGATGGACCAGGCCTTGCAGACGGCGCTCGGTGATCAGTCAGCACAGCACACCACCGAGTTCCAGACGCTGGATACGGCGTTTCACATGGGCATCGCCGCCGCGGCTCAGAACGAACGGTTACTCGATGCCGTGGCCGATGCCCGGCGACGGATGTGGCTGCCGGTCGGGGCGATCTTCGGCCGGTTGGAACCGAACGCCAACGACTTCCACGAGCAGATCCTCGACGCCATCGAGGCCCGTGATCCAGACCTGGCCGCGCAGCAGATGGCCGCACACATCGACGACACCCGCTGCACCATCGAGGCCTGGCTGCAACGCTGACTTCTTCGCGATTCGGGCGTGAATTCGGTCGCTGAGCGGTCGAAATCACGCCGAAATCCCTGAAGATGGTGGCCGAGCATCGGGCCTGAAGTCTGACTTCGCTGACGGTGATGTAGTCCGTTCGTATGAATTCTCAGAGTCGAGCCATGACCGAGCTGCAACATCGGTGGAGCTTGATCATGCGACGGGTTGAAAGCAGTACGGGGAAATTGTCCCCGGTGTTAATCTCTGGCAAAACGCGGTGTGAAGCCAGGGGCAGGCTTCTAGAGCTGACACCGAGACGATTGCAAACAATCAATGGGGGCGGAGCGCAACGATGGCAAACTCGCGGTGACAGCGACGATAGCCTCTGGCCGAGATGGTCGGGAGGTTGGCAGCGGCAGCCGCGACATGGCTTTCCTGCGCCGGCTGGCGTCTACAGGGCGCGAAGCAGTTGGGTTTGCTGTCGGAGGTCGGCCGCATGTCTTGTTGAACAGCCCGGATCTTGTGAAACACGTGCTTGTGCATGGGTCGAGGTACTCAAAGGACACTCCTCCGAATCGCTTTTTTGCCGAGCACATTGCTGACGGCTTGCTCACCTCGGATGGTGAAGCCTGGAAGTGTCAACGGCGCAGCCTGTTACCCGCATTTCGCGACACAGCGGCCATGCGTCAGGTAACCGGGGAATGCATAGCGTGGGCGAGCGACACTCTTGACCAGTACACCAAAAGCGGTCAATGGTTCAGCATCGTAGATTTCATGTCTGATCTGACGCTCTCGATGACGACGAGGTACCTACTGGGGTTGGACCACACCAGCTTCGTTGCTCCTCTGCGAGATTTGGGGAAGCTTCTGGATGCCTCGTCGTCGCTGTTGGCTGACAGCGACCACGACGTTGCGCCTGTGCGCGCCAGGCTGCGGTCGGCTATCGAAACTTCGCTTGCTGCTGCGGAGCCCGATCAGGGATGGTGCCGCCGGGAGGTGATCGCCAACGCGGGCGACAGCAACCGGGAGGTCTACGAGCAGATCGCGGCGCTGTTGTTGGCTGGCTACGAGACGACGGCGAATGCGCTGTCGTGGGCCTGGATCCTGCTGACGCAACACCCGAAGGTGTATCGGAAATGGCAGCGGAGTCTGGACGTCGACGAGTTCACCGACGATACCGATCACCTCTTCGCCGAGACACTTCGCCTGTATCCGCCCGCGTGGCTCATGGGGCGCCGGGCGGTAGTCGACGACACGATTGGTAGGTTGTCCATCCGGGGAGGCAGCATCATCGCCATCAGCCCGTACCTGTTGCACCGCAACGAAACCCATTGGCCACAACCGCATCGGTTCGATCCTGGGAGATTCGCTGTGCAGGGGTCTGCGCGTAGCCATTCGTACGCCTATCTCCCGTTCGGTGCGGGCGCACGCCACTGCATCGGAGCAGCCTTCGCCAGGATCGAAGCCAGTGCCATCCTGCGATCCCTCGGCCGTAACTACAGTTTCGAGCCTCGTGATCCGACCCTGCCGAGCCCTGCCTTCAAGTTCGTGTTACGTGCGCCGACCTCTTACCAGGTCAGAGTGCATGCACGTACCCCCCGTCAGGACTGAGGGGACGGTCTTCCGTTGGACGCAGATGCCATAGTCGTCGGAGCCGGACTCGCTGGCCTCATCGCGACCCATGAGCTGACCCGCCAGGGCAAGAAGGTGGCCGTGCTCGACCAGGAAAACCGAGGGAACCTCGGAGGCCAGGCCTTCTGGTCAGGTGGAGGTCTGTTTCTGGTGAACAGTCCAGAACAGCGCCGGTTGGGCATCAAAGACTCCGTCGAACTGGCCTGGAGTGATTGGTGCGGAAGCGCCTCCTTCGACCGACTGGACGGTGAAGACCAATGGGCGGCCCAATGGGCCCGATGCTATGTCGAGTTCGCCGCAGGAGAGAAGCGAAGCTGGCTACGTGAGCACGGGGTCAAACTGCTGCCGGTGGTGGGCTGGGCTGAGCGAGGTGACCTGCGTGCCGACGGGCACGGCAATTCCGTCCCGCGCTTTCACCTCACCTGGGGTGCCGGGAATGGAGTGCTCGAGCCGTTTGTGAACTCGGCACTGGACGCTGCGGCTCGCGGGTTGGTCACGTTTCATCACCGACACCGGGTTGACGAACTGGCGTTGTCCGCAGGAGCGGTATGCGGGGTTCGTGGGGCTGTACTGGCGCCCGACGATTCGCGGCGGGGAGAGCCTTCGAATCGAGATATACTGCGCCAGTTCGATTTCAGTGCTCGCTGTGTCATTCTGACCACTGGTGGCATTGGAGGCAATCCGACTTCGGTGCGACAGCACTGGTCTCCGCGGATGGGTGTCGCACCCAGGTCGATGATCACCGGCGCGCCCGCCTACGTCGACGGCAGGATGCTCGATATCGTTGCCGCCTTGGGCGTGCGCGTGGTCAACAGAGATCGGATGTGGCACTACGCCGAGGGTGTGCAGAACTGGGACCCGGTCTGGCGGGGGCATGCGATCCGAGTACTGGCAGGCCCATCGTCCATGTGGTTCGATGCGCTCGGGCGGCGACTACCACAGCCCTTCTTACCCGGTTACGACAACCTTGGCACGCTGCGCTACTTACGTACCACTCCCGAGATCGCTGAATTCGACCACAGCTGGTTTATCCAGACCCAGAAAGCAGTTGCGAGAGAGTTCGCATTGTCCGGTTCCGATCAGAATCCAGATATCGCCAACAGAAGCCTTACTGCGTTCGCGCGTGAGCGGTTGCTGCGACGTGGCGCGCCCACCCCGGTAGAGGCATTCAAGAAGCATGGCGCCGATTTCATTGTCGCTGACACCCTGGAGGATCTCGTTGCGAGGATGAACGGGCTGACAGAACGACCGCTGCTGGATGTTCGCGCGATGCGCAGTCAGATAGAGGCGCGTGACCGTCAGATGGCCAATCCCTACTCCAAAGATTCTCAGGTACAGGGTTATTGGAATGCTCGGCGGTTCATCGCTGACCGGATAGGCCGGACCGCGGCGCCACACCGCATACTCGATCCGACGGCGGGGCCGTTGATCGCGACCAAGCTGCACGTTATGACCCGTAAGACTCTGGGCGGTATTCAGACGGACCTGTCATCGCGGGCATTGGGTCACGACGGCACTCCGGTCGAGGGCCTGTTTGCCGCCGGGGAGGCCGCCGGATTCGGTGGGGGTGGCGTGCACGGTTACAACGCGCTGGAGGGGACATTCCTGGGGGGTTGCGTGTACTCGGGACGTATCGCAGGCAGGGCCGCGGCCGATGCATTGTAAGTGTCAGCAACTTAGATTCTGCGTGCTGCAGGCAGTTTGCCACTGGCAAATTCAACGACCACATGGACATACCGGAGGGACTTGATCCGATGATCTTGCATTTTGTCGCGCATGTGACATGTGGGACGCAGAATCGAGTGAGTTCACTTTGCCAGAGTTGCGAATGTCGGAACACCGGGGAGGCTCGCATGGGGAAAGCGTCGCGACATGGATGAGTCAACGGGCGCAGGAACATCGCTGCCTATTGACTTCTACGAGCCCTCAAGGCGGTCGCGCACCCCAGTGTTTCTGTTGCCGGGCCTGGCCGGTGGCAGTTGGATGTGGGAGCCCGTCGCCGTTGAAATGTCAAAACAAGGCCATCCCGTGGCGGTTCTCTCAAACGCGCTGGGGCTACACCCACAGGTGCAACACCACGAGCGACTTGTTGACGAGGTCACCGCCGTGGTCCGTGACACGTTCTCCGAACCGCTGGTGCTGGCAGGTAACTCGTTGGGCGGTCTGGTTGCGACTCAGATTGCTGCGGCACAACCTCAAATGGTTTGCGCTCTGGTCTTGACTGGGTCCGCGGGGTTGGGCGAGCAGCCACTGCCATTGTCCTCATCGCAGCTTCACACGGTGTCGAAGAGCTTTGCTGCCGAACAGGCCAAGCGATTCTTCTTCCACAACTCCGCTTTGGTTACCCCGGAGCTCACAGACAAGGCCTACGAGCCGTTCATAAACGCCTCGAGCAGACAGAAGCTGGCGATGCTGCGATCGGTGCGACTGACCCGTGACTATGACGCCCGCCATCACTTCGCGGTCATCGCGGCGCCCACGCTGCTGGTGTGGGGCAGCGACGACCACCTCACTCCCGCGGAACCCTGGCGAGCCGCGCCGTCATATTTCCGCCGGTGCCGCTACACCGAGATTCCCGCAGTCGGCCATTCGCCGATGTTCGAGAAGCCTGGCGAGTTCGTCGCTTTGGTAGCCGAGTTTCTCGACGAGATCGCCCATGAACAACCTGAATTGACTTCTGTCGTCACGGAGAGGGACAAATGACCGACCAAGAACGAGGGCAGGGATATGCGGCTATCCGCTCCGCGATCCTGCGATGCACTCCTCAACCTCCAGAACATCTCGATGAAGGGACGGCTCTTACCGATCTCGGACTGGATTCCCTCGGAGTGCTGGAGTTGATGCTCACATGTGAGGCCGAACTGGGTGTGGAACTCTTGTCCGAGGAGGCGCCGGAGATGCGTACAGTCGGGGACGCGGGCGACTTCATCGATCGTCGCCTGGACGCACTGCGAGCGTCCTGAGTCATCGTGAGCCGATTCACCGACGACCTTCATCGGTCTGCCGCGTCCTCACCGCGAGGTCTGTTGTCTGTCGTCGGCGACACGCCGCGGCACCAAACCTGGGGCCAGGTTGCAGACCGGGCTCGACGTATGGCGGGTGCACTGTCGGCGTGTCGGGTGAAGCCGGGAGATTCGGTGTTGATCCTGGCGGGGCACGCCTGGGATGTTGCCCCGTTGGCTCAAGCCACGTGGATGTGTGGTGCCGCCGTCACAGTTCTCCAACAACCCACGGGCCGAACTGATCTCGGCCAATGGTTGCAAGACACCCTGCGTGCAGCACGCATGCTGAACGCGTCCCGCATCTTTGTGGGGGAGCCATGCGCTGATTTTGGCCCGCCACTTGAAGCCGAGGGCCTCGAAGTGGTTCCGCTCTCGATGCTCGAGCACGGAAAGCCGATCTCGCCGACCCCGACCGCGGACTCAGACATTGCATTGAGGCAACTCACGTCAGGGTCAACCGGTGCACCGAAAGCGGTTGAGATCAGCTTCCAGAACCTGACCGCCAC
Organism: Mycobacterium sp. MS1601; assembly: GCF_001984215.1. Taxonomy (NCBI): domain Bacteria; kingdom Bacillati; phylum Actinomycetota; class Actinomycetes; order Mycobacteriales; family Mycobacteriaceae; genus Mycobacterium; species Mycobacterium sp. MS1601. The sequence goes on from NZ_CP019420.1 coordinate 4,611,218, forward strand.
CAGTGCGGCCATGCAGACTGTGCTGGAGTGCGATCCCGCCGAAGACGTATTGGTGAGTTGGCTTCCGCTGTTTCACGACATGGGCATGATTCTGTTCGTGGTGTGGCCAATGCACATGGGCCTTGAAGTCATCTCGACCACTCCAGATCACTTCATCCGGAACCCGCGCGTGTGGCCCGACCTGATCGGGCGGTACCGAGGCACGATCACGGCTGGGCCGGACTTTTCGTACGCGGTACTGAACCGCATTCTCGACCGTGCAGCCCCAGGAACATTCGACATGAGCAGCCTTCGGGTTGCGGTCAATGGTGGCGAGTCGGTCAACTTCGCCGAGACGCACCGACTGGCGGCGCTCGGTGCGTCGTTCCACCTTGGGCCCCACGTGCCGGCGCCATCGTATGGGATGGCGGAGGCCACGCTCGCCGTGACCACGACGCCGTGGCGAGAGAAGCCCCATGGCGACCGAATCGAACTGGAATCCTTGATCTCTGAGAAGCGAGCGGTGTCCACCGACATTGACGAGGGATCGATCACCGTCACCTCTGTGGGTACGGCATTGCCCGGCGTCGAGATTCGGATCAGAGGACAGTCCGGTGAGCTCGAGACCCGCCAGGTCGGTGCCATCGAGATCCGAGGGGAGTTCATTGCGCAGCGGTATGTCACCGAGGCTGGGGAAGTTTCCCTGGCCAGTCCAGACGGTTGGTTCGACACCGGCGATGTCGGATACTTCGATCAGGAGATGCGGCTGTACATATGTGGTCGAAGTAAGGACATCATCATCATCGGCGGCAACAACATTCACCCGACGGAGATCGAGCGTGTCGCGGCCACCGTGCCGGGAGTTCGCAAGGGCAACGTTGCTGCAGTGGCAATTGCAGCGTCGGAGTCCGCACGCGAGGGGTTCGCAGTGCTGGCCGAGTCGACGTTGCACCACGACGGCGACCATTGCCGGCGGATGATGTCCGAGGTGATCCAGGCCGTTACCCGGACAGTGGGATACAGTCCCCGGACAGTCCGGATCCTTCCACCGGGCACTCTGCCCAAGACGACATCGGGCAAACTGCGCCGGACGCAGGCCGCAAGACTTGTTGACCTCAGCGGGTGAGATACGCGCGTAAAGGTATCGCGGGCCGGCGCATCGAGTTCGTGTCGATGTCTGCACTCCGGGTACGCGAATGACCAACTATGTTGATCGAGCCTCAAGAATCTGTCGATTGCATCCGTTCCTGGTACTCGCTGTTTGGATTGCCCTGGCCCTGTTGGGCAATCTGCTGGTGCCGCACATCGGTTGGGTCGTTCGCCAGCAGGCCATCCCCATCCTGCCATCGGACTCACCCTCGGCGGTCGCGCTACAGAACATGGGCAGAGATTTCGCCGACTCCGCCTCGAACAACCTCACGTACGTGGTCCTCGAGCGGGACACCGAACTTGGTGAATACGACCGCGACTTCTACGACCGATTCTTGGACCGGCTGGACGTCGACACCACTCACGTAGACTCGGTTGTCGATCTGTGGAGCGATCCCATCTCGCGCTCGGCCAGCCAGAGCGAAGATGGTTGTGCGATGTACGTATTGCTCCGGCTGCGCGGACAGCTTGGTACAACTGAAGCAGCGGAATCGGTGGCTGCGGTGCGCGATTCGGTCGCCGATGTCGGTCCGCCTGCCGGTCTGGGCGTCTTCGTCAGCGGACCGGGGCCGACGGTCGCTGACGAGCTCACTTCCGTAGGCAACGAGGCGATTGTCAACACAGCGGCGACCGCTCTTGTCATTGCGTTGTTGCTCGTCGTGATGTACCGCTCGGTGGTGACCTCGCTGATCCCACTCATTCCCGTCGCGGTTGCACTCGCGGTGGCCCGTCCGGCGGTGGCTTTCTTGGGTGACCGCCAGATTATCGAGCTGTCGTTGTTCTCCGAGAATCTGCTTGCCTCGATCACACTCGGGGCGGTGGCGAACTATGGGATCTTTCTCATCGGGCGCTACCAGGAGTTCAGAAGGGCAGGGGTGGCTGCCGACGAAGCGTTGGACAAGGCGTACCGCAGTGTCGCTCCAGTGGTGGCTGCGTCGGCGTTGACGGTGGCACTGGCGCTGGCCTCCCTCGACTTCGCCCAGGTGGGGCTACTTCGAAGTGCCGGATTGCCGTGCGCCATAAGCCTTCTCATAGGTCTGATGTCGGCACTCACGGTGGCGCCTGCTCTGCTTGCACTCGCTGCGCGCCGCGGGTTGGCAGAACCCCGTGCCACTGCCGAACGTCGACGCTGGCGACGGCTCGGTGTCGGGGTGGCACGGTGGCCTGGGCCCGTCATGATTGCCGCAGCCGGAGCGTTGCTGATCCTGGCACTGCCTGCATTGGCCACCCGCATCAGCTTCAACGAAGCCCGAGCGCAACCACCAACGACTGAATCCAACCTGGGTTATGCCGCAATGGACCGGCACTTCCCAGCCAACCGGATCCTGCCCGAGATCGTCTCGATCAAGGCCGACATGGATCTGCGCACCCCGTCAGGCATGATTGCGATCGAGACCGTGACTCGAAAGATCTTGGAGATCGCCGACGTTCGACTTGTGCAGTCTGCGAGTCGTCCTGCGGGTTCGATCCTGCCGGAAAGCCAGATCACGACACAGGTCGGTCAGATCGCGGACCAGTTGAGCGCCAGTGCCGACGACCTATCGAATCGCCTGGCAGACAGCGATGACGCTCTGGCGGATCTGGCCGAGATCGATGCGGCGCTGGGTCGGCTGGAGGACGGCTTGACACAGGGCGAGACACGAATGGCCGACGTCTCTGACGTCGCCGCTGACATCTCCCAGTGGCTTGACGGGCCCGAGGCGTACACGACGGCGATGACCGGCTATCTGCAGCCTTTGCGTCAGTACACACGTTCGACGTCTGACTGCGCGCAGACAGCGCTGTGCGCCGTAGTCGAGAAGCTCCTGATGCCTGTCGATATCGCGGCGGCCACCACGACTAAGCTCAACGACCGAGTCGACCGGCTCGAGGCAGGCTTGCGCGACGCAGGCAACTCGATCTCTGCTGCCACGGTTGTGGTCGCCGATGTGCGGCAAGCTCTTCGAAAAACTGAGGCCTCGATCTCGGAGGCATCTGCAGCGTTACGCTCACTCAAACCACAACTGGATGAGTTCATCGACTATGCCCGAGGTCTTTCGGACAGTTTCAAGGGCTCTGCCGAAGGCGGGTTCTACCTTCCGGAGCACGCGTTGACGGACCCGAGATTCGATCGAGTGCGTGAGTTGCTGTTCGCCGCCGACGGTCGAGCGACTCGAATTCTGGTGGTCAGCGACGGGGAGGTCTTCGGGGCGGACGGCGCCCAGCTGTCGCAGGAGTTGGAATCCGTTGCTGTGCAGGCGACCAAGGATGGGGTGTTGCGCGACGCCACAGTCCAGGTGGCCGGAGTGGGCTCGGTGGTACGTGACCTCGAAGGCTCGGTTTGGCATGACTTCACAAATCTTGCTGTGGTCGCGCTGGTATTGGTTCTGCTCGTCGTCACGGTGCTGTTGAGGTCGCCTGTAGCGGGGCTGGCGGTGGTGGTGACAGTAGCTGTGTCTTATCTGTCGGCCATCGCGGTGAGCGCTCTCTTCTGGCGTACGGTCTTCGGCTACGACCTGCACTGGTCGGTGCCACCGATCAGTTTCATCGCGTTGGTCGCAGTGGGCGCCGACTACAACTTGCTGTTCAGCTCTCGGTTGAAGGAGGAGAGCGTTGTCGGTATCCGCACCGGGTTGATCCGCACATTCCACGGTACGGGAAGCGTTGTGACGGCGGCAGGACTGATCTTTGCGCTCACGATGTTCGCCTTGATACGCAGCGAAATCATCAGTGTCGCCCAGATGGGAACCACCATCGGCTTCGGACTCTTGATCGACACCTTCATTGTGCGCACTTTCGTGGTACCCAGCATTGCCGGCCTCACCGGGCGATGGTTCTGGTGGCCGTTTCGCTTGCGGGATGCCAGAACCGGCATATCGGTGAGACCCTCGTCGTTGTGAAGGCTTGCAGCAGTCGGGACTCAGAGCAATCGCCGACCCGGACGCGATCGCGATCACGGCCGGCCCCACGGCGACGAAAGCTGTTACTGGTGGTCTGCCTGAGGTGTCTCGCCACCGGGCACGTGCGTGTACAACGGGCCTTCGTTGACCCCAGGAACCGATTGTCCTCCGCCTCTCATGCGGCTTCGGTACCGGCATCCGACGTGGACTCCGTATCTGCGTCCGTGTAGGTCTCGTTCGCGGGGGTGGAGTCGTCAGGTGCGATCGCCGCAGCAGTGTCGCTGGGTTCGTTTTCGTTCTCGGTGCTTTCGGTGTGTTGACCCTCGTCTTCGGCGGCCAGTACCTCCTCCGCCTCCACTGGATCGGTTTCGTCCACGATCTCGTCGACAGCGTCGGCGGGCTCGTCCCGTGGTGCCTCGGTGACCACTGCTTCGGTTGTCGTCGTTTCAATGTCGGTCTGAACGGCGATGTCCTCGGATGTCTCGGCCTCGATCAGTGGTGCGGGTTCGGTGAGTGGTTCGGTGGTGGGTTCGACCGGTGTCTTCTCTGCAGTGAGCTCCGGCGCAGTGAAGACTTCCGGTGTTGCGTCGCTGGTCGTTCTCGCCGAGACGAGCTCGGTGTCCAGCGTGACACCAGGTGCCGCTTCCTTGGTAGCCACCGCAGTGTCTAGTGTCACCGGAGAGCTGTTCAGCCACTGCCAGAATCCACCCTCGAGGAAGTACCAGCGCTGCGCATTGACAAAGGCAGTCAGGCATGTGGCGATGCCCTCGACGATCTCCACCAGGTACACCGGGTTCTGTGTGGCGACGAACCAGGCGGTCCGTTCGACCGGGTACATCACAATCGGTTCGACCAGGTAGTAGAAGAAATACCTGATCTGCGGGGCCAGAACTCGCACCACCGGAACAAGTTCCGTGATCTGTGCCGCTGTTTCGACGACGGCGGTGGCAAGCCCGTCGACCGCATACGCCGCGTCGACGACAGCCCAGGCGATGTCGCTGATCACCGGGATGTAGGCCATCAGGTCGACGTCGTGGTATGACGCCCGCGGCGAAGGTGCGATCACAGCGGCAGGCGACTGTGCCGCAACGGATGGCAACGGCCCGCTGGGAAGGGTGGTCGCGACGCTGAGTGCGGCGATACCAGCGATCACCGTCGAACGCATTGACATGGTGCGTGTGCGCCGTCGAGGTGGTGCGAGGTTTATGGCCATTCCGTTCCTCTTTGCTCAGTGCGCGTGTCGTCGTGCACCACGCCATCCAGGGTCCGGGTCAACGTAGCAACGGAGGCGTTTGGGCTGGCGTCCCCCGAACGTATGAAAATGGCCGGAATGGATGGGGCAAGCGGTCGTTTCGTCCGGATCGAGTCCAGCCATGTCGCAGTGAGGCGTTTGCGCTCGGGCTTACGGCCGTTCGTGCGCCGAGGTGTTCTGGCTGATCACGTTGCAGCGTCAGGGAAAGGAGACTGCCCGAGGTCGCGGTCGGGTTTGCCGGTGGCGCAGGAGAGTCCGGTCGAGAGTGCAGGAGATGGGCATCTCCGCGGGATTCGTACGAACGGATTACATCCTGCTCCGCGCGGTGAATACATAATCGGCCGATGATTCGCATGCCGCGGGGGAGCCGCACTGTCTCTTTCGCCTTGATCGGTGTACTAGCCCTGATTGCAACACCTTTGGTTCCCGTGGCCGGCGCAGAGCCGCCTCAGAACGCTCATATCACAGGAATCGAGCACGTCAACCAACGCTGGGACAAGGTGTCGGTGTTCTCGCCGTCGATGAACAAGGTAGTGGTCAACGACGTGTACAAGGCGCCCGATGCCGGTGCGCCGACCTTCTATCTGCTACCCGGTATCGACGGCGGTGACAACCTGGATCCGGGTGGCCATTGGCTGCCCGGGACCAAGAGCTGGTTCGGAATGACGGATGTGCAGGGCTTCTTTGCCGACAAGAACGTCAACGTCGTCTCGCCTCTGGGAGGTCAGTTCAGCTGGTTCACGAATTGGGTTGCGGATCCCAGTAAGCAGTACCAGACCTACATGACGCAGGAATTGCCGCCGCTGATAGACGCGGAGTACAACACCAATGGCAAGAACGCGGTCGGCGGTCTGTCGAGTACGGGCGGAACTGCGGTGGACTATGCGATTCAGATGCCCGGGCTCTACCAAGCCGTCGGCTCTTACAGTGGTCTGCTCAACCCCTCTGATAATCCGCAGAACGTCTCGATGTCGCTGATCGGCGGAGGCGCCGGTGCCGACGCCATGTGGGGTCCCGCCGGTGGTCCGCTGTGGACCGCCCATGACCCGTCCAAGAACGTCGCGAAGCTAGCTGGTGTGGCAGTGTTCGTCACAGCCTCGGGATCGGGCGGAGTGGGTGAAGTTGACCGGCTACCAGTCGGTTTCGGTCCGAACATCACCGGCGGCTTCATCGAACGCATGGTTGCGGACAGCACCAGGGTGTTCGCTGACGCGGCCAACGCGGCAGGCATTCCGATCACCTACGTGGTCCGCCCTGACGGTTCACACACCTGGGGTCTGTTCGAAGCCGAGATGAAGGAGTCGTGGGACACCACCATCGGCCCGGCGCTCACGGCGTAGAGGCAACAGGGAAGGGGTCACCGCGGTGACGAGAATCGGGCGTTATCAGCTGCTCGGGTTGCTGGGCCGCGGTGGCATGGGGGAGGTGTGGCGGGCTCACGACTCGTCCACCGACCGGGTGGTGGCGCTGAAGCTGCTACTGCCCCAGTTGACCCACGACGGCGAATTTCAGCGACGGTTCCGGCACGAGGCGCAGGCCGCCGCGGCGCTGACCGAACCCCACATCGTGCCGATCCACAGCTTCGGCGAGATCGAAGGGCGACTCTACGTGGATATGCGCCTTGTCGAGGGGCGCGATCTGAAATCCATTCTCGATCTGGGGCCGCTGGAGCCGACGCTGGCCGTTTCGGTGATCGAGCAGGTCGCTTCGGCATTGCGGGCGGCGCACCAGGTGGGCCTCGTCCATCGGGACGTCAAACCGTCCAACATCCTGGTGGCCGAGGACAACTTCGCCTACCTGATCGACTTCGGCATCGCACGATCGGTGGACGGGACCCGGGTGACCAGCGCCGGTGCGGTGATGGGGACGTGGACTTACATGGCGCCGGAACGCTTCGAGGACGCCGACTCCGATCCGCGCTCCGACGGGTACGCTCTCGCGTGTGTTTTGTACGAATGCCTCACGGGTGTAAAGCCTTTCCCGGGTAGTAGCCTGGAAAGCCAGTACTCCGGACATCGCTCCGCCACCCCGCCGTGCCCGTCGCATTTCGGGCTGTCAACCTCGTTCGACGGCGTCATCGCCAGGGGAATGGCGAAGGAGCCCGGTCAGCGCTATCAGACCGTCGCCGAGCTCGCCGGCGCTGCCCGCGCGGCGTGCACCGGTGATGTCACGGGTGGGCGAACCTCGGTAGCGGATCGTGGGCCGGACTGGAGTCAGCCCACTCGGATGGCTCCGAGACAGGCGCGGAACCGGCGACCCAAAATGCTTGGTGTCGTGGTGACGGTGACGGCGACGGTGTTGGTGGGGTCCCTGATCGTGATGAACGTCGACACATCGGAGGGCTCGACACCCCCGGCGTCCACTGCGACTGCACCGCCTGCCGCGGAGCCTGAACCCGCTCAGACAGTGCTGCCCTTCACCGGATTGGTGCGGCCGATGTCTGTCGCTGTGGACCTCGCCGGGAACGCCTACACCGTGTCTCGCGACCCGAATCGAGTGCTGAAACTCACCGTCGGTGCCACCGCGCCAACGGAATTGGCAGTGACCGACCTGGTTAATGGCGGCGGAGTCGCGGTTGACAGTGTGGGTGACGTCTACGTGTCCGACATAACCGGTAACCGCGTGGTGAAACTGTCGGCGAAGTCCAATCTGCAGACCGTGCTGCCCTTCACCGATCTCAGCGCACCTACGGGTGTCTCGGTGGACGCGGCCGGAAACGTCTATGTAGCAGACTGGTTGAATGATCGGGTTCTGATGCTGCCGGTGGGGTCCAACGTACAGACGGTACTTCCCCTCCAGGGTGTGGAGCGGCCGTCATGTGTCGCGTCTGACTCCGCGGGAAACATCTATGTCACCACGACGCTGAACGAGGCCAAGGTCTACGTGCTCCGTGTTGGCACCAGCTCGCCCACCGTGCTGCCATTCGTCCATTTGGAGAAACCGCGCTGTGTTGCAGTCGACTTCGCCGGCAACGTCTATGTCACCGAACGGGACGCAGGCAAGGTGCTGAAGCTGGATGCCGGGACCGATACCGTCACCGAGCTTCCGTTCAGTGGCCTGCGTCATGCCTGGGGCGTAGCTGTGGACGGCGCCGGCGCTGTCTATGTCGTGGACATCGAGTCTTTCCGCGTGTTGCGGCTCCGGGTACCGTGAGGAGGGACGCACACCATTGGATCTCGGTCGTTACCGGTTGGTTGAAGTGCTCGGCACAGGCGCAACGGGTGAGGTGTGGCGTGCGCGTGACTCGGCAGCCGGGCGCATGGTGGCACTGAAACTGTTGCGGCAGGAGTGCAGCGCCGACGACGAGTTCGTCCGGCGTTTTCGCCATGAGGTCCGCACCGCCGCGGCTGTCGACAGCCCACACCTGGTACCGATACACGACTTTGGAGTGTGCGAGGGCCGATTGTTCATCGACATGCGACTGATCGACGGGCGTGATCTGAGAGCGATTCTGCAGCAGGGGCCGTTGGCCCCGGAACAGGCAGTTGCCGTTGTCGACCAGGTAGCTTCGGCGTTGAATGCCGCACATCGGCACGAATTGGTCCATCGTGACGTCAAACCAGCCAACATCCTTGTTGCGGAGCATGGTTTTGTCTACCTCACCGATTTCGGGCTCGCCCGAGCCGGTGATGGAACCGCGGTGACGTCGACCGGCCTGATGCTGGGGACGTGGGCCTACCGGTCGCCAGAGCAGTTCGGACCTGGGGAGGCCGACTCACGGGTCGACGTCTATGCACTTTCCTGCGTGCTCTACGAATGCCTGACCGGTTTGCAGCCGTTTACCGGCGAGACGATGGCGGCGCAGTTTGTTGCGCACCGGTCAGCACCGCCGCCGCGCCCCTCGCAGCTCAATCGTTCGGTGCCGCAACGCTTCGATCCCGTGATCGCACGCGGCATGGCCAAGGACCCTGCCGCTCGGTTCTCGACCGTTATGGATCTGGCGGCAGCCGCTCGCTTCGCCTTGGGCGAGGCAACACCGACTCGGGACGGGCGCCGTTTCGGGGTCAGAACACTCATGGCTGCGGGTGTCATATCCGTCGCGGTGATTGCCGCAAGCACGGTGGTGGCGCCCCAAGACAACAGAGATGAGCCTACCGATGACGTGGCCGCGCTTTTCGGAGTGGATGTCGAACCCGCCACGTCGATCGTTGCCGCACCGGCACCGCACATCAGCTACGGCCCGCAGATCGTCTTGCCATTCGCGGGCCTGGCCAGTCCGCGAGGCACCATGGTGACGCCGGCTGGGGACGTCTACATAGCCGACATGCTCAACGCGCGGATTCTGTTTCTTCCGGCAGGTGCATCAGAACAGGTGGTGCTCCCGTTCGCAGGACTCGACCAGCCAGTCGATGTTGCTGTCAACGACGGGGGTGACGTCTACGTCGTGGACTTCGGTGCCGGGCAGCTGCTCGAACTTGCGGCCGGGTCCACCTCCCCGACGGTGTTGCCGCTGGTTAACGTCATCCATCCCGGTACCGTGGCTGTCGACAGCACCGGTGAGGTGTATACGGACGGATTCGACGTGGCCGATGCAGTCAGAGTGGCTGCTGGTGAACGTCCGCAAATTCGTGTGCCGTTCAACAACATTCTGGTCAACGGGCTTGGGTTCGACATCGATGGCGCCATGTACGCAGTGGACATTACGGCGAAACAGGTGGTCCGGCTCTCCCCGGACTGGTCCACCCAAACGACGGTGCTACGCGAAGACGCCGTCGACCCAGATGCGATTGCATTGGACGCTTCGGACAATCTCTACGTCGGCGATTTCACCAACGCGCAGGTGCTGCGGGTGCACTTGACGACGGGAACCTATTCGGTGTTGCCATTCAAGGGGCTGCGTAAGCCGATTGGCGTGGGCGTGGACTCTGCGGGCAACGTCTATGTCGCCGATGCGGAGACCAATCAGGTGCTCAAGCTGCCAGTCCGCTAAAAGCTGGGATCACCCGCATTGTGGGCCGGGGCAGGCGCCGACGATCTCGGGTTCACACACGATCTGTCCATTAACGTTGCCAGAGTGGATCGTTGGTTGAGGCAGGTTGATGAGGCGGGCACTGAACCATCCGGGTTCACCCAGTCAGCCCATGGATTCCTCGAATTGGTGGAGAGGGAGTCCTGGTCCCGCTTGAGCCTCAGATCTGGTGCACGGTGGCGGCGGGGTCGGCTTGCGCTTGCGGCGCTCACGGGACCGTTGCCGCAACGTCGGTCAGAAAACAAGAGTGTCTGTCTACTCACGAAGCCCAGCTCCGCTGAGTCGACTGTCCCGTGACGATGCGAAAAGTCTGCAGAACAAGCGATTTGGCAGGCCGCAAGCCTTATGTCTGGCATTGAAGCAGATAGCGTTACCCCCCTTACGGGTTGGAACGACGTCGACCGGTTCAGAGTTCGTTGAGGCTGAGTATGCCGTCCTCGACTGCGCGTGCCAGTAACGCAGACTTGGTGGGCGCTGGTCGCCCCACGGCGGCGTACTTGGCGCGAGCACGCTGTAGGTGTGTGCGGACGGTGGTGGGTGCGATGTAGAGCTGCTTGCCGACCAGTTCCTTGCTCTCGGTCTGGAACCATGCCCGCAGCACTTCGATCTCGCGTTCCGACAGCTTGATGCGGCCCGAGGTGCGGTCATTGGCGAGTGCCTTCGCCATCCTGGGACCGGTGTACGGGGTGCCGGAGGCTGCGGCGTGAATGGCCTCGATGAGGTGCAGTCGCCCCTCGGATTTGACAAGGTAGGTGACCGCCCCGAACTCGAGGCTGCTCAGGATTATTTCGTCCGCGGTCAGGTGGGAGTAGACGATGACTCGCTGACCGGCCGCGCTGAGCTTGCGCAGCGTCTCGAAGTCGGGCCGGTTGCCGTCGATCTGCAGGTCCAAGAGAACCACATCAACCTGGTTGGGTATGTCGGGGAACGCGACCAGGAACTCCTTCGGGTGCAAGAAGTTGCCGACGAGCTCCACGGGGGATCAGCTCTGGCGCACCATGCTTCCACCCCGGCGTGGACCACGTCGTGGTCATCGATGATTGCGGCCGTGACGGGCCGCATTGTGCGCTCGATAGGCATCAACACACTTCCCCCAACCAGCGATGCAGATTCCGCAAACCCAGTGCCCCAAGAGGGACAACATTAATGGCAAGACTGCGATATCGCGAGAAATAGGCCGTATTATCCGGTTCCGCGGGGTCTTTCCGGTCGGTCATTCGAACGACACAGGCCAGCCGGGATTCGTAGTCAGCTACGGTCTTGTGCCGGTACGATGCGCCATCGGCGCAGTTGCAGCGCCTCAACGAGTCGTTTGCAGCCGATGTTATTCCCTCATGAATAATTGCGTGGGGAAATATCACGAGATAGGCTCCAGCGATCTGGATCCTTTCGTTGTATCAGCACAATCGATCCGATGAAGATTGGTACACAATTCGACCGAAATGGCGATGCCGTACCAACGCAGCAAATCCTGATGGTCCGACAAATGTCGTCGGGTGCGGCGGGGCAATCTGCGGCGATCAGCCTTTGGTGCATGACGATGCTCGAATCCGGGCCCGTGTCGCCGCTGCGGGCGGCAACGGAGGACGCTTCCGGTCGGCAGCTGATGCGCCGCGCCTCCACGGTGGGACTGTTGACGCGCCACACAGTGAGAACTGCTGGTCGCGATTACTACACTGCTGGAACCGAATTCGGAGGCCACCACGCAGGCCCGATCGCTGCTGGTCGCCCTCGGTGGCTGGGCGGTACACCGGTTGGCCACCCGGTCTCACAGTCCGATCTTCACCGCAGTCGACGCATTCAGCGTTGTGGCCGTATGGGTGTCCATCCTGCAGCTGGTGCAGGATCCGTTGTTCCCTTCGTACAACACTGCCCCCAAGCCATCGCAGGAACGGCGGTGGTGAGCTTCTCGGTGTCACTGCCTGCCCGGGTCAGCCTGCCGCTGTCGGTCGCCATTGCCGGTACTTGCGCGACTTTTGGGGCGATGGGAAGACCCGTGGGTGCCACCGCCACAGTGGGTCGAACTGGTTTCGGCGCTGTCAGCAGAAACCGAGTATCTCCTCACCCCGGCTGTCTTCACCGGCTTCCCCGAGGTCTGGCTTTCTGATGAGCTGGCGAAAACCGTGGCGGCCGCCTCCCGGGAGGCGACGGACAACGTCGATCGGCACTCATAGGCGACGCGGATAACCATCACCCCCGATACGGTGACTATCGCCGATGACGGCCTCGGCTTTGACATCGACAGTTCTCGGACCGGCCGCGGCGTCAACGATTCGATCACGGGGCGGATGAAGCAGGTCGGCCGCAGTGCCGGCCTCAGCTTGCGGTGAGCGAGCGGGTTCAGCGCCAGGCGCGGATTGAATCGCGGCGTTTGCGTGTTGCTCGACCAGGCGGCGACCTTCCACCATCCGATCATGGCCGCGTCGAGACTAATGATCGACGGTGCCGAAGCGCGCCACATCGACCTCGTCGCCGAGGTTGCAGGACGAGCTGTCGGACCTGGAAGACGCCGACATCACCCCGGCGAGCGCCGTGCGGACCTACTTGCAACGGTCGCCCGCGCCATTGAGGACGGGATCATCAGCGTCGAGGAGTTGTGAAGGCTCACAGCATGATCCACCCGACCCCGCACACCGTCACCAGCGATACCAGCGTCAGGGGGATTCCGAAGCGGAAGAAGGTCGCTGTGGTGTAGCCACCCGGTTTCATCACCATCAGGTTGGACTGGTGGCTGAACGGGTTGAGGAACGTGAACGAGATGCACGTGCCGATCAAGGTCAGCAACACCACCGGATCCAGCCCTGCCGCGGCGGCCACGGTGAGCGCCACCGGGGTCAGGATGGCGGCTGCCGCGGCATTGGTGACGATGTTGGTGAGCAGCGTGGTGCCCAGTGCAATCACCAGAATCACCAGAGCGGTACTGCCGCTGGACAGTTGCAGGATCGCCTCGGCGACGTGTGCGCCGAGGCCGCTCTGCACCACGATGGTGCCCAGTCCGATCGATCCGGCGATGATGGCCAGGATGTTCCAGTTCAGCGCCCGCACCGCGGACCGCGGTGTCAGCACCTGGGTGACCACCATGAGCGCGGCACCGGTGACGGCGATGAGTTCGATGGGGGCCACTCCCAACGACCCTGCCATGATGACGGCAGCCAGGATGGCCAGCGCAATCCACGTCTTGCTGGTCTGCGGCGCCTTGCCGGCGACCTTCTGCCACAACCCCACCAGCGGGTGGTCGGTCAACACATCGCTGGATCGTGTTGTCACCAGGCACATCTCGCCGGCATGGGCGGTGGTGTCGCGCAGCAACTGGGTGGTTTGCGCGGCAACCACATGGATGTCGTCGTTCTCCTCCAGATCGCGGATGGTGGCGTGTTCCTCGGTCGCGATGGACACCGCGAACAGATCCTGGCGGGTCTGGCCGAAGCGCGGGCTGTTCCACAGCATCCGCACTCCCGATTCGGTGGCCCGGTAGATCAGGACGTCGCCGTCTTCGATGGGGGAGTCGGCATCGATCGGGGCACCCCAGCGCTGGATCTCGAGCAAGTCGAAGTCCGGTGTCGACCGCACCCCGACTGCCGCGGCGGTGTTGCCGAGGATGTTGGCCCGGCTGGTCACCGGAATCTCGGCGCGCCAAGATAATTCGCGCTCGGTAGGCTCGGTGCGTCCGCGCAGCATCAGCGGTGCGGTGATCAGCAGTACCACCCACCCGACGATCGCTACGGGCACCGCCACCGGAACCCAGGAGAACATCGACAGTTCGATCCCGGCGGGTGCGGCCAGTCCGGCGATCAACAGATTGGAGCTGGTGCCGATCAGCGTCGCCGACCCCGCCAAGGTGGTGGCGTGCGCGATGGGCAACAGCACGCTGCGCGAGGGTACGCCGGACTGTTGTTCCAGTTCCTTGGCCGCCGGAATCAGCATGGCCACGATCGGTGTGGTGTTGATGAGAGCGGAGATGAAGCCGACGGGGGGGATCAGCCGAGCCAGCGCCTGGGTCGAGGAGGTGACGCCGTTGAGCAGCCGGTACATCACGCGCGACACCACGCCGGTGTAGAGCACCCCCTTGGCGATCACCAGCATGGCGGCGATGGTGATGACGCCGCCGTTGCTCAGGCCGGCGAAGAGTTCGGCGGGCGTGGCGATCCCGACGAGCCCGGCCACCACCAGCGCGCAGAGCAGCGCCAGTACCGCCGGAACTGTACCGGTGGTCATCAGCACAAGGGTGATGACCACGATCACTGCCGCAACAATCGCCATGCCGAGCATTATCGAGGGTCGCGGTCGCCGCACCCCCGATGCACTACAGGTGACGGCGCAGCAGCGCGGCCTGGCGGCGTAGGCGCTCGGCGGCCTCGGCCTGGCCCACAGCGTCGTAGCCGTCCGCTTCGGCGCCGTAGTCGTGCACGTGCTGGGCCAGGATGGCCTGCACCTCGGTGTCCGACAGTTCCCGGCGTGGCACTTCGGTGGCGGTGATGCCCTCGATGTCAACGCTTTCGGCGTTGTCGATGGCGGCGATCGCCGTGCGGACCGCGGCGACGTGCACAGCGTCGCGGGCCTTCATGGCGCCTACGAGATCGGCGCGCAGGGCTGCGCGCACCTCGTCGACGGTCATGATGCTGCGTCCTGAACCAGCGCGCTGACCATCGTCAACAGGGCCGCGGCATCGTCGGCGTCACCCACCGCGAACACCGTGAGGCGGCGATGAGCCGGCTCGTAGGTGGTATGAACCTGCAGGCTGGTGGACGCGGCGGTGGCGCCGGCCACCGCCAACGTGGACACCCGGTCCATGAGCGCGCGGGTGGCGTCGGAGATCCGCAGGACGGCGGTGGTGTCGACACGCGGTGCAGCGTCGGCGCCGTCGCCGGTGAAGGCCCGCAGATCGGCCTCGGAAATGCGGTACTGCTTGCCGATCCGGACGGCGGGCAGTCGGCCGTCGCGCACATAGCCGCGGACCGTGCGGACGTGCAGGCCCAGCAGGTCAGCCACCTCGTCGGGTGAGTACAGGGTCGCGGTCACGACGTCGAACATACCCTAAACCTCCCTATTGGTTTCTAAATAGGGATGTTTAGGGAATTGGTAGGGCTAGCCGGTACTCGGGATTCGGGATAGCACGGGCGACCGCGGGGGGTTGCGCGACGAACATTGTGCCCACAGCGAATACGGAACCAGGCAGGGGAGCGCAACGATGGCACCACATCTCGACTCGGCAGATCACCAACTGGTTCCGGTGACGCTCCACGGCGACAACGCCACGGACCGGACGCGATTCGAGCGTGAGGCGTTGCCCATGCTCGATCAGCTCTACGGCGGTGCAATGCGGATGACCCGCAACCGCAGCGACTGCGAAGATCTGCTGCAGGAGACCATGATCAACGCCTACATCGGCTTCCACCGTTTTCGTGAAGGCACCAACCTGCTGGCATGGCTCTACCGAATCATGACCAACACCTACATCAGCGGTTACCGCAAGAAACGAGTGCGCCCAGCGGAGTACCCCACAGACCAGATCACCGACTGGCAGCTGGCCGAGGAGGCCGGACATTCGTCGACAGGATTGCGTTCTGCCGAAGCCGAGGCGCTGGAGGCCATGCCGGACACGCAGATCGCCGCTGCGCTGCTGGCCCTACCCGATGACTTCCGCATGGTGGTGTACTACGCCGACGTCGAGGGCTTCGCCTACCGCGAGATCGCCGAGATCATGGGGACGCCGATGGGCACGGTGATGTCCCGGCTGCACCGCGGACGACGGCAGCTACGCGTACTGCTGGCCGACCTCGCCCGCGACCGTGGTTACTTGCGCTCCGAATCGTCCTTGGTGGCTTGACTCGACACGGAGCCAGAGCAGTGGCGCCGCGGTGTTTGCTGCAGTATCTTCCTGAGCGTCAATACGTGAATTCATGTAGTGGTTGCGAGCGGCCGGCGCCGCTGGGGAGGTTCGTTCGTGGTGCGTCCATTCTGGGTGCCGTTGTTTGCGACAACGCTGCTGATTGTCGGCTGCGGCGGCTCCGAGCAGGCGGCCGCGCCGTCGACCGAGTCCGAAACGGCGATCGCCGAAGCCGCCGAGGTCGACGAGGTCCCAGACAGCGGCAAGATGATCATCAGCTACGAGGACGCCACCAGCCCCGAAGCGATCAACGGCAAGCGGATCCTGCAGGACAACGAAGTGCTCGAAGGCTTGGCCGAAGGCACCAACGAGATGCTCAAGCTGCCCTTCGACATCCCCTTGATCGGCGGCCAGTGTGATACCGAAAATGCCTTCTGGGACCCCGAAGACAAGCAGATGGTGCTCTGCTACGAGTACGCGGACTTCGCCGAGACCCTGTTCACCGAGGCAGGCGACCCCGAGCCGGTGGACGCCGCGCTGAGCGAGATCATCGCCACCTTCTATCACGAGATGGGGCACATGGTCATCGACCTCTACGAGTTGCCCACCACCGGACGTGAAGAGGACGTGGCCGACCAGCTTGCCGCGTTCATGCTCCTGATCCCCGACGACAACGGTCAGCCCGACCCGGAGACCGTGGATATCCTGCTGGACGACGCCCGGATGTTCGCGTTGATGTCCGAGGGCGGCGAACTCGATGAATCTGCCTTCGCGGACGAGCATTCGCTCAACGAGACCCGGATGTTCAACATGTTGTGCTGGGCCTACGGCGCGGCTCCCGACATGAACGCCCATCTAGTGGACGACGAACTGCTGCCCGAAGAGCGCGCCGGGCGGTGCGAGGACGAATACACCAAGTTGAACAATGCCTGGCTGACCTTGTTGACGCCCTACATCAAGGAGTGAATCTCATCGAGCTGTGAGTGTGGTGTTCGCTACCTCGGCGAGCGCGCGGACCCGGCAGGAGGAATCCTGGATCTGAAGCCGCAGCGCGAAAGGAGCGGCCATGCAGGGATCAGAATGCCTCAAGTGCGGCGCCCGACGTCCGTCGTGGTTGGGTGAACCTCACCGATGTGTCGGTGACGCCGACTTGTCCTGGCTGATGTACCACCAGCTCACGGCGCACGCAGCCATGGCGTGGCGGCGCAGTGTGCTCCCGGCCCAGCCCTGATCACACCACTGCGGGCACCTTGGACGCCGCCGTCATCTCCTGGCGCAGCGCGGTGAAATCGGAGATGGTCTTGGTGGCCACCGTCGCGACGGGCCTGGCATTACGACCGGTGGCCTCCTTCTTGGACACCATCACCACACTGTCGATGTAGGGCTGGATGGTGGTGGCGTTCTGCACCGTGGCCACGATGACGAGCTGGAAGCCGAATTTCCGGAACGCCTGCAGTGCTTGCTGGGCGAACTGTGGGTCGGATTTGCTGAATGCCTCGTCGAGCATCAGCTGTGCGAACACCGGCTTGTTGTCGGCCTCGGCGCCCGCCGTCGACGGGTTCTGCGCGGGGCTGGCCAGGTTGAAGCTCAGTGCGCCTGCCAGGCAGAACGCCATCAGCTTCTCCTGCTCGCCGCCGGAGTTGTCGCCGGCATTGCTGTGCGTGCGGATCAATTCCTCACTGCGAACATCCCATTCGGCGCAGTCGAAGGTGAACCGGTTCCGCACATCGAGCGCGTCACGGGTCCACGCCCTGTCCTCTGGCGCCGTGGATGCCAGTCGATTGCGCAGCCGAAGGATGTCGGCGTACTGATCCAAGATGGCCTGCTTGTCTCCCAGGCCCACCTCGGCGATACGCCGCGAGATGGCCTTCACGATCTCGGTGAGCTCGGCGACAGCGGTCAGATGCCGCGGGGTGGCCCGTAGCGTCAGACGGGTGCCGCGATTGAACTCCACCGCGCCGAGACCGGTGTTCACACGGGTGATCTGCTCGCTGATGCGGCGGGTCTCCTGCTCGGCTACCCGGTGCAACGTCAGGATGGCATCCGGCGCCTGCTCGGTGACCAGACGCATCATCCGCTCGTAGGCCTCGGGCAGCTCGCGTTCATCGATGTGCCGGCAGAGCGCCACGTAGTCGTGGACTCGCTCGTCGAACACGTCGCTGTCGTTGGGGATGGCATCGGGGAACGCGGTGTCGAAGGTGTTGAGAATGCGGGCCAGCTCATCGTAGGAACGCCTGCGGCTCTCACGCAGCTGCTCGCGTTCGCGACGAATGGTGGTGAACACGGCCTCGCGGTGCGGCTCCGGGTTGAGCAGCTCGAGTGCCACCGGCACGTCGTCGGCGTAGCGGTGCAACAGTTCGGTCAGTGGCTCGGAGACGAAGGCAGGCTGCAGCCGTTCGGAGAGCTCCAGCAGCCGGGTGCGGCGGCTGTCGAGCTCATCGCGCCGAGTCTGTATGGCGCCGCGGCGGGTCATCAGTGTCTGGATCTCGGCCCAGCACTCCTCCGAGCGCGCCGACAGCGCCTCGATGTCCGGATGGTCGGCCAACAGGATCTCGAACTGCTCTCGCAGCCGGTCGTGGTGCTTGTCGGCGGTCTCGGTGTCGATGTGGTTCCACTGCGGAAACTGTTCACAGATGGCTTTGTTGGCCGCGGCTCGGTCGCGCATCTGCTGGCGTTCGGCGGCGATGTCGTCGGCGGCGCGGCGCGCCTTCTGGTACGCCTCCTCGGCCGCGGCCAGGTCGACGGTGAGTGCGTCGATCTTGGCGCGGACGTCACCCTGGTAGATGTAGTCGGCTTGCTTGAGTGGGCGGCGGTCGTCCTTGACGGCCAACCGGTCGGAGTCCTTGTACAGGCCGGTGTCGGTAACCGCACGCCGGAAGCGGGGGAACACATCGGGAGTGTCGACACAGATGTGGTCGCCGGCGGCGGCCACGACCTCGGCTGCCTCGGCCGCGCACGGGTGAGTGGGGTCAACGACAAAGAGCTTGCCGGCCAACGTGTTCGGCTCAGCCTCCTCTGGTGTCTTGCCGACCAAACTGGCCCGGACATGGTGCAGCTGCAGCCGTCCGCGCATGTTGGTCTCGTTGACGAAACGCAGCACCGCGCCGTAGTGGCGGTCGGGCACCAGCAGCCTCAGGCCGACGCCTCTCAGCACCTTCTCCACCGCGACCCGCCAGCGACTGTGCTCGGGTCGCAGATCCATCAGCTCGGCGATGTACGGAAGCTCGGAAGCATCGAGACCGACTGCGGCGCAGATGAGTTCACGCATGTCGATCGCAGATTCGGGCAGCGCGGAACCAACGTGCTCGACGCGCTTGAGTTCCTTGGCCGCGTCATCGCGGGCCATCCGTGCCACCTTTTGGCTGTACTCGGCGTCGGTGGAGGCCTCCCGGCTGCGATCCAGCTTGGCCATCAGTTCGGTGGCCGCAGTGGTGAGTTCCTCACGCAGGTTCCAGAAGTCGTCGGCGTGCTCGGGCGGACGGATGCCCTGCACTTCCAGCAGTGACTCATAGGCGTTGCGGCGCCGCGAGATCTCCTCGGCCTGGGCCTCGGCGGCCTGCACCTGTGACTGCAGCGGGCCGATGCTGGCGCTGGATCCGCTGATCTGTGCGTTGAGTGAATCCGCTTCGGCCTTGGCCAGGTTCAGGGATCGGGTGACGTCCTCGTACTCGTTGCCCAGCTGATCGATGGTGTTGTCCAGCGACTCGATCTGGGCCGGGCACTGTTGCAGCCGCACATGGTCGGTGTATGCGCGCACCATCGGCGCGTCCACCAGGTCGATGATGCCCAGGTCGGAGGATTCCGAGGCGTAGCGCTGCTGGATCTTCTCGATGTCGCCGAGGATCTTGCGTTTGCGTTGTGCGACGGCCAGCAGTTCGCGGGCTTCGACCAGGGGGTCGATCTGCTTGAGCGCCTCGGGCAGGCGAGCCAGGCTGTCGGGCTCGTCGAGCATGAACTCGCGCACGAACTGTTCCAGCCCACCAACACTTTTCAGCGACTTTGCCTTGCCGAGCAGCTGCTGGGCGGCGTCGGAGGCGCGAATGCCGATGGTGGCGTACAGCTGGGCCAGGTATTGCGACTCCACCTTGGTGGAGAACCGCCAGCTGTCTTCTTTGAAGACGCCGCTGTCGAAGCGCCCCGAGGCCCAGCGGTTGCAGACGTCCTCGATGTCGCGGTCACCGTCAGCCAACACGAATCGGCTGGAAGAATCCGAGCGTGATTCACCGGTCAGCCATTTGAGCACAAGTCCGGTGACGGTCCGACCGGTGTTGCTGGTGTAGGTGACGGCGATGGCCGACCACGCGGTGCCGTCCCCGCGTAGGTACATCACCTTTGATGTGCCACCGTCGCTGCGCTGACCCCAGGCCCCGCGCACGTACTTGTCGACGGTGCGGCGGCCCGCGCTGGAGCCGGCGGCAGAGTTGTCACCCGAGGCGTTGAAGTTACGCCGGTTGAACGGCAGGAAGCCCAGCGAGATCGCATCCAGCAGAGAGGATTTGCCGCTACCTGAGGCGCCGGCGATCAACGCTCCCCCCGCGCTGAACGGAATGGAGTGGTAGCCGTCGAACACGCCCCAGTTGATGACCTGCAGGCGGGACAGATGGAACTGCTCAGGCATCGAGTTCAACCTCTACTTCTGGGCTGCCGCCTCGCAGCAGCAGTTCGAACTGCTGCTGCAGTTCGGCGATCACCGAGGCGGTCATGACCGCGGTGATGACGGGGCTGACGGTGTAGCTGTCCTCGTCGTCGCGGCTGCGGCGCAGGATGTCCAGACCAGCCAGCCGGGCGATCGCGGCGTCGATGCGAGCGGTGAACGTCACCGTGTCGCGGTCGATGTCATTGAGCACCCCGGAGAACAGGCCGTGGACCTCGTCACGGCTGATCAGCACGGTGCTGTCGCCGGAGGCGCGCATCATCTGCGCCAGGTGCAGCGCCAGGATCGAGTCGTAGGTGCCCAGCGGCTCGCGACGCAAAAGCTTGGCACCCCTTGCGGATTCGTAGCGAGCCTGCTCGACGAACGCCACTCCGTCACCTCCGCCGACGCCTTCTACGAGGCGCAGCAGCAGGTCCAGTTCCGACAGCCGCACGGTGAGGTCTTTGCGATATTCCAGTACCCAGCTGTAGAGGTCGCGGTCGGCCTCGGCGCTGATGTAGCGCCGGGTCAACAGCTGCTGCAGTGCCCAGCACGCGCGGTCGGGCAACTCGCTGACATCGCCCTCGAATCGGGGACGCTTCTGGTGCGGGGTACGGGTGTTCTGGTCGACCTGGGGCAGCGACGAGAAATCGATGTCAGTTTCGGTCACTGGGTGACTCCCTGGAGGCTGGAGATGGGCTCGGTGAACATCAGGCGCGGAACCTCCATCTCGCGGTCACGGCCGTCGAGTGATCGGAACCGTACTTTCTCGACCACGTGAGTCAACTCGGATTCGGAGTCGTGCGGTTGTTTGAGTGCCCACGACCACAGCACGATGACGTGGCCCAAATAGGCCGAGTCCAGCAGATCCACCGCGTCGGGCAGCGACAGCGGGGAGGTCTTGATGGCGTTGTTGATCATGTCCGACATCGCGGGGGCGTCGACCTGGGTGGTGAGCGCGGCGAAGCTGGACAGGTCCAGCTCGCTGCCCGCGGTATGGGCGGGCTTCGGGTTGGACAGGTCGCCGATCCGGAAGCTCAGTGCGCCAATGGAACTGATGGCGTGCCGCGCCAGGGGCAGCTCGATTTCCAGGCGCGAGTCGGTCAGAGAGGCCTTGAGCAGGTTGCGGGCAGCACCGATGGCCTCGTTGAGTTGACGTGCCACGCCGCGGCTCTGCTCCAGTGTGCCGAATGCGGTGAAACGCTTGACACGCTGGGCGCAGCGCTGCTGGATGCGCTCCACCTCGTCGATCTGATGGCCGACCAGTTCGAAGAAGCCGGCCATCACCTTGCGCAGCTGCGGGTCGAGGGCCGGCAGAGCCTCCGCGACTGCGGTCACGTCGGCTTCGAACTCGGCGCGCTGCTCGGGATCGTTGACCATCCGCAGGAAGGCACGGTGGGAGTCGCGGCCCTGCGAGTCCCAGGCGGCCTGGTAATCGGCGTACATCTGGCGCTGCCGGTCGCGGTATTCGACATTGCTGTCGATGGGCTCGTCGAGTGCGGCGGTGGCCTGTTCGATCATGGTGCCGTACTGGCCGATGTCGGTGATCAGGCGCTCCATCTGCAGCGCAATGGCGCGGGCCTCGTCGTAGGAATCCGTCAGGTCGGGTTCGCTACGTTCGATCTCACCTGATTGGAGCCCGTCGAGCTCACGGTGCAGCGCCTCGATCTCGGCCTCGATGCTCCTGCGAATGCGCTCCGGGTTGGTGTCCACCCGCAGGGCGACCTGCTTGAGCCGGGAGGCGATGCCGTTGATGGAGCCGCCGGTGGCGATGGTGTCCTGGCGGCGCATGCCTCGTATGAAGTCCAGCGCCCGCCGCGCCTCCTGGGTGAGGTAGCAGAGGTTGCGCTCGTAACCGGATCGGGTGTCGGCGACCCGGTGCAGCCAGCCCTGGCTGGCCCAGGACTTGATCAGCCCGAGCCCGGACTGCGCGTCGTTGTCGTGCACCGCGCCGAGGTCGCGTTCCAGGGCGACCACCAACTCCGTTTCCGGGACGACGCCGCCGCTGAGGTGACGTTCCATCAGCGTGGCGTACACACCGAGGTTGGTGGTGGCCAGCAGGCGCAGGGTCGGGGAGCTCTGGATTCCGCGGTTGAGGTCGAGCAGGTCTGTGGCAGACAGTGTCGTGTTGTCGTCCAACTACCCGTCCCTCCCGCCGTTCCGCGCTGCCGTGGAACCGTCCAAGATAGGCGACCCACGCCGTCCGGTGCCGCCCCGGGGCGGCGTGTTGGGGACGGATCGCGGTGTGTGGGTGATGTGACATGGAACAGGCGTTACTCGGGTTTACTGGCGTCTCTCGCGCCGCTTGTGCCCCACGGAAGGTCGGTTGGGGGTGGCCCGTCGCCACCAACCGACAGACTGTCTTTTATGTGTTTGCCATGAGCTGATTTCGGCTGGGAATAATTCACCGGATCGGTGACAGTGCACATGCGTCAGGGGTGGGTACAGATCAATTACTGCCAACCGGCAACAATTTTCTGCCAACGGAAATGTATCGGCCTGAGCTGCTGGTTTCAACGATCAGATCGGAATCAGAACCCCCTCCTGAACCGACTGGAACCGCACCTCGCAGAGTCGCGGTTGGAACGAAACTACATGACGAGAGAAGACTGATCATGAAGAATCTGGGATTTGCCACCATCGCTGCCACCGCGCTGACCGCAGGCGCCCTGGGCCTGGCCGCTCCGGCTCTTGCCGCCCCCAGTGGCAGTGGCGATGCTCAGGCCACCATCTCCTCGCTGCAGGACCAGGGCTACAAGGTGATCGTGAACCGGCTGTCCGCAGCCCCACTGGCCGACGCGAACGTCGTGTCGATGGGCAAGGGCCCGGCCTTCAGCCACAACGTCGCCGCCGACGCCAGCAGCAGTGATTACTCGGTGCCTGTGACCACACAGACCATCTACGTCACCGTGAAGTAGTCGATCGACCCGAGAAAGGGGCGCTCCCGCGAGGGGGCGCCTCTTTTTGCACTCTCGCCGGTACCGTCGCGGTGGCAACGACGGGAAGGTTCGGCACACGATGACAGTGCTCACGGCGGACGTGATCGTCGTCGGTCACGGATTGGCCGGACTGGTGGCCACCCACGAGCTCAGCGCATCGGGCAGAACCGTGCTGCTGATCGACCAGGAGGGGCCTCAGGATTTCGGCGGTCAGGCCTACTGGTCGTTCGGCGGACTGTTCATGGTTGGCACACCTGAGCAGCGGCTCTGCGGTATCCGCGACTCACGTGAGCTGGCTTGGCAGGACTGGCTGGGCTCGGCGCAGTTCACCGACGACGACCACTGGCCACGACAGTGGGCTGGTGCCTACGTCGACTTCGCCGCCGGTGAGAAGCGTCGGTGGCTGCGCAGTCTCGGCTGGCGCGCGTTTCCGATCCCCGGCTGGCCGGAACGCGGCGGGCGTGGCGCACTCGGCTCTGGCAACAGTGTGCCGCGCTTCCACATCACCTGGGGTACCGGCCCCGGGTTGGTCGACGTGTTCGCCACGCGGGTGCTCGACGCCGAGTCGCGCGGGTTGGTGCGACGCCTGTTTCGGCACCGAGTCGACGAGCTCGACCTCACCGACGGCACGGTCACCGGTGTCCACGGCACGGTGCTGGGCGCCTCGGCGCACCCCCGCGGAGCGCCGTCCACGAACACCGAGGTGGGGTACTTCAGTGCGCAGGCGTCGGCCGTCGTGCTGGCCACCGGCGGCGTCGGAGGCAATCCGACCCTGGTCAAGGAGTTGTTCACGCAGAGCTTCGGGCGCTACCCCGACGGAATGCTGTGCGGCAACCCGGCTTACGTCGACGGCGCGATGATCGCCATCGCACGCAAGGCCGGCGCCAAGGTCGCCAACGAGAACCGACTCTGGTTCTACCCCGACGGCGTTGCCAACATCGACCCGCTCTGGCCTGACCACGGAATCCACGTCACGGCAGGACCTTCCGCGCTGTGGCTCGACGGTGCGGGCAGGAGACTGCCTGCCCCGCTGTTCCCCAACTTCGACACCGTGGGCGCCGTCCGGTACGTCATGGACTCCGGACACTCGCACTCATGGCTGGTGATGAACGCCGCGATCTTCCGCCGGGAGTTCGCGATGTCCGGCCAAGAACTCAACCCGGCAATCACCGGACGCCACGCGTGGGCGGCGATAACAGGATTGGTGCGACCCAGGATCGGCGCCGCCAACCGACAGTTCCTGGAGCGCGGCAAGGACTTCGTGTCCGCGCCGACGGTCGGGCAACTAGCTGCGGCCATGTCCGTGGACGCCGCCGCGCTGGAGCGGGAAATCAAAGCGCGAGACTCCCAGGTACACAACCGGTACAGCAAGGACCCGCAGTTCGCCGCGATCCACAACGCCAGGCGCTACTGGCCGGACCGGTTCAAGGTCGCCAAACCCGGTCCCATCCTCGATCCTCAGGCAGGTCCCCTGATCGCCGTCAAACTACACATCACCACCCGAAAGACGTTGGGCGGGTTACAGACCGATCTACAGGGCCGTGTGCTCGGGGAAACCGGAGAACCGCTGTCCGGGCTCTATGCCGCCGGCGAAGTCTCGGGCTTCGGCGGCGGGGGCATCCACGGGAACCGTTCCCTGGAAGGCACGTTCGTCGGAGGTTGTCTGTTCACCGGCCGCACCGCGGGCCGCAACATCGCAAGGAGTGTCGGGTGAAAATCGGTGATTTCCTGCTGCGCCGGCTGGCCGAGATCGGAACCACCCACGTCTTCGGCGTCCCGGGTGACTACAACATGGCCTTCCTCGAGCAACTCGAGGCCCATCCCGGTATCCACTGGGTGGGCAACTGCAACGAGTTGAACGCGGCCTACGCCGCTGACGGGTACGCCCGCTCCGGCAAGCCCGGGGTGCTGGTCACCACCTACGGCGTGGGCTGCCTGAGTGCACTCAACGGCATTGCCGGTGCTTACTGCGAGCACATCCCGCTGATCCACATCTCCGGCTCACCACCGGAACACGCTGTGCTCGGCAGGGTTTCGCTGCACCACAGTCTGCTCGACGGCGGCTACCGCAACGTGCACCGAGCATTCGCGGAGTTCACCGAATACTCGGCCACCATATCGCCCGCCAACGCCGTCGAGGTGATCGACCACGCGCTGCTGACGGCGTTGCGGTCGCGGCGGCCGGTGCGCCTGGAACTGCCCTCGGACTTGGCTCACGTCGAGATCGCAGTGCCCGACGACGTGCTGTCGCTGCAGGATCCGATGCCGGCGGGTCCGCAGCGCGCCGATGCTGTCGCCGCGGTTGCGCAGGCGCTGGCGCAGGCGCGACGGCCCCTGCTGCTGTTCGACGCGCCGGCTGTGCGTTTCGGTGCACTGGCAGCGATCGAGGAGTTCTGCGCCGCTGCCGGTCTGCCGTACTTCTGCACCCTGCCCGCGGTGCACTACGCCGACAGCGCACGCCCGCAGTTCCAGGGCATGCTGCCCGGTGGGGACCGCCGGCATGTGTTCGAGGACGCCGATCTGATGATCGCCTGCGGGCTGACCGTCTCCGACGTCACCACCGGCGGATTTTCGCTGGACTTCGACGAAGTACCGATGGTGCGGTTGCAACCCACCTTCACTCAGGTGGGAACCGACGTCTTCTACGGCACCGGTATCGCGGAAATTCTTGTGGCTCTTCGAGAGGCGATCTCGCCGCGAGAGCCGTGGTGGAGTACCACGCCGGCTGTCGACACCCCGGTGGACGGCACCGCACTGACCCAGGCGCTGTTCTTCTCCCGACTGCAGGACTTCCTGCGCTCGGGCGATGTGCTGGTTGCCGAGACGGGCACGTCGGCGCAGAACACCGTCGGGATGACGTTGCCGCCTGGCACCGGCTACATCAATCAATCAAGCTGGGGCTCAATCGGATACGCGCTGCCTGCGCTGCTCGGATCCATGGTGGCCGAACCCGAGCGGCGTCACGTCCTGTGCACCGGCGACGGCTCGTTCCAGGTCACCGCTCAGGAGTTGTCCACCATTATCCGTGGTGGCCATCACCCGGTGATCTTTCTGCTCAACAACCGCGGGTACACCATCGAGCGAGCTATCCTCGGTGCCCACTCGCCCTACAACGACGTCGCCAACTGGGCCTACCATGACGTTCCCCGGGTCTTCGGCATCGACGAGGACCGACTGCTCAGCCGCGTCTGCACCACCGTCGCCGAGTTGGATGCGGCGATGGGCGAGGCCGCCGGCACTGGCCGGCTGTGCTTCATCGAGGTGGCCCTGCAGCCGTTGGACATGACACCGGCAACAAGGTTCGTCGGTGACGGCACCCGCGTCTACGACTACGGCGTGTACGGTCCGGGAAACCCGCTCACACCATGATGGCGTTTTGCTGAACGTCTGCCCGCGAAGTTCTGGGCGACAGCAGAGTTCGAGGTCACCTATAAAGTATTCAGATGGCCAGCGTCAGCCCCGTGAGCTCTGAGCGCCGCACGCGGCCGAAAGACCGCAAGGAGCAGATCGCTCGTGCGTCGGCCGAGGCGTTCAGTGAACTCGGCTACCACGGCGTCAGCATGGAGGACATCGCCCGCCGGGTCGGCGTGACGGCGGCGTCGCTGTACCGCCACTACGCCGGCAAGTACGACCTCTTCCGCGCAGCGGTGCTGGGCATGGGGGAGCATCTCCTCGAGCTCACCGCCTACCTGGAGGATGCTCCCGAGGAGGCCGCCGCCCAGAACTGGGATCTGGCTGTCGCGTCGTTGACGGACTCGGCGCTGAAGAATCGCGCCAGCGGTGGCATGTACCGCTGGGAAGGCCGCTTTCTGGAGCCCGAGCACCAGCAGGTGCTCGACGGCCAAATGGCTCTGGTGAACAAGCGACTGCAGAAGCCCATGTCGGCGCTGCGGCCGAACCTGACCTGCAAGCAGCGCACCATCCTGACATCAGCGGTGCTCAGCGTCATCGGCAGCATCACCGACCACCACGCCCGGCTGTCCACCGAGCGCGTTCAGGCGACCATGAACCGCATCGCTCGAGATATTCGCGACACCGACCTGCCCACCGTCGCAGCCACGGAGGCCGCACCACGTCGTCGTGTTGTGGGCGCGGCAGCAGGGGAGTACGAACAGATCCTGCACGCGGCGCTGGTGCTGATCAACGAACGGGGATACCGCGACACCGGGGTCGACGACATCGCCTCTGCCGTCGACATGTCGCCACCGACCATCTACCGGTTCTTCCACAGCAAAGGCGCCATCCTGACGGCACTGTTTCTGCGCGGCGCCGACCGGGTTTCCGGCGACGCCGTCGACGTTCTGTCGGTCGCGGCCGGCCCGCGCGAAGCGGTCACCGGACTGGTGGACGCCTATGTGCAGCGATCCATAGCCAGCCGCGAACTGGCCTACGTGTACTACGCCGAGCGGCCCAACGTGCCTGCCGAGGACCGCGCGGTGATCCACAACATCCAGCGCGCCACCGTGGAGGCCTGGTCCAGTCAGGTGGCCGCGGCCCGCCCCGGCTGCACCCCCGACGAAGCGCGGTTCGCCGTCCACGCCGCCTTCGCACTCGCCGTCGACATGGGGCGGCTGTTCGACGACGACCCCGTGCGGGCGCGGGCGATCCTGCGGCACCTGATGCTCACGGTCCTGCTGGGCTGAGCATCGGTGGTCTATGAATGACCCATGTCTGTCGACAATGCAGCCACCGGCGTGGTCCTGCTGCACGCTGCGGCGCCTGAGCAGCTGACATCCTGGTGCGACGAGGTCACCGCCTCGGCTGCCGCCATGCCCGGATTCCGAGCGGTGCGGTTGTCACAAGAGGGTGGTGAGCTGGCCCGCGCGGTCGCAGTCACCTTCGACACCGGCGAGCGCCTGAACAACTGGCTGGATTCGCCGGCCTACCGCGCGGCGTTCACCGGTGCCGCCGGGGTGCTGGGGAAGTCGTCGGTGTTGTTGTTCGGCGACGGTCACCGGTTGCCACCGGGCACCGCGGTGTTCCGCCACGATGTGATCCCTGGACGCACCGCAGGATTCGTGGCCGCCGAAGAGGCGATCGCGGCGGCCACCGCAAACTATCCCGGATTCGATTCGCTGGTCTTGTTGCCGCCGCTACCCGGGCACGACCAGTGGGTGTCGATTCTGAGCTTCCACACCGATGACCAGTTGTCGGCGTGGCTGGCCTCCGACGAACGCGCCGACCGCGTGCCCCACCTGCGGGCGAACCTGACGAAGGACTTCACCGTCGACGCGCCGTTCGGTTCGATCCTGCGTTTCCAGGACGGGCGGCCGCGCGTGACGCCGAAGTGGCGAACCGCGATGCTGATCGTGCTGGTGCTCTATCCCACCGCGATGACGGTGAGCCGCTTCGCCGCCCCGGTGTGGGTGCAGTGGGGTGCACATCCGTGGCTGTCGACGTGGCTCACACAGTCGGTGTGCGTGGCCGCGATGACCTACTGGTTGATGCCGTTCGCCACACGTCTGTTCGCGCGATGGCTGGATCCGGTGGCCGGAGCATCGATGCGGGTGTCTCTGGGCGGGGCGGCGATCGTGGCCGCGGTGTACGCCCTGTGGCTGCTGATCTTCGCGACCGTGCCGTGGCTTCAGTACTGGAACCACCCCTGATGTGTTGTCGCTCACACGAATCCGTGTCACGGGGTTTTGTGCATTCGGAATTAATCACGTGAACACGAGGTTAATTAGGGCGACTGGGATGCCGTTGGCACCGACCGGTCGACGAAGTGATTGAACAGAGAGAAGTGCGACAAATGAAGAAGTTCGGAATCGCTGCCGCCACCGCGTCGGCATTGACGGTAGGTTTGCTGGGCCTGGCAGCCCCGGCTCTGGCCGCCCCGAGTGGCAACACCAACGCGCAGGCGACCATCTCCTCGCTGCAAGAGCAGGGCTACGACGTAGTGGTCAACCGCCTGTCCGAGCGGCCGTTGACCGAAGCCAACGTGGTGTCCGTCGGCGAAGGAGCCTCCTTCACCCACACCGTGAGCGGCGCCAACCACGACGACGACAAGCAGTTCGGTCCGGTCACCACCACCACGGTCTACGTGAACGTCCGCTGACCCAGACCACAAACCGAGGGGCGCCCTGTGGCAGGGCGCCCCTCGGTGTTTCGGGTCAGAACTGGACGCCGCGGGTCAACGCGCCGTCGACCAGGAGATTGGTCCCGGTGATGAAGCTGGCTGCCGGGCTGGACAGGAACACCACGGCATTGGCCACCTCCTCTGCAGTGGCCATACGCCCCGTCGGATTGAGCCCCAGTGCGGTGGCGAACAATTCAGGGTTGTTCTGCTCGATCGACGGCCACACTCCGCCGGGAAAGTAGGTGTTGCCCGGGCTCACGGTGTTGGCCCGAACGCCCTTGCCCGCCAACTGATAGGCCAGACCCTGGGTGTAGTGGATGATGGCTGCCTTGAACGTGCCGTAGGGGCCGGCGGCGAAATCGATCTCACGTCCCGACACACTCGAGATGGTCACGATGGAGCCCTTGCTTTCCAACAGGTGCGGCAGCGCGGCGTCCACCAGTGCGACAGTGCCCATCATGTCGACCTCGAAGCTGGCCTTCCAGTTGTCGGGGTTCTCCGGGATGGCCAGGGCGCTGACGTTGGCCACCACGCCGTCGATGCCGCCGAGCGCTTCGGCGCTGGCGGTGACCCATGCGGAAAGGGCGGTGCTGTCAGCCACATCCACCGACGTGCCCACTGCTCCCGGGACTGTGTGCTCGTCGTCGACGGTGCGCGCGCAATAGGCCACCGTCGCACCCTCTGCCTGCAGCCCCTCGACGATGGCGCGGCCGATACCGCGAGTGCCGCCGGTGACCAAGAAGCGCTTGCCTGCCAAGCCGAGATCCATGTAGTTGTCTCCTAGTAGTTGATAGAACCGAGAGCATCTGCCGCAGTGCGGAATTCGGCATGGATACCGCTGAATGCCGCCACGGGCGGAAGAAGTCGCTTGTCGATCTTGGTCACCGCGCTGTAATTGGTGTCCACCACGTTGGCGATCGGCACCTGCGAGATCTGGGTCAGCAACTGGTAGGCATCGAGGCGATCCAGGCCGTAGAGCTCCCCGAGCCACGTGATCATCTCGACCTGACCGGCCCGCCACGCCTCCTCCAGCGGACGGCCGGAGCCGACGGCCATCAGGTGGGTGTCGGTCTCCAGTCGCGGCCACGCCGGTGCACCGCCCTTGATCAGGTCGACGATCGCGGTGACGTGCATGGCACCCTCGACCGCGGTGCCGCACGACTCGCCCTCGCCCTGGCGGTAATGGCCATCGCCGAGGGAGAAGAGCGCGCCAGGCACGTTGACGCCCAGATAGCAGGTGGCGCCCGCCGCCATCTCGGGGGTGTCCATGTTGCCACCGAACGAATCGGGCACCAGCGAGCTGCGTACCTCGCGGCGTCCCGGTGCCACGCCGACGGTGCCGAGCATCGGGTTGGCAGGCAGAGCCACCTCGAAATCGCTGCGCTGCGCGGAGAACGTCACGGTGTGGCGCGTGGAGTCGTAGTCGTAGATCCAGGTCTGCTCGGGAAGGGCGGGTTGCAGGGTGGGGCTGGCAGGGACGCTGGTCAATCCGCCGAAGAACGGGATCAGCGTCGACGCGCCCCAGGCTCGGGCCGGCGTGAGGTCCACCAGGTGCACGGCCAGGGTGTCACCCGGTTCGGCGCCCTCGATGTAGAACGGGCCGGTCTGCGGATTGAGGTCCTCGGTGTCCAGTGCCACGCTGGCCACGTCGTCTCGACTGGTGATCCGCCCGCCGTACGCGTCCTCGGTCCACAACGTGAGCACGGTGCCCGGTTTGATCCGCATCACTGGCGCGGCGCCACCGAAGGTGTAGTTGAGCTGATCGACGGTCGGGATGAAGGTGACGTGCTCCATGGCCACCATCCTGGTGGCTGGGCTAGCGGATGGCCAGTCCAGTGAGTGCCCGGGAGATGACCACACGCTGGATCTCGCTGGTGCCCTCGAAGATGGTGAAGATCTTGGCGTCGCGGTGCATGCGCTCCACCGGGTAGTCACGGGTGTAGCCGTTGCCGCCGAGAATCTGGATGGCTTCGTCGGTGACGTACACCGCGGTTTCGCTGGCCACCAGCTTGGCCATCGACCCCTCGGCGGCATCGAAGGCAACGTTGTTGCGAGCCATCCAGCCGGCTCGCCACACCAGCAGTCGCGCCGCGTCGATACGGCTTTTCATATCCGCGAGCTTGAACGCCACGGCCTGGAATTCGCCGATCTTGCGACCGAACTGCTCACGCTGGCAGGCATATTCGAGTGCGTACTCGTACGCGGCCCGCGCGACACCGATGGCCATGGCGCCCACGGTGGGGCGGGTGCGTTCGAACGTCTTCATGGCGGCCTGGCCGCCCGTCGACGCACCCGACTTCACCCGGGCGATGCGCTCTTCGAACTTGTCCCGGCCACCGAGGATCAGGTCTTCGGAAAGGCGCACGTTGTCGAGCACCACCTCGGCGGTGTGCGAGGCACGGATACCGTGTTTCTTGAACTTCTGGCCCTGGCTGAGTCCGTGCGTCCCGGGCGGGACGATGAACGTGGCCTGCCCGCGTGAACCCAGTTCCGGGTACACCGAGGCGACCACGATGTGGACGTCGGCGATACCGCCGTTGGTGGCCCAGGTCTTGGTGCCGTTGAGCACCCACTCCCTGGTGGCCTGGTCGAAGCGGGCACGGGTGCGGATGGCCCCGACGTCAGAACCCGCGTCGGGTTCGGATGAACAGAACGCGCCCAGCTTCGGCTCCTCGGGAGTGCCGAACATCGGCAACAGCCACTGGCCCAACTGTTCGGGAGTTCCGTTGCCCGCCAACGCTGCCGCGGCCAGTCCGGTCCCGAGGATGGACAGTGCGATACCGGCGTCGCCCCAGAACAGTTCCTCGAACACCGTCAACATGCCCAGGCCGGACTCCTCGACGGCTTGTTGGGCAAACAGATCAGGGGAGTAGAGCCCGATCTTGGCGGCCTCCTGGATGATGGGCCACGGTGTCTCCTCCCGCTCGTCCCATTCGGCGGCAGCGGGGCGGACCACCTCGGCAGCGAACTCGTGCACCCAATCGCGGACGGCGACCACGTCGTCGCTGAGCTGGAGTGAAAACGACATGGGGTGAGCCTACTCACCCAGAAACGCCAGGGCGGCGCGCACGGTGTCCAGTGTGGGGACGTGCGCGGGAGCCGGCTGTTCGTGCAGGACAGCCCCGGGAATCGTGTCGCGCATCCGTTCGGCGGTGGCGAACGGCACCATGGTGTCCTCGCGGGCGTGCCACAGCGCCACGGGGACTCCGATGCCCGCGAGGTCGAAACCCCAGGGGCGCTGCTGCAGGATGGCCTCGCGGCCGGCGTCGTGAGTGACGCCGCCCCCGAGGGCGTCGTTCCAGTAACGGCGGACTTCGTCGGGATGTCCGGTGCGGAAGAAGTCGAACGCCTGCTGGGAGGTTTGGTTGTACAGGGCCCGGACTCCGGCATCGGCGACGTGCCCGAGCCCGCTGGTGGCGGCCACCCTGGTGACCCGGGGGTCCTGCGCCGCCAGGGCATAGGCGTAGGGAGCACCCGCCGAAACACCCCACACCGCGTACGCGTCCACGGTGTCCAGGACGGGTGCGACGAGGGTGAACCAGTCTGCGATGCAGGACATCTCAACCGGTGGTGACTGCCCGTAGCCGGGTCGTGCCACCGCGATCAGGTGGATGCCGGCATCGGCGGAGGCCTGCGCCCAGTCATCACCGACGTGCGCCGAGCCGACCAGTCCGTGGTGCAGAACGACGGGGAATCCTGCTGTCGCACCGAAGTGTCGGTGCTCGAGTGTCACGCCACGCGGCCGGCGCGCACCATGTCCTCGCGGGGGACTACCTTGACGCGCTCACGGCCGGACGGCTCACCCAGCGACATCTCGTGGGCGTCGAGGCGTTCCCACTCCTGCCACGTGGTGAAGTCGACGCCCGACTTGGTGAGGTGCTCGAAAATGGCGTCCGGATCGGAGATCTCCGGCGGACGGATGCCGGGCAGGTCGATCAACAGGTTCGAGACGGTTTCGGCGGCATCAGATTTGGTGTGGCCGATCAGTCCGATGGGTCCTCGCTTGATCCAGCCGGTGACGTAGGTGGCGTTCATCTCCACCCCGTCCATCTCCAGTACCCGGCCACCGGCGTTGGGCACCACACCTTCGAAGTGGTCGAACGGCAGATCGGCGAGATGTGAGGACAGATAGCCGACCGCACGGTAGACCGCGTCCACCGGCCAGTCGACGTATTCGCCGGTGCCGCGGACGGTTCCGTCGCCGATGAGTTCTGTACGCTCGGTGCGCAGGCCCTCTACCCGGTCGATACCCAGGATTGCCACCGGTGCCTGGCACAGGTGGATGTGGATGCGGTGCGGGGCACC
This sequence comes from Mycobacterium sp. MS1601, assembly GCF_001984215.1. NCBI lineage: Bacteria > Bacillati > Actinomycetota > Actinomycetes > Mycobacteriales > Mycobacteriaceae > Mycobacterium > Mycobacterium sp. MS1601. The sequence continues at coordinate 4,645,226 of NZ_CP019420.1, forward strand.
CGTCGGCTCACGCTCCATGTACTTGAGCATGGTGTCCACCACCAGGCGAGTGGACTTGGAGGTGTTGATGGCCTCTTGGCTGGCTTCGTCGATCTCGAAACCCTCGGGATGGACGATGACGTCGACGCTGGGGGAGTGCGACAGCTCGCGGAATTCCATGGGGGTGAACTTGATCTGTGCTGGACCCCGCCGCGCAAACACGTGAATGTCGGTGGCCTGGTTGCGTTTCAAGCCCTGGTACACGTTGTCGGGAATCTCGGTGGTGAGCTGCTCATCGGCCGGTTTGGCCAGCACCCGTGCGATGTCGAGTGCGACATTGCCTGCGCCGAGCACGGCGACCTGCTTGGCCTCCAGCGGCCAGTCCCGCGGTACGTCGGGGTGGCCGTCGTACCAGGAGACGAAATCGGCGGCACCGTAGCTGCCGGGCAACTCGACGCCGGGGATGTCGAGCACGCGGTCAGCGCGTGCCCCGGTGGAGAAGATCACCGCGTCGTAATGCCTGCGCAGGTCGGCCAGTTTGATGTCGGTGCCGTAGTGCACATTGCCGATGAACCGGATCTCGTCACGGGAGAGCACCCGGCGCAGTGCCTTGATGATCTCCTTGATGCGGGGGTGGTCGGGGGCCACGCCGTAGCGCACCAGACCGTAGGGTGCGGGCAGCCGGTCGAAGATGTCGACTTGAGCGGCTTCGTACTCCTTGGTCAGGATGTCCGAGGCATAGATTCCCGCCGGACCTGCACCGATGACGGCCACACGGATCTTCCGCATACACCTTCCTTCCTTAGGTAAGCCAAGCCTAAGTAGATCTGCGGAGGTTTCAAGCCCTACGTGCGAGATTCGGGTCACACCGAGGCGGCTGCGTCTCGCGGGAGAAGGGCCTTGGATCGAACCCTCCGGTGTGCCTGAAGCGCCCGTTCTCCAGCCATCCCGGGCGCGCGTGATGTCGATGACGTTGCCTGCGGCAATTAGAATCTCGGCGATCGTTTGGCTGGCTCGATGGTCGACCGGTGTCGACGTCGTCGTGGCCGACAAGGGCTACACCGGCAGCAGCGGCGCCACCGCCTCGGCGGGCACCGGGGTCTGGTACGTCGAACCGGAGGCTCGAGACGCCGCGATTGCCAGCCGCGAGAAGCTGGGTGCAGGGCTGACCGGGCGTAGCTGGATGGAGCGGGCCCTCGATCACACTCCGGCGCTGCAGTTGCTCGTCGACGACTCCGGCGTCGTGTCGGGAGCTGTTGCGGTGCAGCGTAAATCGGGACAGGTAGTGCAGATCGAGGCGGCCGCGGTGGTGCTGGCCACCGGGGCGTGCGCTTTCCAGTCCAAGACACTGGGTTGTGACTTCGACACCGGCGACGGTGCCCTGATGGCTGTGGAGGTTGGGTGCAGGTGCCGGACGAGACGACCGCGCTGGTGAACCTGGCTCGTCAGGGCCTGGTGGTGGCGGCAGGGTCGACGTCTTTTGTCACCCCTCCCGGCGGGTTGCTGCGAGTGTCGGTGCTGCAGCTGCCCGAGCTGTCACGAGGCTTAATCTATTGCGACGTGCATCGGCGTGTCGTCGCAGCAGATTATGTGTCGTTCAGTTCAAGGATTCCCGAGACGCCATGGTGCAGCTCAGCCCGAAGCTACTCGGACTCGTGTGCCGTGTCGGGTTGGGCCTTCTTGTGGCCGCGCCAGGCACGCCAGCCGCGGTGCGCGGCGAACGCCCCGATGACGGCCGTCACGCACCAGACGGCGATCGCGGTGTAGGCCAGGGGAGCGGAGAACTCGCCGATGGACGCACCCAGCGCGGTGTAGACGAATGCCCGCGGCGCCGACCCGATGAAGGCGCCGACGGCCATTTGCCACAACGGAACTCCCAATGCGCCGAACACGTATGCGGCCAGGGCATCGGAGATCCCCGGTACAAAACGCTGACCCACCACCGCCCACAGCCCGCGGCCGGCGATCTGCGCGTCGAGCCGGTCGGCACGCTGCGCGCCGAGCAGACCGCGGGCACTCTCGCGGCCGGCGCGGCGGCCGATCAGGCTGGTGATGCTTGCCGTACCGACGGTGGCGCCAAGGGTCGCGAACGTTCCGACCACGGGCCCGAACAGAAAGCCGCTGGCCGCGGCGAGCAATGGACCCGGCACCAGGATCGCGCCCAGCACCGCCGACACCACCACGTAGACCAGCGGGGCGGCCGGTCCGGCGGAGCTGATGAAACCCCGGACCGCGTCGACATCGATCACTTGCGCGACGGTCACGAGATAGAACATCACCGCCAGAACCCCGGCGAAGACCGCGAGGCGCAGCAGGTGTGTCCGGCGGTTGGGTTCGGCAGGCCCCTCGATGTCGGTCATGCTGACCGCCATCCTGCCTGATTACAGTCGGGTTGTGCCCTCCGACCCGATTGCCGCCTGGCTGCTGGATTCCGATCCGGCTCTGCGCTGGCAGGTCCAGCGCGATCTACTGAACGAGCCCGCCGAGGTATGGGAGGCCACCCGAGCACGGGTGCCAGTCGAGGGCTACGGCGCGCACTTGTTGGCACGGCAGGACCCCGACGGCCAGTGGGCCGGCGGCGCATTCTTTCCCGCCGACTTCGACGAAGCCGTCGAAGAACAGCCCTGGACCGCCACGACGTGGGTGCTCAAGGACCTGCGGGAGTGGGGTGTCGACGCCGAGGTGCTGGGCGATACCGCTGACCGACTGGCCGCCAACAGCCGGTGGGAGTACGACAACCTGCCGTATTGGGGTGGCGAGGTGGACTGTTGCATCAATGCCTGGACACTGGCCAACGGGGTGTGGCTGGGTGCGGATGTGGCGGGCATCGCCCAGTGGTTCGTCGAGCACCAGCTGCCGGATGGCGGCTGGAACTGTGAGTGGGAGCACGGGTCGACGCGTTCGTCGTATCACTCCACGCTCAACTCACTGATCGGGCTACTGGCCTTCGACACCGCGAGCGGTGGGACCGAGTCAACCCGCGCTGCGCGGCAGGCGGGCGAGGAGTACCTGTTGCGGCGCAATCTGTTCCAGCGTTTGTCCACGGGTGAGCCCGTGGCCGATTGGGTGGACCAGTTCACCTATCCGTTCCGATGGCGCTACAGCGTGCTGCGTGCCGTTGACTACTTCAGGGCTGCCAACCGGTCGGACACCAGGATGGCGGCGGCTGCGGTGATGATCCGGAACTCACGCCGTCCGGATGGCACCTGGCTGCAAACCAGGGGCCATCCGGGTCGGGTGTGGGTGGATGTCGATGTTCCTGACGGTCAGCCCTCGAAATGGCTGACATTCCACGCGATTCGAGCTCTGCGCTTCCTAGACGGCGAGTAACCGGTCGAAGAAGTCACGGTAGCGCTGCAGCGCGACTCGCAGGTCCTCGGTCGAGGCTTCCTCGCCGCGCTGCCAATGGTCTTCGAGTCGCGCCCTGGTCTGGGAGAAGCCCGCGGTCAGTTGCTCCACCGCCGTGGACACCAGGCCGTCGGCCTGCTGCACAGACGAGCGGGGGTCATCGACGAACGATGCCTGGACATCGCTCCACCGCGACCGAAGATCACCGAGATCCCGTTCGCTGAACAGAGATTCGTGGGAGTTCTGCGATACCGGGGCGCTCTCCGCGCGAGGCGCGTCAGTGGGTGCCGGGTGGGCCAGAGCGGGATCAAACTCCGTGGTCTGCTCCGGCTGCCGGAACGCCGGGTCGACTTGCCGGTCGGACGGGCCGACTGCTTCGGGGTGGTTTTCATTGGTGTACTGCGGTGTGGTCATGCTCGGGCCTCCTTTGCCGTGTCCTGCTCGGTTCCCAACAACTTCTGAAACAGTGCGCGATAATGCACCAGCGCCTCGCGTTGCATCTCTGTCCCGGTTCGGCCACCCTGTTGGGACAGATAGATACCGTGAGCGGCGCGGTAGTCCTCGACAACGCCGGGGTGGTCCACCGAGATGTCGGCCGCGCGTTGATCGAAATCATCGACAGGATAACCGCGTTCACGCATCACCTGGTTGACCAGGATGTCGGCTTCTTTGACCGCGGTCGTCGGGTTGTCGACGAATCCCGTCTGCACCGCTCTCCACTGTTCGGAGTACATCTGCTGTGCATCCGCCGACAGCGGCACGATGTCGAGCTTCTTGACCTTGCGCTCGCGTGCCAGGAGTTCGGCTTCGGCCGCGTGGTGGTCGCCCGTCTGTGCCACCACCCGCTCGTACTCCGGACCGTAGTGTCGTTTGAGTCGTTCGCTGTGTTTGGAGCTGCGGGTGCGGGCCGCCACCAGTGCGACCCCGACGAGCACCACCACCAACACCGCCAGAGCAATCCATCCCCACGTGGGCATTGTCGTGACCTCCTGATGCGTTGCGGTCGGCCCTCTCTCCCCTCATGCCTCGGGCTCGTCGACCGACCGGGCCGAGCTTTGTGTCTGGGGGCATACCCGAGCGTCGTCTTCGAAAACGTCAATTCGGGACGACGTCGTCCGCCCGGGTGACGACATGCGTTGTCACCCGGGCGTACGTGAGAGCGGGTTTCTAGTTTGCGAAGTTCGCGTTGATACGTTGCTGCAGATAGTCTTTCGCGCTGATCGGCGGGTACTTGCCTTGCGGGCCCGCGATGGTGACCTCACTGTTGGCCTGGGCGAAGAAGGCAATGCTGTAACGCGCCCCACGGTGATCGGCTGGACCAGGACTGCGGACTCGGTGGAAGTTCGACGGCAACAGGTCGTCACTCCAGCGCATCAGCATGTCGCCGATGTTGCACGTAATGGCGTCCTCGGACGGATGGACCGACGTCCACTGCTGGGCGTCACGTTCCTTGCCGGGGCACACCTGCAGTCCGCCCTGCCCGTCGCGCTGGAACAGCAGTGTCAGGCAGTCGAAGTCGGTGTGTGCCCCAGCACGCCACACGCCCGTCAGGTCAGCCTCCACGGGGAGTGCGAAGTAGTGCAACAGACGCAGGGTGCTCTGATAGGTGCTCGACGACGGATCGTGAGCGCGGGTGAAGAAGTCCCGGTCGAAGCCCAGCTTCGCGGCGAACAACGACAGCAACTCCATGGCCAGCGTCCAGCATCGGTGCTCGAAATCGAGCATCGTGGCGCGGAAGCCGGCCAGCTCGTGCTCATCTGGCCAGAGCCCCTCCATGTTGGACAGGGTGACCTGGTAGGACTCCTTCTGATCCGGAACCCCGACCGAAGGGCGGATCTGGGTGAGTTGCTCCCATCCTGAGTTGAAGCGCTTGGGGCGGCGAGCCTTCACCTCTTCCGGCAGGGCAAAGAACTTCTCGGCCATCGCGAAGGCGGAGCGCACCTTACCGAGGTCGATCCCGTGGTCGACAACCTGGAAGAAGCCGATATCAGTTGCTGCACTCCACAACTCGTCGGCGATCTCATCGCGGCGGCCCGCCAGGTCCACCAGCGATATGCGCCGTACCTCGCGGTCGCTCTCGGCACCCACTGCCCCCATCGCTCGTTCGCGCTGCAGTTCGGTCATTTCTGTCATGGTGGGTGTCCTTCTAGTTGGTGGCGATCGACGGATCGCTGAAGCGGTTGGTGAACAGGTCGTCGCCGGTCATTCCGGCGGGCACCACGTTGCCGGTGGCGGCCAGCACGCCGCGCAGGTCCTCGACGTTGCGGGCGGTGCGGGCGGAGTCGTACACACCGAACGAACCGTCTTGTTCGGCTGCCAGCAGCCCTTTGTCGACCAGCAGGTCGGCGCTGAAAGCGGCTTCTCCTTCGGAGTAGGGGGAGTAGGTGCTGTCCTGGGAGACCACGTCGACGATCACCTTGTTGACTGCCTCGGGCGCCGCGGCATAGTCCACACCGGACTGCTGGATGATGGGAACCAGCTTCTCCAGGCACGGCGCGAGCTCGTCGAGCTTGTCGGCGCGCACCGACATGTTGGAGGCGTAGATGTCATAGCCCACGTCCTTGATCAGGCTGTAGCCCACGGGTTTGTCCCAAGACGGGGTGTCGTTTTCGTAGGTGTAGGGCTCGGAGTTGGCGAAGCCCTGCTGGGCGATGGCCGGATCGCCGACGAAGCGGGCAGGCGCACCGTCATAGCTGGTGTCGATCTGTGACTGCTGCAGCATTCCCTTGCCCACCATCCACTGCGGGAAGATCTGGTCCTTGGATACCACAACCGTGGCGTCGGACTTGCCGATATCGGCGACGGTCTGCCAGTCGGGATGGCTGGCCGGGTCCCACATCAGGATGGCCGGGCTGTACTTCAATAGGGGAGTGACGCCGATGACGGGCTGGTCTGCAGCAGCGGCGATCAGCTGATCCCCGTGCACGATGCCCATCACCAGGGAGTCATCCACATAGAGCTGCGAGGGCACCGACTGGAAGCCGATGGCGGGTCCACCGGACTTCAGCGTCAGGTCGACGCCGGTGTCCTTGCCGGCAGCCACCAGCGGGCCGGTCACCGACTTCTCCTCGGTGTCCACCCGGTAGCCGGGCCCGAGCATGCCGAATACCGCGCCCATGTCGGACTGCGGCTGCCATTGCAGTTGGATGCCGACGTTCGCCGGGCAGACGCCGGCCAGCGACTGCGCGTCGGAGGCGGCCTCGACGCTGGTCTCCTCAGGGGTTTCGTCGCTGCCGTAGGCGCAGGCGGACAGGCCGAGGGTGACGCAGGCGGCGACGGCCCCTGCGGTGAGACGGGATCGGGACATGGCTACTCCTCCGGGGGCGTGTGCGACGGGTGTGCGATCCCGGTCGTGGACGCGACCGTGATCGAATAATTACATGCAATCATGGGCTGTGTTGCGTGCGGGTTAAAGGTTTCGTATATCGCCAGATAACGCCAGCCGTACTGGATGTTTGACGGAAATGATTACGCACGCTTCACCTAGGGAAACATGCACGTAATACATGTAATCAAGTCTGAAAGTTGTCAATAGACGTAGAACTGCATGTAAACGTGAGGAGTCTCAGTGGAGTCAGCCCCCTCCCCGAGAGCGTCCATGCTCGAATCGCCACCCGGTGCCCGGCCCAGGATCGAATTCACCGGCGTGACAAAACGATTCGACACCGGCACCGTCGCCGTCGAGCATGCTGAGCTAGCCGTCTGCGACGGTGAGTTCGTCGCCGTGGTCGGACCCTCCGGCTGCGGCAAGTCGACGCTGCTGCGGATGGCAGCCGGCCTGGAATCGCCCAGCTCCGGACAGGTCCGGCTGGACACCGCATCCGTCGGCTTCATCTTCCAGGAACCCACACTGTTGCCGTGGCGATCGGTACGAGCCAACGTCGAATTGTGCGCCGAACTCGGCAAGTCCGAGCGACGCCAGGCCAAACGGCGCGCCGCAGAGGCAATCTCGGCAGTCGGACTACAGCAGTTCGCCGACCATCTGCCCAACACGTTGTCCGGAGGCATGAAGATGCGGGTGTCGCTGGCGCGCGCACTCACGTTGTCGCCACAGGTGCTCCTGCTCGACGAGCCGTTCGGCGCGCTGGATGAGATGACCAGGCTGGACATGCAGGTGGAGTTGCAGCGGCTCCACACGCAGCGCGGATTCACGGCGATGTTCGTCACGCATTCGGTGTCCGAGGCGGTGTACCTGGCCAGCCGCGTGGTGGTCATGACACCGCGACCGGGGCGCATCGCCGGCGTCGTCGACATCGACTTCGCCTACCCGCGATCAGAAGAGCTCCGCTTCGAGACCAGGTTCACCGACTACACCGCCGAGGTATCGGCGCTGCTGCACGGGAGGCCCGCATGACCGCTCTCGATGTGCCCGCGCGTCTGTTCGCCCGGGTGACAGCCACGTCGACAACACCAGAAGTCAAGCGCGTCAAGAGGGTCCGTTCCGCGGTGCTCTACCCGGTGCTGTCGCTCGGGGTCGGTTTGGTGGTGTGGTCAGCGGTCAGCTACCTGGTGCTGGAACCGCACCGGCGGTTCATGCTGCCGCCGCCCGTCGACGTCCTGCGCAACTCACTCTTGGACTGGACCCACCTGCAGTCCATGCTGGCCGCTTTGTCGGTCACCGCCCAGGTGACAGCCGTCGGATTCGCGGTCGCGGTGATCGCCGGTGTGGCCACCGGCGTGCTGATGTGTCAGGCCCGCTGGCTGGAAAAGCTCATCTACCCGTACGCCGTGGTGATCCAGGTGATCCCGATCCTGGCCATCGTCCCCCTGATCGGTTTGTGGCTCGGGTACGGAATGGCCGCGCGCACGCTGGTGTGCGTCCTGATCGCGGTGTTTCCGATCATCACCAACACCCACTTCGGCATCCGCTCGGTGGATCGCGGCATGCACGAGTTGTTCACCATCTCCGGCGCATCACGCTGGGACCGGCTGGTGAAACTCGAATTGCGCGCGGCACTTCCGGCCATCCTGACCGGTGTGCGCACCGCTGCCGGACTGGTTGTCGTCGGGGCCATCATCGGTGACATGTTCTTCGCCAAAGGCCAGCCCGGCATTGGCACCCTGCTCGACGTCTACCGCGGGCGGCTGCAATCCGAGGACTTGATCGCAGCGATCGTCCTGGCCTCGGTGTTCGGGGTGCTGGTGTTCGCCGCGATGGGACTGGTGATCCGGCTGGCCGTCGGCCGCTGGCACGAATCAGGTCGTCAACTGTGAAGGGAGAGAATGTGTTCAACGTGCCGGTGCTAGACGTCAGCTCTTACGTGGCAGGTGGCGACGCCAGGACGGATTCGGCGTGTGCCGAGGTGGCCGCTGCGCTTGACCAGGCTTGCCGGGAGGTCGGCTTCATCCAAATCGTCGGGCACGGCCTCAGCAGTGGCGCCCTGGCCGGACTGCCTGAAGCTCTCGACGAGTTCTTCGCGCTGCCCTTGAGCGTGAAGAAGCAGTATCGACGTGACCCGTCGACCAATCGCGGTTACTCACCACCCAAAAGCGAATCCTTGAGTATGAGCCTCGGCATCTCCGCCAACCAGATGAACGACTATTACGAGGCGTTCACCATCGGGACCCAGGCAGGCGACTTCGCCGGCCTGGATCTGCCCGAGGCCAGCTATGCGCCCAACAACTGGCCCGCTGCTGCACCGGGCTTCCAGCCCAGGATCGAGGAGTACTTCGCCGAAGCCCAGCGGCTGGCGCGAGTGTTGATGGTGGCCTTCACCGACGCGCTGGGCCTGCCCGCGGGCTACTTCGCGCCGATGATCGACCACTCGATCGAAGTGCTGAAGATGAACAATTTCGCGCTACCCGAGGGTGATGCCGAGATCAGCGCAGACCTGCAGGGGATGGGAGCGCACACCGACTTCGGCATCCTGACCATCCTGTGGGCCGACCAGGTGCCCGGTCTGCAGGTACTCGACCGCGACGGGGTGTGGCATGACGTACAGCCCGCCGACGGAGCGCTGCTGATCAACCTCGGCGACGCGATGGCGCGCTGGACCAACGACCGGTGGATGTCTACGGTGCACCGGGTGAACCCGCCCGTGCGTGACGGTCGCATCCAGCGCCGTCGGTCGGCGGCGTTCTTCTTCGACGGCAACCACGACGCGGTGCTCGAAGCCCTGCCCGGGACTCTCGCCGACGGCGAGATCGGCTACCCACCGATTACCGTTGCCGAGAACATCGCGATGAAAGTCGCCGGGCTGCGCACCGGCGCGGCCCCCGCGGCGGTGTTGCGGGAGGCGGCGCGGGTATCCGCCGCCGGGAACTAGGAGGAACGGCATGACGGCGTCGGACGGCGCGCTACTCACCGAGTCGGTGCACGACTCGTTGCAGGAGATGATCTTCAACGGTGAGCTGTCCCCGGGCAGCCCGCTGTCGGTGCCCGCCCTGGCCGCCCGGTTGAACGTCAGCCGCACCCCGGTGCGTGAGGCCGTGCAGCAGCTGATCTACGAAGGGCTGGCCACCCACACTCGCAATGCGGGTGCGCGGGTGACGCTGTTGGACAACGAAGCGGTCAAGGCCGTCTTCGATGTCCGCGAGGTACTCGATGGGCTGGCAGCGCACACCGCCACACTGATCGCCAGCAGCGCGGTGGTGGATCAGCTGCGCAAGATGGTGCAGCTGCAGCGCGAGATGCTCGACGAAGCCGCGGACCGGCAGCGCGACGCCAAGCTGGACCTGGAGTTCCACACCCTGATCCGTGACACCGCGCGCAACCGTCCGCTCTCGGATGCGCTGGCTCGCCTCGATGGCCAGTCGCACCTGTACCGCTCGGACATGTGGAGTACCGAGCTGAACAGGCGGCTGGCCGTCGGTGAGCACGAGCGCATTGTGGCGGCCATCGAAGCCGGCGACGCCGACGGCGCACGCTCGGCGGCCTGTGCCCACGTGGCGGGGTTGTACATCCGGACTCGGCGGAGCTGACCTGTGACCGCACAACCACTTTCACTGTTGCAGGGCGCCACTCTGCCAGACGGCTCCGTGGTGGACGTCCGCATCGCCAACGGTCTCGTCACCTCCGTAACCCCTGCGGATCCCACGTTGCGAGACGGCCTGGATCTGCACGGCTATCTGCTGTTCACCGCGCCCGCCGAACCCCATGCCCACTTGGACAAGGCGTTGTCCTGGGATGCGCTGCAACCCGACCTCGGTGATCTGCACGACGCGATCGCCACCTGGAAAGCGGGGTCGCTGCACTTCGATCAGGAGTCTTTCCGGGTGCGGGCCCGTGCCGCTGCCCTGGCGCTGCTGCAAAACGGCACCACGGCCGTGCGCACCCACGTCGACGTCCTTGCCGGCGACGATCCATTGCGGGGTATCCGAGCGGTCGATGCCGTGCGTCGTGAACTCGCCGGTCTGATGGACATCGAGATCGTCGCTCTCATCAAGGCGTACTCCGGCGACGAACTGCTTCACGCCGCATTGGATGCCGGCGCCGACCTGGTGGGTGGCTCACCGCACAACGCACCCGATCCCGTCGCGGAGCTGGACCGCCTGCTCGGTGTCGCCGAAAACCGCGGTGTGGGAACGGATCTGCACACCGACGAGTTCCTGTTCGGCGATCACCACACCGTCGGCGATTATGCCAAGCGTGCCGGACTTTGGCCGCAGGGACGCAACCGGACCGCCAGCCATTGCACCCGGCTGGGCACCATGTCCGCCGACGAACTCGCAGCGCTGTTGCCGCAGATCGCCGCTTCCGGCATGGGCGTGGTGGCCAACCCGATCACCAACCTGTACCTGCAGGGCCGCGACACCCCGGTGGCGACGCCTCGTGGCATCACCGCGATCGCGGCGTTGCGTGCTGCTGGTGTGCCGGTGGCCGCCGGCGCCGACAACGTCCGTGATCCGTTCAATCCGCTGGGCCGCAGTGATGCGTTGGAGACCGCGATGCTGGCGGTGGTTGCAGGGCATGTGCACCCCGACGTCGCCCTGGACCTGGTGACCGACCAGTCGCGACGGGTACTCGGACTGCCTGAGGCCGGGCCCAGAGTGGGTGCCCGCGCCGAGCTGCTGGCCGTGCGGGGGAAAAGCGTGCCCGACGTCATCGCCAACGCCCCCGCCGATCGGGTGGTGATTCACCACGGCTCGCTGGTGGCCCGCAGCCAGACGTCGCACTGGATGGCCTGAACCGCACGCGTCAGCGGGCTTGCGAGATCTCGAGAGCAGACGGAGTTCGCTGACGGGTGTGTCGTTCTCCGGGGCGGCTGGACAAATCGGCTGAATCCCATGTTTCGAGACGAATTCAACTCCGCCGTCGTATCGGACCGTTGACTACTTGCCGGGCCACCAGGAACCTTGCGGTTCACCCAGTTGCGCGCCGCGATGACGACGACCTGAGGTTTTGCGTCGTCGGTGGCGCCGCTGCGCAAAACAAGTGAGATGTATGCAACATCTGACCTGCATCGGGCGCTCACGGCTCACGTGTGTCACCATCGATAGATGGGTTTGTCAGCTCATCTAACTCGTGTTTGCAGCGCTGCCCTCCTGATGCCCGCATTGGCGCTCGGGATCGGGTTGCCGTCGGCCTCCGCGGAGCCCGCCCCCGCACCCGCACCGCCAGTGCCGGTGCCGGTGCCTCTGGGGCCTGCCCCCGGCCCGGCACCAGAGGTGGTTCCGGTCCCCGTGCCGCAGGCAGCACCACCGGCACCGTTGCCTGTCGATCCGGCACTGCCGCCGCCCGCAATGCCCGTAGCGGCACCTGTGCCGCCTGGCTGTCCCGACGTCCAGGTGGTGTTCGCCCGCGGCACCACCGAACCACCCGGAGTGGGCGCCATGGGGCAGGCCTTCGTTGATGACCTGCGGGCCCGGGTCGGTGGCAAGTCGGTCGGGGTGTATCCCGTCGACTACCCGGCCAGCCCGGATTTCCCCACCGGCGTCCAGGGAGTCGTCGACGCCAGTACCCATGTGCAGGAGATCGCGACAAACTGCCCAGACACCCAGATGGTGCTCGGGGGGTTCTCCCAGGGTGCGGCCGTGATGGGCTTCGTCACCAATGAGATTGTGCCGGAAGGTGTCACGGCTTCCGAGGTGCCTGCGCCGATGCCCGCCGACGTGGCCGAACACGTGGTGGCCGTGGCCCTGCTGGGCACGCCGTCGGACCGCTTCATGAGCATGATCCAGCAGCCGACTGTCAGCATCGGCCCGCTGTACCAGCAGAAGACCATCGAGTTGTGTGTGCCCAACGACTTCGTGTGCTCCGAAGGTGGCGACATCGGCGCTCACGGCCGCTACATCTCCGACGGCATGGTGGTGCAGGCGGCCGACTTCGCCGCTGCCAAGCTGGCCGAAACCGCCGAATGAGACAGCCCGCCTCCCTGACAGACCGCGGCGAGTAGGGAAAACCCCCGCAAAGCTGTCGGGACAGCACCGCAGACCCGACGTCTCCGGATCACCGATATTGGGTGACATCACACGGAGACGGAGGTCGGGATGACACAGCTCAACGGATTTGACGACGACATCGAACTGGCGGCGAGGTTCGAACGTGACGCGCTGCCCCTGTTGGATCAGCTCTATGGCGGCGCCCTGCGGATGACCCGTAACCCCGGCGACGCCGAGGACCTGGTGCAAGACACGATGCTGAAGGCGTACACCGGGTTTCGCACGTTCGAGGCCGGCACCAACCTGAAGGCCTGGCTCTATCGGATCCTGACCAACACCTACATCAACGGCTATCGCAAGAAGCAGCGCCGCGTCGCCGAGTACGGATTCGACTTCTCCGAGTGGGAGGACCGGGCGGTACCAACGTCGACGAGGTTGCGCTCTGCGGAGGTGGAGGCGCTGGAGAAGTTGCCCAGCACCGAGATCGCCGACGCGATGCAGGCACTGCCCGAGGACTACCGAATGGCGGTGTACTACGCCGACGTCGAGGGATTCTCGTACAAGACGATCGCCGAGATCATGGGTACCCCGCTGGGCACGGTGATGTCGCGGCTGCACCGCGGCCGGCGGCAGTTGCGTGAACTGCTCGCCGGCGTCGCGATGAGCCGTGGGTTCGCCGTCGCCGTCTGAGAGTCTCTAGGCCGTCTGTAGCCGGGCCCTCCCGCCCCCTCGCTCCGCTGGGGGTACCCCCACCCGGCTCCTTCGTCGCCGCCTCGTCGACCCGGCTAGGCCGTCTGTAGCCGGGCCCTCCCGCCCCCTCGCTCCGCTGGGGGTACCCCCACCCGGCTCCTTCGTCGCCGCCTCGTCGACCCGGCTAGATGTCGACGTTCATGGGTGTCACGTTCCAGATGTCGTCGCAGTACTGCTCGATGGCCCGGTCCGACGAGAACTTGCCGCTGCGTGCGGAGTTCAGGATCGACATCCGAGACCAGGCGTCGCCGTCGAGCCATGCGGCGCTCACCGTGTCCTGGCAGTCGATGTAGGAGCGGTAGTCGGCCAGCACCAAGAACGGATCGTCGTAGATCAGGTTGTCCAACACCGGCTTCAGCACCTCGGTGTCGCCGTGGGTGAACTTCCCCTCGCGGATCAGTTCGAGCACCGCCGCCAGCTCCGGGTCCTTGTCGACGTAGTCCAGCGGCCGATACCCGCCCGCCTTGACTCCTTCGACCTCGTCCTCGGTCAGACCGAACAGGAAGAAATTCTCTGCCCCGGCCTCTTCGCGGATCTCGACATTGGCGCCGTCGAGGGTGCCGATGGTGAGCGCACCGTTGATCATGAACTTCATGTTGCCGGTGCCGGAGGCCTCCTTACCGGCGGTGGAGATCTGCTCGGAGAGGTTGGCCGCCGGGTAGATCAGGTGAGCATTCTGCACATTGAAGTTCGGCAGGAACACCACCTTCATGAAGCGATTGACGTCCGGGTCGGAGTTCACCACGTCACCGATTGCGGTGATCAGTTTGATGATCCGCTTCGCCAGGTAGTACCCCGGTGCAGCCTTGCCGCCGAAGATGAACGCCCGCGGCGGCATGGTGTAACCGGGAATGGTCTTGAGCCGGTGATACTGCGTGATGATGTGCAGCGCGTTGAGGTGCTGGCGCTTGTACTCGTGGATGCGTTTGACCTGGACGTCGAACATCCAGGTGGGATCCAGCTCGATCCCGGTGGACGAGTGCACGTACTCGGCCAGACGGGCCTTGTTGTCGCGCTTGACTTCTCGCCACCGCTCCCGGAACGCCGGATCATCGACGAAGCCCTCGAGCCCGCGCAGCTTGTACAGATCGGTGAGCCAGCCGTCGCCGATCTTCTCGTCGAGCAGCTGGCGCAGCCCGGGGTTGGACAGCGCCAGGAAGCGCCGCGGCGTCACACCATTGGTGACGTTGCCGAACCGCTCCGGCCACATCTCGTAGAAGTCCTTGAGCACACTGTCTTTGAGCAACTGCGAATGCAGAGCGGCCACGCCGTTGATATAGTGGCTGCCGACAGTGGCCAGGTGCGCCATGCGCACCGTCTTGCCGCCCTCCTCGCCGATCAGCGACATCCGTCGTATCCGGTCGTCGTCGTCACCGAACTTGGCCCGCACCTCGTCGAGGAAGCGTTCGTTGATCTCGTAGATCAATTCCAGGTGTCGCGGCAGGCAATCGCCGAACAATCCCAGCGACCACTTCTCCAGCGCTTCGGGCAGCAGGGTGTGGTTGGTGTAGCCGAACGTGGCAACGGTGATCCGCCAGGCCTCGTCCCAGTCCATGTGGTGCTCGTCGATGAGTAGCCGCATCAACTCGGCCACCGCGATCGAAGGGTGGGTGTCGTTGAGCTGGATGGCCCACTTGTCCGGCAGCGCACTCAACGGCAACCCGACACGCTCGGTGTGGATGCGAATGATGTCCTGCAGCGAGCACGTGACGAAGAAGTACTGCTGCTGCAGACGCAGCCGCTTGCCCGCCTCCGGCTCATCATTGGGGTAGAGGACCTTCGACACCTTTTCGGACAGCACCTCGTCCTCGACGGCTTTGTAGAAGTCGCCGGTGTTGAAGGCGTCGAGGGCGAACTGGGTGACCGACCGGGCGCTCCACAACGTCAGGGTGTTGCAGGTGTTGACTCCATACCCTTGGACCGGGGTGTCATAGGAGATGCCCTGCAGGACGCGGCGGGGGATCCAGCGCACCCGCAGGTTGCCCGCGATGTCGGTGTACTGCTCGGTCTTGCCGCCCCAGCACACGAAGTAGCTGGCGTCGGGCTTGCCGATCTCCCACGGATTGCCGCCCACCAACCAGTTGTCCGTCTTTTCGGCCTGCCACCCGTCGTGGATCTCCTGATCGAAGATGCCGAACTCGTAGCGGATGCCGTAGCCGATCGATGGGCGCTCCAAGGTGGCCATCGAGTCCAGATAACACGCCGCCAGCCGGCCCAGGCCGCCGTTGCCCAACCCGGGCTCCTCCTCGCACGCGATGATCTCGTCGAGGTCCTGGCCCAGCTCGGCCAGCGCTGCGCGGGCCTCCTTCTCCAGGCCGAGGTTCAGCAGGTTGTTGCCCAGCTGCGGGCCCATCAGGAACTCGGCCGAGAGATAGCAGGTCACCTTGTTCGACAGGTCCAGCCAGTCCTGAGTGGTTGCCATCCAGCGTTGCTGCATCCGATCGCGGATGGCCAGCGACAGTGCCTTGTAGTAATGCTGGGAGGTGACGGCCGCCGCGGGGCGGCCGATCGAATACATGAGGTGGTCGGAGATCGCGCGGCGCAGAGCATCAGCAGACATGCCGGTACGGGAATGCTCGTGCCGGACCGGCTGGCCATCGATGGCGGAAAACTCTGACGGTGTCTGCGCTGTGTCGGTCACTACCTACCTCCTGAGTACCTGGGGTGAGGACGGGTCAGTCTGACACTTCTGTGTTACATCAAGTGCACGCCGGGCGTCACGTGGGTGAACAGCGACGGGCTGGCAGCATGGTGGCCGTGATCGATCTGCCGGCCGGTGTCTGCGCGATGGCGGCGCGCGGTCCGCAATGGGAGCGTTGGGTCGACGAACTGCCTGGCCTCCTGGACCGTGAGATGGACCGGTGGAACCTTACGCCCGACGGTCAGCCCATGCACGGATGGGCGTCGTTGGTGCTGCCCGTCCGCAGCGATGACGGTGCCTCCGCGGTGCTCAAGATGGGTTTCCCCGACCCCGAGACTCAGCACGAACACCTGGCTCTGCGCCGCTGGGCGGGCGACGGGGCGGTTCGCCTGCTGAGCGCGGACCCGCACCACCGCGCACTGTTGCTGGAGCGGCTGCACCGGCGCGATCTCAACGAGCTGTGGGACATCGAAGCATGCGAGATCGCCGTCGGGTTGTACCGCCGACTGCATGTCCCGGCCCTCCCGCAACTGGCGCGGCTGTCGGATGCCATCAGGAAGTACAGCGCCGATCTGGACACCCTGCCCCGCAGTGCGCCGCTGCCGCGCCGACTCGTGGAGCAGGCGCAGTCGCTCAGCCGCGATCTGATCGAAGACCCATCGACTACCGGGGTCCTGATACACACCGATCTGCACTACGACAACGTGCTGGCCGCCGACCGGGAGCCGTGGCTGGCGATCGACCCGATTCCGCTCAACGGCGATCCGCACTACGAGGTGGCGCCGTTGCTGTGGAACAGGTGGGACGAGCTAGCCGGTGATGTTCGCGACGGAGTGCGTAGGCGGTTCTACGCCGTGGTGGAGGCCGCCGGGTTCGACGAGGATCGGGCCCGCGCCTGGGTGGTGATACGCATGGTGCACAACGCCATGTGGGCGCTGACGGACACCGGCCCGCTGGATCGAGAGTGGCTGACGACATGCATTGCGGTGGCCAAGGCGGTTCAGGATTAGCCGCGCCGCCATGCCGGCGGGGACTCTTCGGCAATGCTCCACCCGCGGCAAGCAGGGAATCAAGAATGTGTGAACCCATGGCGAGAACCGTTGGAGCTCAGTGGCATCGACGACGACAGCCAGTGGTGCACGGCGATCTCTCGCACCGTCCCAGTGAGGGATTTCGGCGTGATTCCAGTCGGTGAGCGGTTGGAATCACGCCCGAATCGCTATTCTGCGGAGATGCTTGATCGCCGCAGCCTGCTGATGATGACCGGACTGGGCCTGCTGGCCGGCACCACCCAGCTGCCGCGTGCGGGTGCTGAACCGCCTTTTCCCGGCGCCGAGATCATGGCGCCGCCGGTGTTCGCCGACGAGTTCGACGGGCCACTGGGTGCTCCACCGGATTACAACAAGTGGTTCGTCGTGCCGGCTCGGGAGACCATCCGCAACCCCGCGTTCTGGGACCGCCCGGAGAACATGGGCCAGTACCGCGACGACCGGCAGAACCTGTACCTCGACGGCATGGGCAATCTGGTGATCCGCGCCACCCGCGAAGGGGACAAGTACTTCGGCGCCAAGATCCAGGGCAGGCAGTGGATCGGCATCGGTCACACCTGGGAGGCCCGAATCAAACTGGAATGCCTCACCCCCGGGGCGTGGCCGGCGTTCTGGATGCTCAACGACGTGGGCGGTCAGGGCGGCGAGATCGACGTGCTGGAGTGGTTCGGCAACGGCGGCTGGGGTCCGGGATCCACCGTGCACACCCGGCTGGACGGCACCACCGCCGCCAACCATCCCATTGTCGTCGACCCGGAATGGCATGTGTGGCGCTGCCAGTGGGACACCGCGGGCATCCGGTTCTGGAAGGACCCGGTGCCGGGGATGCCGCCGTACTTCGAGGTGCCCGCCGGGTCGATGGCCAACTGGCGGTTCAACGACGCTGGCTTCCAGATGTTCCCGGTGCTCAACCTCGCGGTCAGCGGCTCCGGCGGTGGCGACCCGAGCGCCGGTGTCTACCCCGCGCAGATGTTGGTCGACTACATCAGAGTGTGGTAGTCCCCGCAGACGTCACTGAGAGTCACTCCCGGGCGGGATGTCAGTCGAATTCTCACCACAGGGTGACTCGCGGTCGGAACGGGGTGCCTCGCCGGGGGAGTCGTCAGACCCCGATCAGGCCGTCGATCCACCCGCGCGCGAAGTACAGCAGGAAGCCGGCGGCCACCACCCACAGCAGCGGGCTGATCTCTTTGGCCTTGCCCGAGGCGCTGCGCAGCACCACCCAGGAGATGAAGCCGACGCCGATGCCGTTGGCGATCGAATAGCTCAGCGGCATCACTGTCACTGTCAGCACCACCGGCAGCGTCACCGAGAAGTCGGTGTAGTCGATTTCCTTGAGATTGGATGCCATCATGGCGCCGACGATCACCAGTGCCGCAGCCGCCACCTCGGTGGGGACGATGGCCGCCAGGGGTGTCAAAAACATTGCGGCCAAGAACAATCCGCCGGTTACCAGGCTGGCCAGACCGGTACGGGCGCCTTCGCCGATGCCGGCGCCGGATTCGATGAACACGGTGTTGGACGACGCCGAAACCGAGCCGCCGACCACCGCGCCCGCTCCCTCGACCACAAGTGCGGACTGCAACCGCGGAAAGTTACCGTGCTCGTCGGCCAGGCCGGCCTGCTTGGACAGACCGGTGAAGGTGCCCATCGCGTCGAAGAAGTTGGTGAACACCAGCGTGAAGACGAGCATGATGGCGGCCAGGATGCCGATACGGCCGAAACTGTCCAGACTGAACGCGCCCACCAGTGACAGATCGGGTACCGCGAACGGCGACCCCGACAGGGTGGGCACCGACAGACCCCATCCTCCGGGGTTTTCGGTACCTGGCCCCAGATGCCAGATGGCTTCCACGATCACCGCGACAACGGTGCCGGTGATGAGTCCGATCAGGATGCCGCCCCGGACTTTTCGCGCCACCAGGATTCCCGTCACCAACAACGTGAACACGAAGATGACGGTGGGAATGGTCGTGATGGACCCACCGCCGTCCTTGCCTAGGCCCAGCGGCGGCGAGGGAAATCCGGTGGAGCCGACAAAACCGGAATCGACCAGCCCGATGAAGAGAATGAACAGGCCGATACCCGCGGTGATGGCCAGCTTCAGCGGCATCGGCACCGCGTCGAAGATCAACCGGCGCAGGCCGGTGACGGCCAGGGCCACGATGATCAGTCCGTTGATCACCACCAGGCCCATGGCCTCGGCCCAGGTGAGGTCACCCACGATGGAGCTGGCCAGGAACGAGTTGATGCCCAGGCCCGCGGCAAAGGCGAACGGCAGCCGCGCCACCACCCCGAACACGATGGTCATCACCCCGGCGGCCAGCGACGTGACTGCTGACACCTGAGCGAAGCCGAGTTCGGCACCGTCGACGTCGGGTGTGCCCGACAGGATGATGGGGTTCAGCACGATGATGTAGGCCATCGCGATGAAGGTGACGACTCCGCCCCGTAGTTCGGTGGCGATGTTGGAGCCGCGCGCTGAGATCTCGAAGAAGCGGTCGAGGCGAGTCACCGTTTGACCCTAAGTGGAGATGCCGTCGGGTGTGATGCGGGTCCGGCGTATACAAGTCCTATCATTTGCATTCATGTGTGCTAGCGGCGGTTTCTGGTGACAAATCCGGTCGGACGAGCGGTGACCGCGGTCACGCCGGCGTTGCTGGTGCTGTTCTCGCCGCTGACCCAGCTGTCGTTCATCCCCGTCGCTGTGGGCATCGGCGCCGACATCGGGATGTCGGAAGCCCAGATCGGTATCGCGATCGGCGCGCATCCCCTGGCTACCGGTGCCGCCAGCCTGCTGGCCGGACCACTGCTCGATCTGGTGCCGGTGCGTCGGGTACTGGTGCCGTCGGTGTTGGTGAGTGCGCTGGTGTCACTGTGGATGTGTTTCCACGTGACGTTCGAGTCGCTGACCCTTGGACGTGCGCTGAGTGGATTGTCCACCGGGGTGGCCACGTTGTGCGCTTTCGCCTTGGTGACCGATCTGGCCCGCGGCGACGACGGACTGCGTGACCGCAGGTTCTCGCTGCTGCAGACGTTCATGGCCACCGGCGCCGCGACGGCGTTGGGTCTGGGGGCTGTGGCAGCCCACCTGGACATCCCGGCCTTGGTGTTCATCGCCAGCGGTGCCTACGGCGTGCTGCTCCTGCTGTTGGTCACGTTCATGCCCGCACCGCCGGCGCCGGTGGTGGCCGTCGACAGTGCCACCCACGCCTGGGCCAGCCGGCTCGGTGCGGTGCTGCGCGGTGTGGGCACCATGTTGACCCAGGCCAGGATGGTGTGGCTGTTGGTCTGTGCCTTCATCCTCGGCCTGGTGATCCAAGGTGCGCACTACGGTGTCAGCGTGCTGCTGGAGAACAACGCCGACCAACTCGAGCTGTGGCAGCGGGTGGCATTGTCGATCCTGATCCCGTGCGGCGTGTTCACCGGAAGTTCGATCAACCGGCGGGTTCTGCGCCGCGTCGGTCGCGAACGGCTCTACACCGTGTTCTATCTGATGCTGCCCGTGGCCGTGATCGCCTACGCGACGCTGACCGCTGTGGGCGCCCCGCTGGCGGTGCTGGCAATCGGATTGCTGTGCGCCGGAACCTGTCTGGGGGCGATGATGCCGTTGTCGGCGGCGATCGCGGTGGGCTGGTTCGTGGAACTGCGCGGCAGCGCCACCGCCTCCGAGGCCCTGGCCCGCAGCGTGGGGCAGACCGCGGGGCCGGTGCTGGTGGGCATCGTGGTGGCGTTCGCATCGGTGGAGTCGGCGGTGTTCGTGGTGGCCGCGGCCGCCGTGGTGGGCGCCGTCGGTGCCCTGGTCATGAGCCGCGCGAGCCGCGGGCACCACAAGGCCATGGTCGACACCGCGGCAAGCTGAATCAGGGAGCGCCTTTGCGACTGTGCTTGTGCGCCTTGGCCAATTCCTCGATGTTGTCCGCCTGGTCGCGGATGGATTCCGCGCCTTCTCGCATGCCGCGTGCGTCCTCAAGCCTTTCGGAGGCGTCAGCGACGGCTGCGCGTTCTGCCTTGCCGATGGTGGCCTGCTTGGCGCGGCGGGAGTCCTGGGCGGAGCGCACTCGTTGGTCGGCCGTCGTGTCGATCTGTCTCTCGGCACTGGCCTTGGATTTCTGAGCTGCCTTGTCGGCATCGCGCTTGCGTTGTGCGGCTCCGGATTTGGCCGTGGCGACCTCCTGCTCGCGAGTCTGCTTGGCCTCCTGCTGGTCATCGACGGCCTGACGGTGCCGACGGTTTCGCGTCGCGTCGGCTCGCGCCTGCTTCTCGGTGGCTTCAGCGTCCAGCCGCGCCGCTTCCCCCAAAGTCGCGCTGCGTTCGATGCGCACCGCGCCGCGCTCCATCAAGGCCTCATCGCCCAGCAATCTCCCCACGGTGGCATCAAGAGTCCCCAGCGACCGTTCGTAGAACAGGCGCCCGGGAGCCTCCGGGTCGACTCGCGCAGCGACCTGCTGCTCGATCATTTGGAGCGGGAATCGGGCTAGTTGATATTGCAGTCGCAGCAGCGCAACCGGAACGTCGGTGATCTTCATCGAGACTCCTCTATGGTCCGTCGATCAGGGTTGGTCGGGATCGGGCAGTGCAGCGGCCTGCTGACGCAGGCTCTTGGCAGCGGCCCGGTCGGACTCAGCCTCCAGTGCGGCGTCTTTGTGCTCTTCAACCGCATCGGTGAGCTCATCGGTGGCCTCGGAAAGCTCGGCACGTTCCACGGCTTTGGCCTGTTGGGTTTCCCGATGGGCCTCGATGTCGGCCTGCGCCTTGGTGACGGCCGCCTGGCTTTCGGCTGCCCGTTCTGCGGACCGCTTGGCTGCCGCCTGCTGGGCGCGCACAGCGGTTTCCGCCACCGCGGACTCGGCCTGCACCTCGCGCCGCTGTGCGGACGCCTCGGCGGCGGCTTCAACGACCTCCTGGCGCGCCCGGTGTGCTTCGGCGTCCGCGACGGCGTCTACCGCGGTGGCTTCCCGGCGCTGTTTGGCCTGCACCTGATCCAGCTGGCCCTCAGCGGTCAGGGAATCATTGCCGGTCACGGCGCCGGCGATCTCTTTGGCTTTTCCCTTGACTGAGTCGAACAGTCCTTTACGTGCCTCGTCGGCTTTGTCATGTTCGGTCATGCTGTCGTGGTTCCACCAAGCGCTGGAATCAAACACGTTGTGACTCGGTGCACCACGCGCCAGCTGTTTCGAGGGGCCCGCTGCGGGTAGGCGGAGTTGTATGCCAGCAGCCATTTTGCGGAGACCCCGCGCACCTTGCCGGTCGTGGAGGAATCGAACGGCGACCTGTCGGCGTCGACCACATCAGCTTGTTACCGAAAGGGTTCGACATGGGATTTCCCGAACAACAACAGTCTGTGCCAGGTGTGCAATCGGCGATGGACCCGGTGCCTGACTGTGGTGAGTCGAGCTACGTGGGCACCGGGCGGCTGGCCGGCAAACGGGCGGTGATCACCGGAGGTGACAGTGGGATCGGACGCGCGGTGGCCATCGCCTACGCGCGCGAGGGAGCCGATGTGTTGATCTCCTACCTGAACGAACACGAAGACGCCGCCGACGTGGCGCGCCTGGTCGAGGAAGCCGGCCGCCGGTGTGTCCTGGTACCTGGCGATCTTGCGGAGCCCAGCCACTGCCGCGACGTGATCGACCGTGCGGTAAACGAATTGGGCGGTATCGACATCCTGGTGAGTAACGCCGCCTATCAGATGAGCCACGACGCGCTCGACGAGATCAGCGACGAGGAGTGGGATTACACCTTTCGTGTCAACGTCGGCGCTTACTTCTACCTGGTGAAGGCGGCGCTGCCGCACCTGGAGCCTGGCTCCGCGGTGATCGGCAGCTCCTCGGTGAACTCCGATATGCCCTCGCCGCAACTGGCCCCGTACGCAGCTACCAAGGCCGCTATTGCCAACTTCTCTGCAAGCCTGGCACAGTTGTTGGGCGACAAGGGGATTCGTGTCAACAGTGTGGCACCGGGACCGGTGTGGACTCCGTTGATCCCGGCCACCATGCCGCCGGCAAAGGTGGCGTCCTTCGGGGAGAACACCCCCTTGGGACGGGCGGGCCAGCCGGCCGAACTGGCGCCGGTGTACGTCCTGCTGGGGTCCGACGAGGGTAGCTACATTTCCGGAGCCAGGGTGGCTGTGACCGGCGGCAGGCCGATCCTGTGACTCAGCCGGCAGGCACCACGATTGACGCCGGCAACGCCGCGGGAGCGGGTGGCACCGGAAGCGCCGCGGGCGCGGGAGCCGGTGCGGGCGCCATCGGCACCGGAGGCAGCGCCGGCGGCGGCGCGGTCAGGATGCGGACCATGTCGGGCTTCATCGCCTGCAGCTGCGCACCCCAGTAGCCCCAGCTGTGGGTGCCGTTGGCGGGGAACTGGAAGATGGCGTTGCGTCCGCCTGCCGCCAGGTACTTCTGCTGGAACTCCTTGTTGGAGGAGACGGTGATGTTCTCCAGGTACTGGGCGCTGAAGTTGGTGCCGAAGTCGTTGCCGGTGTCGAACTCGGCGGGCATTCCACTGCCGCAGTAGATCCACAGCGCGGTGCGGTTGGCCACCAGCCGGTTGATGTTGACGGTGGGATCGTTGCGCTGCCAGGCGATGTCGTTGGACGGGCCCCACATGTTCTTGGCGCGGAAGCCGCCCGCGTCCCGCATGGCGAACCCGATCATGGTTGGCCACAACCCTTGTGACGGATTCAGAAAGCCGGACAACGAGCTGGCGAAGATGAACTGCTGCGGGTGCCAGGCGGCCAGGGTGAGTGCGGCGCCTCCTGCCATCGAGAGTCCGACCACCGCGTTGCCGTTGGGATCCTGGCCACGGTTGGCGGCCAGCCACATCGGCAGCTCCTGGGTCAGGAACGTCTCCCACTTGTAGGTGGTGGTGCCCGCGTTGTTCTGCGCCGGCTCATACCAGTCGGTGTAGAAGCTGGACTGGCCACCGACGGGCATCACCACCGAGATTCCGGAGTCGTGGAACCACTCGAAGGCGGCGGTGTTGATGTCCCAACCGTTGAAGTCCTCCTGAGCGCGCAGGCCGTCGAGCAGGTAGACACTGTGCGGACCGCCGCCCTGGAACTGGACCTTGATGTTGCGGCCCATCGACGGCGACGGCACCTCGAGGTACTCGACGGGCAGACCTTCCCGCGAGAACGCCGACGCATCGGGTGCCATGCCGAGAAGCACACCCGATACCACCGTGGCCATCGCCACCGTCAGTGCGGTGGCCTTGCGTCGGAACCAGTTGTCGCCCGCGTGTACCCGTGTCACATCGGCCAGCTAACCGCGTCGATCGGCGGTATCTGCGGGGCACACGCGGCCTGTTATCAACCGCTTTGAGACCTGTGACCGGATCGTGACGTGGGCCTTCAGACCTCGACGGTGTGCAGCGGGCTGAGATCGGTCTGCATCAGAACCACGTTGTAATCGCCCCAGATGGACATGTTCCAGTACAGGTTGTTGTAGTCCGAATCGCCACTGCCGCTCTGCAGCAGGCCGGTGCCCGACCACGGGTGGATCATCGGCGCGTACAGGCCCGGGTAGTCCGCGGAGCTGGCCAGTTGCACCGGAGCCGACCACGCGCCCTCGGGGGTGTCGGCGACACGCATCTGGATGTTGTTGTTGCCGTCGCCGTAGAGCACCACGTACTTGCCGAGGTATTCGTTGTACTGCACCGACATCTCGCTGACGTTGCCGCCGGTCTTGGCGCCGAACAATCCGCCCAGGTAGCCGCCGAACACCTTGGGGTCGTTGGCCCAGTCGACGACGAAACCGAACAGACCTGACGAGCGGTTGGTGCCGATCACCGGCTTGGCCACGGCGGCGTTACCGCGGACCCACTTGTTGCCGTCCCAGTATTCGTACTTGGACAGATCGGTGATGTCGCCTTCGGCGACACGGGACAGGTACGCCGAGCCGGCCCGACCCGAGGGCGTACCGAACGCGTACAGGTAGCGCGGATCACCTTCGGCCACTTGATCTTCCGGCTGCAAGACGTAGGCCATCTGCTGGAAGTTCTGGTCACCGGGACGGTACGGCGTCGATGAACGCAGCCAACCCGCCGAGCGGATTGTCGACGGCACGATGCGCCACTCGCCGCCGCCGGAACCCGGGTAGAACTGGGTGATGGCGGAGTAGTTGGTGGTCCAGCGACCCGGGGTGTCCCAGGAGCGCACCGACATGTAGTTCACGTACTGGGTGCCGTCGATGTGGATGCCCGCTGTGGGGATCACCGTCACCTCGGAGCCGAAGAGGCCCAGCTGTGTGGTGGAGCGGCGGATGAATTGGGAGAGGACGCGGCCGGTTTGGGCCAGCTCGAGCCCGACGCCCTGGCCGGGAGACGAGGCGTTCTGCAGGTCCCGGTCGTAGCTGAGGAGCAAGACGTTGTTGAGCCACTCGCCCGTCATCTTGGGGCCGCGGAAGGAATCACCGAACGCGACGTGGATGAAGCGCTGGCCGTTGATGGTGCCGCCGTCCCACATGATGCCGAGATCGGTGCTGCCGATGCCGAATTCGGTGGAGGTATTCTGCGTCGGATTGACCGGTTTCCCGTCGAGCCAGCGCACACCCGAGCCCGTGACCCAGCCCAGCGGAGTCGACGGCAACCGGCTGGGCAGCGGGTCCACCACCGCCGCGGCGGCGTAGGTGGTGGACGCCGATGACGGGGTCCGGTTGTAGGCGAAGCTGCGATCGACCTCTTTGCGTACCCAGCCCAACAGCGACGTCAGCGCAGATGCCGGGGGAGTGCCCGGATCGGAGGTGTCTACGGGATCCTCGGTGTCTGAGGTGGCGCTTTCGGTGACGGCCGCGGTGATGGTCTGTGAGGCGGGGGTGCCCGCGTCGGACTCGGACTCGGTGACTGCGGACCCGGAGCTGTCGGTCTTGGCGTCGTCCGGCTCGGAGGACTCTTTGTCGTCGGCGTCGGCGTCTGCGTCGGCCTTGCGCTCGGTGCGCTTGGGCGAGAGCTTCTTCTTCTCGGACTTCTCGGACTTCTCGGACTTCTCGGACTTGGTGGGTTTGTCGTCCTCGGTATCGCCGGCAGTGGTGCCATCGTCGGTGTCGGGCTTCGAGTCGCGCTCGGCCTTGCTGCTCTTCGACTCGGCCTTGTCGGCGGCCCGTTTGGACTCTGACGACCTGGATGCTGACGACCTGGACTCCGACGACTTCGAGTCCGATGACGTCGACGAGGAGGAGCTGTCAGGACTGTCGGCCCAGGCAGCGCCGGCTCCGCCGGCGATCGCTGCACCGACGCCGAGCGCGACCGCAAGGCCGCCGATTCGGCCGATGTGAGTCGCCGCGTTCTTCGTCGCACCCATGGTCAGACGTACCCCTTCGCATCACTGGCCCCCCGACCCGCCGATTGCCTGAGCAAACTTACAGGGTCGTCACGCCGGATCGGTGGACATCTGGTCACAATCGGCACCGACTTGTCAGATGTTTCGTGGAGAGCGCCGTGCCGGTCGCCGTACGTGAGCCGCTGCGATGTGCTCAGTGCAGCCGGCTGACGGGCGGCGCTGAGTGGGCCGAGCCGGTCGAGACGGGCGCTGCTGCGGGTGGCGACCCCTCAGCCTGTCCAACTGCCCACCGGCCAGCACCCGGGCCGTGAAGCCCAGAACTTCGAGATCAGCCAACGGGTCAAGTCACGACACGATCACAGCTGGGTATCAGCTGATCCCGCTAGTGACACTTCTGCCACTTTGATCACTACTGTCACAAGAGATGCCGTGTGTCGGGGCCGGTGTCATGGACCCGTAGGACAACCAAAGCCCCTGCGAAGGGCTGTGATTCGTGCCCCGGAAGGTGTCATGACCCCGACAACGCGACTCGCCTCGATGACGGCCGCGTCCGCTCTGGTGGCGGCACTGGTGGTTCCCGCCGTGGTGATCGCTCCCGCAGCCGCCGACCCGTGTTCGGTGCCGACACCGGGTGCATCCGCACGCGGACTGGCGCCGTCGACCACGCCCAAGTTTCCGATTCTGCACCTACCGATCGGGCGCAAACCGGGTGCGGTCGCCAATCCCAACAACCTGACCCCGGCGCAGGCCGACGCGGCGGTGGCACCCGACACCGCGGCGCGGGCCGCCGCCGCACCCGCGGCGTCCACCGCCACCAGGGTGCAGTGGCTCACCGGACCGCAAACCGATTCCTACAAGAGGTTCGGCATCTCGGGGACCGATCTGGGCATCGTCTGGGACAACGGGTCGGTCACCAACCCGCAGGTGCTGATCGCCTTCGGTGACACCTTCGGCAACTGCAGTGTGCAGGACCAGGAGTGGCGCAAGAACGTTCTGTACCGCAGCGCGGACCGAAACCTGGCCGACGGTATGCGGATTCCCGATCCGAAGGCCGGCGATATCTACGCCGGGTCGCCGGTGACGCAGCAACGGCCCGACTTCTCCCGGCAGGTGATCGCGAGCCTGGGTGTGGCGGCCACCGAGGTGACCGTGATTCCCACGGCGGGGATCTCAGTGGGCAACCGTCAGTACGTCAACTTCATGTCGGTCAGTCAGTGGGGCAATCCTGGTCAGTGGTCTACCAACTTCTCCGCCGTCGCCGTCTCCGACGACAACGGCGAAACCTGGACGGTGCCGCGCAGCGGCATTCGGCCCAGTTGGTTCAACACTGTGCCGGGAGTTCCGTTCGTCTGGGGCTTCCAAAACTTCCAGATGGCGGCCTACGTACGCTCAGGCGGCTATGTCTACAACTACGGCACCGGCGCCGGACGTGGTGGAATGCCATTCCTGGCAAGGGTTCCGGAGAACGCGGTGGCCGACAACTCGGCCTACGAGTACTACACGCCGTTCGGCTGGGTGAGGAACACGCCATATCTGGCGCTGCAGGTGGTGTGGGCGCCCGGCAGTGAGATGTCGGTGGCCTACAACGACCATCTGAAGAAGTTCGTGATGCTGTACACCAACACGCTCAACAACGTGGTGATGCGCACCGCCGACAAGCCCGAAGGGCCGTGGAGCCAAGCAAAGACCATCGTGAACACCGCCGAGGTGCCGGGCGGCATCTACGCGCCCTACATCCATCCGTGGTCGTCAGGCTCAGACCTGTACTTCACGCTGTCGGTGTGGGACACCTACAGCGTGATGCTGATGCGCACATCGCTGAACTAGACGGTATGGGTGACCGTCGGCGTTGAGCTGGGGGTTGCGGGCCGGGGCCCCACGCACCCATGTTCGTGGGTTACCGAGTAGGAGTCGCCTGCCCGGTCTATCCGACAGTGGTGGGAGGCCCCGGTGTTTACAGAGCGTACGAGTGTTGGCCTGGACGTGCACGCACGTTCAGTGGCGGCGGCGGCAATCGACAGTGACTCCGGGGAGGTGCGCCAGGCCCGGTTGACCCCTTCTTATGAGGACATTCGGTCGTGGATATCGGAGTTGCCGGGGCCGGTGGCGGTGGCCTATGAGGCGGGTCCGACCGGGTTTGGGTTGCAGCGAGCGTTGACCGACGCGGGGATCCGCTGTGAGGTCGTCGCGCCGTCGAAGCTGCAGAAGCCGGCCGGTGATCGAGTCAAGACCGATGCCCGCGACGCCCTGCATCTGTGCCGGTTGTTGCGTCTGGACGAGATCACCTCGGTGTCGATCCCGAGCGTGGCTCAGGAAGCGGCGCGTGACCTGGTGCGTGCCCGCGAGGACTGCCGTGGCGATCTGATGAGGGCCCGGCATCGGCTCTCGAAGCTGCTGTTGCGCCACGGCATCGTGTACTACGGCGGGGCGGCGTGGACCGGTGCCCATGATCAGTGGCTACGCACCGTCGCCGCGCCGCAGCTCAGTGCGCCGGCGACGCGGATGGCCTTCGACGCCGACTATGACCACGTGTTGACGATGCAGGCCCGGCGGCGGCGGCTGGACGCAGCGATCGAGGAGATGGCCGCCGATGGGGAATTCACCGCGATTGTGCGGCGGGTGTCATGTCTGCGGGGAGTGAACACCTTGACCGGGTTTGCGTTGGCAGTCGAGATTGGTGATTGGAACAGGTTCACCGGCAACACTATCGGCTCTTTCGTTGGGTTGGTGCCTTCGGAGTTTTCGTCGGGTTCCTCGCGGGTTCAGGGCCCGATCACCAAGACCGGCAACACTCATGTCCGGCGGCTGTTGGTCGAGGCGGCGTGGCATCACAAGCCGCGATATCACGTGGGTGCGGTGATGCGGTCGCGGTGGGATCGGGCTTCTGCGGCGGCCCGCGCTCGTGGGGACGAGGGCAACCGCCGCCTGCATGGCAGGTGGGTGAGCTTCCTGGAACGACGCAAGCGACCTGTGACAGCCAATGTCGCGGTCGCGCGTGAACTGGCCGGCTGGTGCTGGTCGCTGGCTGTCATGGACGACTGACCGCCACCTAATCTGCTTCCTCACGAGGTCGGTGGTGGCAAGCGCGTGGATCGACCCGCGACACACCTATGAGCAGCCCTCTGCGGCGACGCTCGATGCTAGACACGCGGATGCGATCCAGCCGAAACACCGTCCTGCGGTAGCCAATCCGCGTATATCAGTCTGACCGCGCGTCGCCAACGACACGCTCACCACACAGACTCGCTAAGGAAGCAACGAGGCGCCGTCGGGGTAGCTCCCCGGCGGCGCCTCACCCTGCCCCTTGACAAAGTTCTCTACATATCAGATGTACTGACCACGGACGTTGGTGACGGCGTGGTGAGGTGACAAGACGAAGACCTCCGAGTGGAGTGCGAGCTGTCTAGGAACGCTCCCCGATCTCGGAGGTCTTCGTGGTTCACCGTAATGCCCCTTTGTCCGAAACCGGTCGTCTGCGGCTGGCTCGATGCGTTGTCAATGACGGGTGGTCGCGTCGCCGCGCGGCCGATCGCTTCCAGGTGTCGGTGACCACAGTGTGCCGGTGGGTGGATCGCTACCTCGAGCTGGGCGAGGCGGGGATGGTCGACCGCAGCTCACGACCGCATTACAGTCCGAACCGCACGCCGACGCGCATTGAGCGGCGCATCATCGGAGTGCGCGTCACCCGCCGCTGGGGACCGGCCCGGATCGCCTACCTGCTGCGGCTCAACGTCTCCACGGTGCACAACGTGCTGCGCCGCTACCGCATCGCCCGACTGCGGTGGCTCGACCGCGCCACCGGCCGCGTGGTGCGCCGCATGGAGTCGGCGGCGTGCGGTGATCTGGTCCACGTCGACGTCAAGAAGCTGGGCAAGATCCCCGCCGGCGGCGGTTGGCGCAAGCTCGGGCGCTCAGCGGGTAAGCGCAACTCCCAGGCGGACAAGACCGGAGCCACCAACAAGTCCCATCAGCCGGTGCGGGGATATCACTTCATCCACACCGCGATCGACGCCCATTCGCGGTTGGCGTACTCCGAGATGCTGCCCGACGAACGCAAGGACACCGCCGCCGAGTTCTGGCAACGAGCCAACGGCTGGTTCGTCGAACAGGGCATCGTTGTTCGGAAGGTGTTGACCGACAACGGGTCCTGCTATCGCTCGCATGCCTTCCGGGACGCGCTGGGCGACGACGTCGAGCACCGCAGGACTCGGCCGTATCGGCCGCAGACCAACGGGAAAGTGGAGCGCTTCCACCGCACCCTGGCCGACGAATGGGCCTACGCCCGGCTCTACACCAGCGACGACCAACGCTGCCAGGAGTACCCCCGCTGGCTGCACACCTACAATCACCACCGCGGCCACACAGCACTCGGCGGTCAACCACCAGCCAGCCGTGTACCTAACCTCTCAGGTCAGTACACCCGTCCTCGGTCCGGACCTCGACGATCTCTGCGTGCTGCTCGTGTCGTTCGGTGTGGCTGCTCTTGACCACAAGGACATCACCGACTCTGGCCAACATGACCGCTCCTTTCGTTGGCGACCGGCGGACTCTGTCATCGTGCGCGCCGCAGGTGCCGTCCGGGGCGGATCAGCAGAAGTTCAGGCGTGGACGTCGCGCTTGCCGAAGGCAAAACGCAGACCCGAGCAGTTGTAGCAGCCGATGCAGCCAATGCAATCGGTGCACTTGAGGCAGAGCACGCAGGCGATACAGCGTTTGCAGGCAACACATCCCAAGACTGCGACGCAGGCGGCCACCGCCACCGAAAGCAGCGTGAGCACGCTCGCGGCCACCGCCACGCTGCCCGCGGTTCCCGTGGAGGCGGCCACGGCGCTGCTGGCGACGGTACCCACCGATCCCGCCACTCCGGCGCTGACGGCGGTGGCCGCCGAGCCTGCCACCGCGGTGCTGTTGACAGTGCCCACCGATCCGGCGACAGCCGTGCTGCCGACAGTGGCCTCGGAACCGGCGACGGAACCGCCGGGTTCGGCATCGGCGGGATTGGCTGGTGTGTTCACGCGTCGATGATGTCAGCTCAGCCAGCAGTCTTCCCGTTATCGACGATGTAGACCGCCCCGTGGATCGCCGAGGCATCATCGCTGGCCAGAAAGGCGATTGTCTTGGCCACGTCAGCGACATCCATCAAGCCGCGCGGTGAGGCGATGCGCAGGATCAGGTTCCAGTCGGCATTGTCCGGCGCGGCGAACTCTGTGGCCTGGGGGGTGATCATGCCGCCCGGACACACCGCGTTGACGCGGAGTTTGTCGGCCGTGAACTCGATGGCCATGGCCCTGGTCATCCCCACCAGTCCGTGCTTGGCAGCGCAGTACCCCGCCGAATAGACCTCGCCTTCGACACCGGCGATGGACGAGACGTTGACGATGTTGCCTGCCGCTTGCAGCAAGTGCGGCAACGCGGCTCGGGACAGGAAAAACGGCCCGTTGAGGTTGACGGCGAGGTCGTAGGCCCAGTCCTCGTCGGTGACATCGCGGGTGTGCCGCATGGTGTGAAAGCCGGCGACGTTGATCAGTGCATCGACGCGACCGAACTCTGCCACGCAGTTCGACACCGCCTGCGCGCAGGCTTGCGAGGAGACGATGTCGACGGATTCGTAGACACCTCCGGGAACGTCCTTGAACACCTCGGCCATGCGTTCGGCGTCGCGTGAGATGCCATACACCGAGGCGCCCCTGGCCGCGAACAGCTGCGCAACAGCGGCACCCAGTCCTGACGATGCGCCGGTCACCAAGGCCACTTTGCCCGTGAGATCAGTCATGGTGTGACTGTCTCACACGCAATCCGTCCAGGATCACCTGCAGCAGGCGATGTGCGCGCTGATCCCATTCCGTCTCCTCGAGCCGGGTCAGATAACCGATCAGCAGGATGACGTCGCGGGCGTCGACGTCCTCTCTGATGGTGCCGGCGGCTCGGCCGGCGTCCAGCAGGATGGTCACCGCATCACCGATGGGGCCGAGGCTGTGCGCCGAGAGGTCTTTCCACACCGCCACCTCGAGTGCGGAGAACACCCCGCGCTTGACCCTGGCGTACTCGGCCACCCGGTCGAACCACCGAGACAGCGCCTCGAGTGGCTCGAAATCGGCGAGCAACGCCGGAGCGGCGCGGGTGAGGTTGTCCACGTCGGCGCGGTACACCTCGGCAAGCAGGTGCTCACGAGTGGGGAAGTGCCGGTACAACGTGCCCTGGCCGACACCCGCAGTCTTGGCAATCGCGTTGAGTCGCAGTTCATCTGAGTTGAGCAGCTGCTCGCGGGCGACCTCGAGGATCCGGTCGCGATTCTGCATCGCGTCTGCCCGCCGTCGTGGTTCGGTCACTGTCGGCTCCTAGCGCAGGCTGCTAAACGGACACATGTCCGCTACGGTGGGGTGGGTAAACGGACAAATGTCCACTTTAACGGAGGGGTGTTCATGAACCACCACGACACGAAAGTCATCGCGATCACCGGTGCCGGAACCGGCATCGGCGCGGCCACCGCCCAGCTCCTTGCGGCCCAAGGGCATCGAGTGCTGCTGGCGGCGCGGCGCCACCACCGCATCGACGAGGTGGCCCATCGAATTCGGGACAATGGCGGACTGGCGCTGGCTGTGGTCACCGACGTCACGAAGTACGAAGACATGGAGAACCTGGTACAGGAGGCTGCGCGCGAGTTCGGCCGACTCGACGTCTTGGTGGGCAATGCCGGAATCGCCAAGACGGGGCTGGTGGCCGGACGCGACGTCGCGGGGTGGTCGGCCATGATCGACGTCAACTTTCGCGGGGTGCTGCACGGAATCGCCGCAGCGCTGCCGGTTTTCCAGAAGCAGGGTGGTGGACACTTCGTGACCACCCTGTCGACGGCAGGGCTGAAGATCGTGCCCAGTCAGAGTGTCTATGCGGCGACGAAGAACGCGGTGCGGACATTCCTGGAGGCGTTCCGCCAGGAGAACACCGACGGAACGATTCGGACGACGTCGATCTCACCCGGTTATGTGGCCACCGAGCTCGCCGACTCGATCGAGGATGAGGGGTTGCGCGCCGAAACTCAGAAGTTCATGGCGGAGTTCGGTTTACAGCCCGACGCGGTGGCCAAGGCCATCGCCTTCGCAATCAACCAGCCTGCCGACGTGGAGATCGGAGACATCACCGTACGCCCCACTGTGCAAGGGTGACGCGCCGACGGGCCGCGCATCGACGTCCGTAGCGCGTGGCGGTAAACGAGACACTGTGTCGGCAAACGGCTTATGATCGGGCAAAATTCGGCCATGAACACTTCGGGGGATTGTGAAGACCACTGTGCTAGCAGCTGTTGTCGCTGCCTGCCTCGGCAGCTCCGTCGGATTGGCCGGACCGGCATTGGCCGACGGGCCGGTGTTCAATGGGACGTTTCTCTACACCAGCGATGACGGCGCCACCAACACCTGGGTTGTGACGCCGTGTGGACGCGCCTGCGCTCACGTCCTGAGCGACACGGGCAATGTGGATGTCGACGCACACTTGGTGGACGGACAGTGGACGTTCTCCTACGTGCATCCCACAGGTTGGGACTGCGAGGACGGCACGGACGCACCCGCCACCAGGCGCGTTGTCGTCGACGCGACGACGCTGCAGGGCACGGTGTCCCAGGGGCCCGACTCGGTATGTGGAGAAGTGAATGTGATCGGTGAGCCCTACGGCTTCACCTTGAACCAGATCGGCTAGCGTGCCCGCCGCTCCACGCGGCCCACGCTTACTGGATCGCTGCGCGCGGCCGTGCCGGCGGCACCGCATCCAGCAGAGCACGTGTGTAGTCCTCGGCGGGGTTGGCAAACAGGTCGGCGGCAGCGCGATTCTCGACGGCGCTGCCATTACGCAGCACCAGTACCTGATGGCACATCCGTTGCACCACAGCCAGATCGTGTGCGATGAACAGGTACGTCAACCCCAGCTCGGATTGCAGTCGCGCCAACAATTCCAACACCCGCGACTGCACCGACACATCCAACGAAGCCGTGGACTCATCCAGGATCAGTAGCTCCGGCTCGGTGGCCAAAGCGCGGGCGATACTCACCCGTTGTCGCTGCCCGCCGGAGAGCTCATGCGGGTACCGCGAGGCGAATCCCGATGGCAGTCCGACGAGTTCGAGGAGTTCGGACACCCTTGCCGCGCGGCCACTCCTACTGCCGGCAAGTTTGTGCACCAGCAGCGGTTCGGCGATGGCAGTCCCAACGCGGGCGCGGGGATTCAACGACGAGAACGGGTCCTGGAACACCAGGCTGATGCGCCGTCGCAATCTCTTGGCCTCATGGCCCGAGGTGGCGAGGACATCGGTGTCCGCGAGTTGTGCACTGCCACCGTCCGGCTTGATCTGGCCTGTGAGCGCTGCGGCCACGGTCGACTTGCCCGATCCCGACTCGCCCACCAAGCCGAGAGTGGTGCCGCGGGGGATGTCGAACGAGAGCTGTTTGACGGCATGCACTTGCGACCTGCCGGTCGGAGTCTGAACCGGGAAGCGCACGTCGAGGTCGCGGACGCGCAGCAGCACCGGGGCGTCCGGGTCGGCGGCGGCTGGTCCGTGGTCGCCGATCATGGGACGGGCTGCCAGCAACTCACGGGTGTACTGGTGCTGCGGGTGATCGAACACCCCGAGCACCGGGGCCTGCTCTACCGCGGCCCCCTCGCGCAGCACCGTCACCTCGTCGGCCACCTGTCCGATGACCCCCAGGTCATGGCTGATCCACACCACAGCGGTGCCGAAATCCCGTTGCAGGTTTCGCACCAGCTCGATGATCTGCGCCTGGGTGGTGACATCGAGGGCGGTGGTGGGCTCATCGGCGATCAGCAGTGCCGGGTCACACGCCAACGCGATCGCGATCATCACGCGTTGGCGCTGACCCCCGGACAGCTGGTGCGGGTAGGCATCGAGCCGGCGTTGTGGTTCCGGAAGTCCGACGGCCTCCAGGAGTTCCAGCGCACGGTCCTTCGCAGCGCGGCGCGTCTGATTGCGATGCGCCTCCAGCGATTCGGTGATCTGTCTCTCCAGCGTCAGAAGAGGATTCAGCGACGTTCCGGGGTCCTGGAAAACGAAGCCGATCCGCCCGCCGTGCACCTGCCGCAGAGTACGGGCCGAGGCGCCGACCAACTCGACGTCGTTGCCCAGGGTGCTCGAACCGCTGACCTTCGCACCCGGGGCATCCAACAGGCCGGTGGCAGCCAGCACGGTCATCGACTTGCCCGATCCGGACTCGCCGACCAGGCCCAGCGTCTGCTCCCGCTCGACTCCGAACGAGACCCCGCGAACGATCTCCTGTCGGCCGATGCTCACCCGAAGGTCGTCGACATCAAGCACACTCACGGTGCACCTCCCGATCTGCGGGCCTCGGCGACGGTGCGCTGCTTGGGATCGAGCACGTCGCGCAGGCCGTCACCGAACAGGTTGAACGCCAACACCGTGACGAAGATGGCCGCGCCGGGGAACACTGCCATCCACCAGGCCAATGTCACGAATCCCTGGGAGTCGAAGATCATCCGGCCCAGCGACGGCTGTGGCGGTTGAATGCCCAAGCCCAGGAACGACAAAGCGGCCTCCGACAGAATGGCGAACGCCAACGACAGCGAAATCTGGACGATCAAAGGTCCGGCGATGTTGGGCAGGATGTGGCGACGCAGAATGTAACCGTGTCCAGTGCCCATGGTGCGCGAGGCCGCCACATACGGTTCCACTCGCACACTCAGGGTGCTGGCCCTGGCTACGCGGGCGAAGATCGGGGTGTAGACGATGCCGATCGCCAAGATGGTGGTCGTGACGCCCGGCCCGAGAATCGCAACCACGGCCAGTGCCAGCAGCAGCACCGGAAACGCGAACATCACGTCGACGATGCGCATGAACACCGCATCCAGCCAGCCGCCCCAATATCCAGCCACCAAACCCACACTCACGCCCACCACTGCGGCGAACGCCACACTGACGACCGCAATCTGCAGTGACGCCTGGATGCCGACCAGCACCCGCGACAGCACGTCGCGACCCAGTTCGTCGGTGCCGAACCAGTGTGCGCCGCTGGGCGATTGGAGGGCGTTGGGTACGTCGATGTCGTTGATGCCGTAGGGAGCGATCCAGCCTGCGGTGACGGCGATGGCGGCCACCAGCACCAGCAGTGCTCCGCTGATCACCGTCACCGGATTGGATGCCAGGATGCGCCAGGATGACAGCCTGGCGTCGGGTTCTGCGGCTCGGGTCATGACAGCCGGATCCTCGGGTCGACCACGGCGTAGAGGGTGTCGACGACCAGATTGATCAACAGGAACAGCGCGGCGATCAGCAGCACCGCCCCCTGGATCACCGGATAGTCGCGGGCCGCCACCGCGTTGAACACCAGCCGGCCGAGACCAGGCCAGGCGAACACCACCTCGACGACGATGACCCCGCCGAGGATGGTGGCCAACTGGATACCGGTGATGGTCAACACCGGCACCAGGGCGTTGCGGACGATGTGGCGTTCGGTGATCACGGCGGGCGGCAGGCCTTTCGAGCGCGCGGTGCGCACGTATCCGGACGACGCGACCTCCAACACCGCGGATCGGATGTAGCGGGTCATGATGGCACCGGCCACCACACCGACCGTCAGTGCCGGCAGGATGATGTGTTGCAGCCAGCCGACGGGATCACTCAGCAGCGGCCGGTAACCCGACGTCGGCAGCCAGCCCAGCGTGGTGGAGAACAGCGCGATCAGCAGGATTCCCATCCAGAAGTCGGGGATGGAAACACCGAATTGGCTTGTCACGCGGACGATTGCGTCGCTGAGCTTGCCCTCGTGCAGCGCGGAGTAGATGCCCGCGGGAATGGCGATGACCAACGCGATGAGGATGCCGACCACAGCCAGCGACACCGTGGCGGGCAGCCGGTCCAGCAGCGTGAGCGTCACCGGAGCACCGTTACGGAAGCTCACGCCGAGATCGCCGGTGAGCGCGGAGCCGATATAGGAGAAGAACTGCTCGATCAGCGGGCGGTCCAGACCGCTGGCCGAACGCAGGGCTTCGTAGGCTTCGGGGGAGTACCTGGTGCCCAATGCGATTCGCACGGGATCACCGGGAACGAGGTGGACCAGCGCGAACACCACCACCAGCACTCCGAACAGCACCACAGCCGTGTACAGCAGCCGTCGTACCAGGAATCGCATTATCGGAGAATTCACGCTGCACCCTCGTCCGTCAGTTCGGCGGTACGGAAGCGGATGGCGCCGTCGCGACGTGCTTCGTATCCCTGCAGTGCCGGCGTCCAGGCCTGGATCACCGACGGGTTGTACAGGTAGATGTAGCTGACATTGTCGGCGATCAGAGAGGCCGCCTTGGCGTAGTCATCGGCGCGGGCGTCGCGGTCGGTCTCGACACGGCCCGCGTCGAGCAGACGGTCCACCTCCGGGTCGGAGAACTTCTGCGCGTTGCTGGTGCCGTTGCTGTGGTGCTGGGCGTAATAGAAGTCGTCGGGGTCGATGTTGCCCAACCAACCCATCATGAGCATGTCGAAATTGCCGTTGTTCTGCTCGTCGAGCCAGGTGGCGAAGTCGACGGTGCGGATGTTCACCGTGATACCCAGTGGTTCGAGGTTGTCGGCGATGATCTGGGCCGCTGTCACGGTCTCTGGGTACTCGCTGGTGACCAGCATGTCGAGGTTCTGCGGCTGTGCCCCA
Organism: Mycobacterium sp. MS1601; assembly: GCF_001984215.1. NCBI lineage: Bacteria > Bacillati > Actinomycetota > Actinomycetes > Mycobacteriales > Mycobacteriaceae > Mycobacterium > Mycobacterium sp. MS1601. The sequence continues at coordinate 4,683,254 of NZ_CP019420.1, forward strand.
GCCTCGTGCAGCAGCGATTTCGCCTTGTCGATGTCATAGGTGTACGTGTCGTACGGCGTGAACCATGGATTGCCCTCGGGAATGGCCAACTGGTTCAGTGCGGCGGTGCCGTAGCTGGTGGCCTGCACGATGGCCTCGCGGTCGATGCCGTAGGCGATGGCTTGGCGCACGCGGACGTCGTTCCACGGCGCTTTGGCGCCATTGAGGGCCAGATACCAGTAGTCATTGCTGGGGGTCACGGCCAGGTTGATCGAGTCGTCACTCTCGAGTTGTGAAACCCGCTGGGTGGGAACCGAATCGGTCCAATCGATCTCGCCTGCTTGCAGTGCCGACAAAGCCGTTGACGGCTCGGAGATGAAGCGGAAGGTGACGCCGGGGATCTTCGGCGGGCCGGCCCAGTAATCCGGGTTCGCCCGCAGGGTGATGGAGTCGCCGCTGCGCTGGCCTGCAAAGGCGAAGGGGCCGGTGCCCACCGGATGGGTGGTGATCTGGCCGCTTTCGACGTTCTTGCGGGACACGATGGCCATGCCCTTGAATCCACCGATGTTGGTCAGCAGGTTCGGGGTGGGTCGGTCCAGCCGGATCACGACGGTGGCAGGATCGGGTGCGCTGACATCGGCGACAGCGCTGAACTTGTCGACGTTGGTCAGCTCTTCGTCGATGATGCGGCGGTAGGAGAACACCACGTCGTCAGCGGTCAATGGGCTGCCGTCGTGGAACCTCGCCCCGGGTCGTAATCGAAACGTCCACGTCAGCTGATCGGGGGAGACCTGCCACGACTGCGCCAGCGCGGGTTGCATCACCAGGTTGGCGTCCGGCTCGACCAGCGTGTCGTAGACGTTCTCCAAGACCTCGAACGAGAAGTACGCCGAGGTCTTGTGAGGATCCAACTGATCTGGCTCGCCGGCGATGGCAGCTATGAGATTGCCCGCGCCGTCGCCGAGATCAACCCGTTGACCGGTTGAGCATCCGGCCATCAGCAACGCTGTCAACACTGCGGACAGCATGGTGACAGCGGTTGACACCGCTGGCCTTTGCATCAGAACTCACCCCACGATTCGGCAACGCCGGCGCGTACGGGTTGCCCGGAAACGAAAAGCGATAAACCCGCGCGGTCAGTCCGTGTGCAGGCGCAGTACCGGGCGGGTGTGCGCCTGGGGCACCGATGGGGGTCCTGTGACGCGACCCTGCCGCTGGTCATCGCGGCGGAACAGGTGGATGCCGAGAATGCCGCCGTCAGGCTGATTCACCCATCCGGCGTGTTCCAGACGCCAGCCGGTGGCTTCGATCTGCGCCAGCATCTCGGGGGACTGGCCGTGTTGCTGATCGAAGGAGAAGAACTGGTCACCCCGCTCGTACGCGCGCACCGCATGGCCGACCGGTGACGTCCAGAACATGTTCTCGGGATGCGCCATGCCCGCCATCCTGGCAGCGGATCACGAGTCCGGGAGGCAGTTTCGACGAATCCGGATCAGGCCGCGGGGGAGCCTTGATCGGCTTCGGAGGGCGACTCGGCGGGCGCGTCGTCTTTGTCGTCCGGCCCGGTGTCGGTACTGCTGCCCGACGTCTCGACGTCGGGTTCGCCACCCACCGCAGACTCGCCGATCTCGGTCGTCTGGTTGTCGACGTCCGGTTGGTCGTCGGAATCGGTTGTGGTGTCAGAGGTTTCGTCGGCTTCTTTACCGTCGCGGAAATCCGGTCTGCGGCGCTTGTCCGCGGGCTCGGCATCCTCGGCGGGCTCGGGTTCGGAGAACTGCGCGGCGGTAGCGGCTCTGCTGGTCGGAACCACCGCCGCAGGTGTGGGAACGCCGTAATCGACTCTGTCGTAACCGGTCTCGATAATCGCGCGCAAGGGCGCATCGAGGGTATCGAGTGCCGATTCGGGCAGGATTCCCTGCAGCGGCATCAGCAGCGGAAGCCGTTTGGTGGGCACCAGGTAGTAGGTGGTGTTGCCATGGGTGCTGGGTTCGAGATCGGCCAGCACCTCCGGGGTGACGTCTTCGGGGTACTTGCCATGGAGATACACGATGCCCAGCAGTGCGTTGGCCGTCGCGAGCAGGTTGAGGGGGTACTTCGGGAAGTCGGCCCACCCGTCGTACTGCCGGGCGATGTCGACCACGATCTCGTCGTCGGTGGGGGTCGCCCCGCTGAACGACACCCCGAGAATGGGGATGTACAGGCCGCTGAAGCGTTGCAGGATGCCGCCGTTCGGCCGGTTCGGGTTGGCGGCCAACACGTAGATGTTGCCCTCGCCCGGGTGCTCGCGCAGGTAGTCGGTGGCCACCACCGCGCCTTGTGAATAGCCATGGATGATCACCGGATTATCGGCATCGCCCCCCGCGATGATGGCGTTGCCCAGGTTGCGCACCCCCAGGTCGACGGAATCACCGTAGGTGGGATCGCCGAGATAACCGTGCGACACCGGCCAGAATCCACCGGGATACTGCACCTTGACCGGTGCGCCGTGGGCGCCCACCGCCACTGCGACGGTGCCGTCGACCCAGGCGCGGTGAACATCTTCCGGGGGAACGCCACCGATGTTGGTACCCCGCACGTAGTACGTACTCGGTATTGCAGCCATTGCTGGTGACAAGCCGAGCGCGAAGGCGCTTGCCACCGCCAGCCCCGCAGTGGCGAGCGCCTTGCCGCGTCTGTTGCCTGATCTGGCCATGGCCACCCCTCGCGCAGTTCATCCTCGCAGCGAATGGTAGGCCAAAAACTTTGCTGCCAGGGCGAGAAGTGGAGCAAGTTTCGTCAATCGACGGCGCGAGAGGATGTCACCGTGCAACTGTGTGCGCACCGACCGACGACTGAGAGGTGGCGCCGGCAGTGGGCAGTGCGAAGCGGGTGGTGGTGTGGGGCACCGGGTTCGTGGGGCGGATGGTGATCGCCGAGATCGTCGATCACCCGAACTTCGACCTGGTGGGTGTGGGCGTCAGCAACCCCGACAAGGTGGGGCGCGATGTCGGCGAGATCTGTGAACTGGCCGCACCGCTCGGGCTCACGGCCACCGACGACGTGGACACACTGATCGCGCTGCGTCCCGACGCGGTGGTGCACTACGGGCCAACCGCGGCGCACGCCGAGGACAACATCCGGCTGATCAGCCGCTTTTTGCGGGCCGGCATCGACGTCTGCTCGACGGCGATGACACCATGGGTGTGGCCGGCGATGACACTGAACCCGCCGAACTGGATCACGCCCATCGAGCAGGCCTGCGCCGAGGGTGGCGCGTCGTGCTTCACCACCGGCATCGACCCCGGTTTTGCCAACGACCTGTTCCCGATGACGCTGATGGGCCTGTGCTCGCAGGTCCGCAAGGTCAGGGCCTCCGAGTTGCTGGACTACACCAACTACGAGGGCGACTACGAGTTCGAGATGGGGATCGGGCGCGAACCCGACTACCGTCCGCTGCTGCAGCACCCTGACGTACTGATCTTCGCCTGGGGTGCGACGGTTCCGATGATGGCGCACGCGGCGGGGATCGAACTCGACGAAATCACCACCACCTGGGAGAAGTGGGTAACGCCCACCGAGCGCAAGACCGTCAAAGGCGTCATCTCGCCGGGGCAGGTCGCTGCCGTGCGCTTCACCATCAACGGTGTGTACCGCGGCGAAACCAGGATCCAGCTGGAACATGTCAACCGGATCGGTCAGGATGCCGCACCGGACTGGCCGTCGGGCACACAGGACGACGTCTACCGCGTCGACATCGAAGGAACCCCCAGCATCTTCCAGGAGACGGCGTTCCGGTTCACCGATGGTTCCGGTCGCGATCCGGCCACCGCCGGCTGCCTGGCCACGGGATTACGCGCGCTCAATGCCGTACCGGCCGTCAACGATCTGCCCGCGGGGTGGGTGACGGCCCTGGACCTGCCGCTGATCCCCGGGGTGGGCACCATCCGCTGACGCCAGGGGCTTTGCTGTCGTAACACCCGACTGTCCGGGAGCGAAAAACTCGGCACAGGCAGTCTCGGGGCCGAATCACGTGTCGGCCCGGATGGGATGAGATGACAGACGCAACCTTGCAGGCGGTCGGACTGTCAGTCGGCGCCACCGTTGTGGCCGCTGTGACGTCTGATACCGCTGTGCAGAGAACACCGGTGCTCACACTCACCGAGTACCAGCCGCCCGTCGTCGGACTTGCGTGGGAGAACCCGCAGCGTGCCGCCGATCCGCGTGACCGGGTGCTCGTGGACTACGTGGACCGGGTGGGTGACCCGGTGGGCATCCTGGCCTCCGACGGCTCGAGTCACCGCGGCGAACGGGTGCTTGCCGAGACGCTGCGGTCGCTGAGTCACCTCGCCGGTGGATTCCGGCCCGACCGGCAACCGGCCGTTACGTATCCGGCCCATTGGCGACCACACGCGGTGGAGGCGCTGCGGCAGGCACTGCGCAGCGTGCCCGAATGGTCACGGGCGGAGATTCCACTGATGTCCGACGTGGCGGCGGCGGTGACCGCGCTGCAGCGTGAACCTGGGCTGCCCACCCGTGGTGTGATCGCCGTCTGCGATTTCGGCGGCAGCGGCACCAGCATCACCGTGGTGGATGCGGGCGGGGGATACCGGCCCATCGGTGCCACAGTGCGCCACCTCGACTTCTCCGGCGACCTCGTCGATCAGGCCCTGCTGACGCACGTCATCGGCGACTTGGCCGACGCAGGTGCCGTCGATCTGTCATCCACCTCGGCCATCGGATCGCTGAGCGCGCTGCGGCTCGGTTGCCGGGCCGCAAAGGAACGGCTTTCGATGTCCACGGTGACTGTGTTGCCGGTCGAACTGCCCGGGCACCGCAGTGATGTCCGGCTGACCCGCACCGAACTCGACGACGTGGTGCGCGCCCCGCTGCAGAGTGTCTTGGATGCTCTTGAAGACACCTTGCGTCGCAACGGTATTCGACCTTCTGACCTGGAAGCTGTCGCGACCATCGGCGGCGGGGCTGCCATGGTGGCGGTTACCACAGCCCTTTCTCAGAGTCTGCGGGTTCCGGTGATCACCTCGCCTCGGCCGGCGTTGGCCGCGGCTACCGGTGCCGCTCTGCTGGCGTTGCGAGGCAGGGACGACGGTGGCACCACCTCGATGGTGCCCCAGTCCATGACGTCGGCCATGGCGGCCATGGCGGCCATGGCTCCCATCGAACCGGAATCGTCCTCACTGGCTTGGTCTCAGGTCGAGGACATTCCCGATCCGGTGGAGCGCCATGGCTGGACCGAGGCCCGGCCGCACATCGAATACCTCGAAGAACCCGGTCTGTCCGCCGACGATGAGGTGTCGCCCTGGTATCGCAAGCCCGCACTCGCGCTGGCAGCGGCGGCCGCCCTCGTCCTCGTCACCGCAGGCGGGGTGAGCATCGCCATGACCGGCGACTCCACCGCGACGCAGGCGCTCACCCCGGCGCCCGCTGCCGAGGCGCCGCCGGAACCCGAACCAGTTGTTGCGCAACCAGGTTCACCAGCTCCCGTGGTCAATCACGTGCAGACGGTGACCGCTGTGCCCGCACCTGTCACCCGCACACAGGCGGCACGCGCCGCGGCGCCTGCTCCACCTCCGGCAGCACCACCTCCGGCGGCGCCATCGCCGTCGGCTGTGCCCACAACCACGCCGCCCACAACCACGCCGCCCACAACCACGCCACCTCCGACCACGACGCCCCCGCCGCCGGCGTCCACGACCTCCCCGCCGCCCGCAACCACGACGCCCCCGCCGCCGGCGACGGAGACCGGCACCGAGACGGTGCCTCCACCCAGTCCTGAGCCGGAGCCGGAAGCGCCTGCACCACAACCTGATCCGCCTGCGGAGCAGCCGGCGGCGCCAGAGTCCGAGACCCCGCCGTGGACCCTACCGCTGCCCACCATTCCCGGCTTGCCGACGATCGTGGCGCCGCAGCCGGCCGCCGGGACAGAGCTCCCGGCCGCGGAATGCGACGAACTCGTGCCAGTCGTGCGCCGCCTGCCGGGCGTATGCGGCCTTGACGTCGGCGTCGGCGGAGAAGGCCGCGTGGATGTGGTCCGGCACCGACCCAGGTACCCGGCTCAACCACTGGCACGCCCACGAACTCCAACCCAGCGTCACGCTGTTGGACGGCAGGATCTGACCGTAGAACGAACGCCCGACGGCCGAGGCGAAGGTGGCCGCATCCTTGCGCAGATAGCTGTCGGGGTCGTCAGCCAGCGTCTGGAACAAAGCGGTGAAATCATTGTCGGCGGTATCGGTGTGCGCTACCAGGATGGCGTGCTCGCTGCGCGTCCGTTGGCGTATCGCGCGGATGGCGGTGCACATCGGCACCAGCGAATTGTGGCCGGTGGCCGCCCCGTAGTCGGCCAGAACAATGGGCTGCGGTGCCGCGGGCAGCGGCACGGTGGCAGCAGCCTGCTCGAAAAGCTTTGTGGCCTCCGGCAACCCGGCTGCCTGCAACCGTGATGACTCGGTGTAGCGGGAGCTGCCCACGGGCTCGGGGCGCACCACGATACTGGACTCGGGCATACCCCGAAGGTAGTCCTGTTGCGCAGTTGCCACCGCCCATAAGCGCGACGGACAGAGCTGGGCCGTGTCAGACTTCGGCCATGTTCGGCTCACGTACTGTCCGGCGGTTGATGCTGGGCGTCGCCATCGGCACTCTGGTGGTATCCATCGTGGGATTCGTCGTGACCCTGATGCTGCACATCTTCGTGTGGGACAAGTACGACGCCTACGGCGAGGTCCCGATTCCCGGGTCGGCCAGCCTGCACCTGCCCGAGGGGGAGGTCAACATCAGCTTCCACACCCAGATCATCGGCACCGGAGGCACATTGCCCGTGCCCAACATGTCGATCGGCATCAACCCTCCCGCGGGGGTGGCGGATCCGGTGCTCACCGAGGACATCGGCGGAACCACCACGGTCAACAACGACGCTCGGGTTCAGGTGTGGGTAGCGCAGATCCCGGAGGCAGGCGTCTACGACATCACCACCGAGGGTGACGTGAGTGCGTTCGTCAGCCCAAGGCTGGCCTTCGGTCACGGCAGCAGTCTCGGCTGGCTGCCGGTGGTGTTCGGCGTGCTGTTCGCGCTCAGCATTCTCGATCTGCTGTTCGTGCTGTTCTGGCTGGCGCGGGTGAACGCAAAAACGGCGTCGCCAGTCGGCTTGCAGGACGATGCCGGGTGGGCGGACTTCGATTCCGAGTTTTCCGAGGACCTGTCCGACGAGGTGTCCGACGTTGTGCCCCGGCCCGCCCCGGCGGGGGTGTCCTACGAGCCGACCGAAGACGGCATCCGCATCCAGCAGCTCAAGACCTTGGCTGCGCTGCGCGACTCCGGTGCCCTCACCCAGGACGAGTTCGAGTCGGAGAAACGCAGGCTGCTCGACGGACGCTGACGGGGGCGCGGCTCAGGCGCCGGCGGCGCCGATCATCCGGAACAACGGGTCATTCGGGCCGATGTCGAGAGTGCACTCGCTCAGGCGCGGGTCCGGGACGTAGGACCAGAACATCACTCCGGCCGCGCCGTGTGCCCGTTGCGCTCCGACGATGAGGCTGATCTCCTGCTCGCGTTGGGTGAGTGACTTGCAGGGCGCCCCGGCCTCGACACCCACCTCGGCGACCATCAGCGGCTTGTTCAGCTCGTGAGCCTGTTCGATGCGGCGCTGCAACCCGTCGCGGGCATCGCCTGGTAGGTAGTCGGTGGCCTGATAGTAGTGGTACTCGACGACGTCGATCCCGGGCGACGCGGCCACCATCTCGTAGTCCTCGCCGACAGATCCGCACTGGCCGCCGCCGGTGTGCCCACTGAACAAGAGGGCGTCAGGATCAAGTGTGCGGATCTTGGCGCCCACCTCGTCGAAGAAGCTGCGCAGCACCGCCGCGGAGTCTGCCGGGCAGAACCGGGCCGCCCAGGTGCACTCGGAGTCGGTGCACTTCGACGGCTCGGGTTCACCCACCGCTGTCCAGCCGGCCAGCGCGGGGGAGTTGCCCCAGCGGTTGACGGCCAGCTCCAGCCAGTCCGCGAACGGCATCGGCAACTCGTGCGGCACCTCGTGTTTCCAGCCGCCGGCGTACCAGTCGTAGTCCTTGAACCACCCGTTCTCGCAGCCGCCCTCGCCGCCGGAGAGCACCGCGATCAGCAGTTGGTTGTGGCGCAGCGCCGCTTCGAAGATGGCATCCAGAGAGCTCAGGTCGAGCTGGCCGGTGCGTTTGTTGACGGCGAAGCTGGAGTAGATGTTGATCCGGGTCAACGAGTGCGGAGCCAGGCTGCCAAAATACTGGTCCAGGTCGACCTGCGCGCCGCAGCCGGCGTTGATGTCCCAGTTGGTGCCCAACTGGTAGGCGTTGATCCCGATGGGCCACCACTTCCGACCGTCCAGAGTCAGCGACGTTCCGTCCACCCCCACCTTCGGCATGGGATAGGCCGTCGTTGCCTCGGCATTGGCGGCGACACGGGGTTGCGGCGATTCGGGGGCGCACGAGGCAGCAAACATTGCGGCGGTTGCTATCAGCACCGTGGTGCTCCACCGCCTAACTTGCGTAGACGCTTTGCCTACAACCACGAGCGCCAGCTTACCCACCAAAAATGCCGCTCAAACGGTTAGCTGAGGACCGTGTGACCATTGTTCACATTCGGTCCCTCGAGAGTTCGCGCGGTGGACTACGCCCACCAACCCCCGGGGCCGGCCATCAGTGCCGAGAACCGGTCGGCGATCAGGCGGTGGGTGTCGGCGTCAGGGTGCAGATCGTCAGGCAGCGGATGGGTCTGCGCATCGGTGGGCCCGTACAGCTCGAGGCCGTCGACGTAGGTGATCCGGGGATCGTCCTCTCGCCGCTGCGACATCACCGCGGCGAGCTGTTCGCGGATGGTCGCCAGCGTCAGGCGGCGAAGCGCCGGAGGGGTGCGCGGGGCATCCGGTGATCCGGTCGCTTTGAACCGAACTTCGCCGCGAGCCAGGGCATCGGTGTCGAAGGTGCCCGGTCCGGGGGTGGTTTCGTGGATAGGGCAGTACAGCGGGCCGATGACGACGACCGGGACCGTCGGATGTCCGTCGCGGAGGGTGTCCAGGAACCCGTGCACAGCGGGACCGAAGGCACGCTGACGCATCAGATCGGCGTTGACCAGGTTGATGCCGATCTTGACACTGATCAGGTTCGCGGGCTGACCGGCCATGGCCCTGGCCGTGAACGGATCCAGCATGGCGCTGCCGGAGAAGCCGAGGTTCACCAGATCCACCTGCGCCCGCGTGGCGACCAGTGCCGGCCAGGTGGTGCTGGGACTGCCGGCATTCGAACCTTGGCTGATCGAGCTGCCGTGATGCACCCAGACCGGTCGGTCCACCGCCGCGGTGGTGATCGGCGCATCGGCACGCAGCGCCACGAGCTCGGTCCGCTCGTAGTGCGGAAGCCAGATCTCGATGTGCTTCGCCTCCGGCGACAGCCCGCTGAACCGCAACGTCGCCGTCGGTCCGCTGTGGTGCTCAGCGGCACCCGTCGACAGATCCAGCCTGGTCACATCACCACCGGATGTCGCGACCGTTTGCACCAGTCGGCCGTCCACGAGCAGGTCGACGGTGCCGTCCGGGCGCGAAGGCACGCCGGTCATCACCACACGGGACCGCAACACCTCGAGCTCGATCACCGTCGCCGTCGAACGGAAGGCAAACCGGACTCCTGACGGCTGCGACTCCGCGGACAGCAGTTGGGGATCGTCGGTCTGGGCCCGCGCCGCCTTTGGTAACCGGTGCGGCAGCAGACCGCGACCGGTGTCCTCCAGCTCGGCCAGGCCGCGCAGGAGGTCGACAGTGATCGGTTGGGAGATCAATTCGAGTTGCTCATTGGCTTGTTTCGTTGGGCCACAGCTCTTCGCGCTGCTCGTTCCTCGCAGCGCTCGTCAGTGGCTTGTTGTTGTGGGCCACAGCTCTTCGCGCTGCTCGTTCCTCGCAGCGCTCGTCAGTGGCCCCTCGCCACCCAGTCGTCGTAGTTCACGATCTCGTCGCCGATCTTGGTGGTGTCACCGTGGCCGGTGTAGACGACGGTGTCCTCCGGCAGGGTGCCGAGTCGGTTGCGGATCGAGTCGAGAATCGTCGGGAAATCCGAAAACGAGCGACCGGTGGCCCCGGGCCCACCCTGGAACAGGGTGTCGCCGGAGATGACCGCATTGAGTTCGGGGGCGAACCAGCACACCGATCCCGGCGAGTGACCAGGAGTGTGCAAGGCGATCAGTTCAACGGAGCCGGCCTGCAAGGTCTGACCGTCGGTGACCCCGCGGAACTCCTTGCCCGGGTGGGTCATCTGCCACAGCACGTCGTCGGCCGGGTGCAACAGCACCGGCGCATCCAGGGCGGCCCCGAGCTCGGGGGCCACCGTGACATGGTCGTTGTGGCCGTGGGTGCACACCACGGCGACCACGTTGCGGCCGCCCACGGCCTCGATGATCGGTGCAGCGGTGTGGGCGGCGTCGAACACGACGACACCGCTGTCGTCGCCCACGATCCAGATGTTGTTGTCGACGTCCCAGGACCCGCCGTCGAGTTCGAACTTGCCGGAGGTGACGACGCGAGTGATCGTCACAAGATCACCACCGAGCGCAGCACTTCACCGGCATGCATCTTGTGGAAGGCGTCTTCGATGTCGTCGAGGCCGATGCGTTCGGAGACGAACTTCTCCAGCGGCAGCCGGCCCTGCAGGTACAGCGAGATCAGGGTGGGGAAGTCCCGCTCGGGCAGGCAGTCGCCGTACCAGGAGCTCTTGAGTGACCCCCCGCGGGAGAAGAAGTCCACCAGCGGCATCTCCAACTGCATGGCCGGTGTGGGCACGCCCACCAGGACCACGGTGCCGGCCAGATCGCGGGCGTAGAACGCCTGCTTCCAAGTCTCGGGGCGACCCACGGCATCGATCACCACGTCGGCGCCGAAACCGCCGGTCAGATCCTGGATGGTCGCGACCGCGTCCAACTCCTTGGCGTTGACGGTGTGGGTGGCGCCGAACTCACGTGCCCAAGCCAGCTTCTTGTCGTCCATGTCGACGGCGATGATGGTCTTGGCGCCCACCAGGGCGGCACCGGCGATGGCGGCATCACCCACGCCGCCGCAACCGATCACGGCGACAGTGTCGTCGCGGTTGACCGCGCCGGTGTTGATGGCCGCACCGATGCCGGCCATCACGCCGCAACCCAACAGCCCGGCCACCGCCGGGTCGGCTTCGGAATCGACCTTGGTGCACTGACCTTCGTGGACCAGTGTCTTCTCCACGAAGGCGCCGATGCCCAGTGCGGGAGACAGTTCGGTGCCGTCGGTGAGCGTCATCTTCTGGGTGGCGTTGAAGGTGTCGAAACACAGGTGCGGGCGGCCCCGCTTACACGCGCGGCACTGCCCACAGACCGCCCGCCAGTTCAGGATCACGAAATCGCCGGGCTCGACGTTGGTCACGCCCTCACCGATGGCTTCGACGGTGCCCGAGGCTTCGTGGCCGAGCAGGAAGGGATAGTCGTCGTTGATGCCGCCTTCGCGGTAGGTCAGATCGGTGTGGCACACCCCGCAGGCGATGATCTTCACCACCACTTCGCCGGGGCCGGGGTCAGGAATCACGATGTCGGTGACCTCAACCGGGGCACCCTTGGACCGAGAAATCACGCCGCGCACTGTCTGACTCATGCTTATAACTTAATGGGTGGCACAGGGTCGTTGAAATGCACCCCCAGCTGCGCCGATAGGCGCTACCGTTGGGCCCAGATGGTCACCACCTTCCTCGCCGCAGACTGGCTCGGCACCGCGCGGGCGGCATTCGCCGAGCGGCGCTGGAGTGCGAGTTATGACGCCTTCGTCGCGGCCGGCGCACTGGGTCCGCTGACGACGGCCGACCTCGATGCGATGTCGCTCGCGGCCTGGCGGGTGGGCAACGTCAAAGAGGCGGTACGGCTTTCGGAGTTGGTGTTCGGGCGGCTGGCCCGCGCCGATCCGGCCGCTGCCGCCATGAAAGCCGTGGAACTCAGTCTGGCGTGGCTCACTCGGGGCGACGTCAACATCGGGCAGGGCTGGAGGAATCGGGCCCGCCGGCTGCTGACCGGGGCCCCGGAGTGTGTCACCCACGGCTATTTGGCCTACCTGGACGCCATCGTCGCGGCCATGGCCCAGGACCTGAAGACGCTGTCGGTGCGGTCGGAGGATCTGCGCCAGCTGAGTATTCGCCACGACGTGGCGGCGCTGTCGGCGCTGTCACTGGTGGCCCAGGGGCTGCGCGCCATGCTCGACGAGAGGATTGGTGATGCGTACGGCTTGATCGATGAGGCGATGTTGCCGGTGCTCGCCGATCAGGTGCCGATCGAATGGGCCGGCGACATCTACCGCGTGGTGCTCTACCACTGCCACCGACTGGCCGATCTTCCACGGATGCGGGCCTGGACTGAATCGATGTACCGCTGGTGCGGCCTCAGCGGGTCGCTCACCTACGGGGGAGTGTGCGACGTACACCGCCTTCAGGTGCTGGCCTCCGGTGACGACTTCCGGCAACTCGAGGACAAACTGGCCCACGCCAGCCGACGCCTCGAGGACGTCAACAACTGGGCCGCCGCGGAGGGCTACTACCAACTCGGCGAGGTGTGCCGGCTGCGCGGTGATGTCGACGGCGCGGCATCCGCGTTTGCGAAAGCCCGGGCGTTGGGTACCGACCCGCAGCCCGGCCAGGCCCTGCTGCGGTGCGGCCAGGGGGACATCGAGGGCGCCTGGACCGATCTGCGGGTGGCGCTAGCGGCCGCGTCTGGGCTGGACCGCATGCGACTGCTGCGCGCGGCGGTGGACGTCGCCCTGGCCCGCGACAGCATCGACGAGGCCGAAGCGCTGTGCCGGGAGCTGGAATCCGGTGCGACGGCGCGGCCCACGCCGGGCTTCCGTGGCTGGGCCGCACACTGCCGGGGTGCGTTGTCGGTACGGCAGCACAGGTATGCCGACGCGGTAGAGGCGCTGCAGGCCGCGTTGCGGGAGTTCCGCACCCAGCAGTCCTGCTACGACACCGCGCAGGTCTACACCTGGATGGCGGTGGCGCACAAGGGAATGGGTAACCTCACTGCCGCGGCCGCCGACGCTGCGACTGCTGAGTCCATCTATCGTCAGCTCGGCATCGAAGCCCCCGACGACTGCGCGTAGCCGGCCCTGCTGGGCGCACCCACCGCGAGGTCGAGATCGAGTCGGATCCGATCAACAGCTACTACATCTGTGGTACGTGGGTCGGAAGCTAATGTCATGCGCGATGAGCGCACTCGATCTCCTCGACCACTGGCCTGTCCCGACTGCCGCCGCCGCGGTGATCGGGAGGTCCGGACTGCTGTCGACCTACGGTGACGTCGACCGCAGGTTCCGGCTGGCGTCGGTGACCAAACCTCTTGTCGCGCGTGCCGCGCAGGTGGCCGTCGAGGAAGGTGCGGTCGAACTCGACACCGCCGCGGGACCGCCGGGGTCGACGGTGCGCCACCTGCTGGCCCACACCTCGGGTCTGGCGATGCTCGACGACAAGGTGATCGCCAAACCCGGCACCCGCAGGGTGTACTCCAATACCGGCTTCGGGGTGCTGGCCACGGCCATCGAGGAGGCCGCCGAGATTGACTTCGCCACTTATCTCACCGAGTCCGTGTTCGAACCGCTGGGGATGGTGTCGTCGTCCTTGGACGGCGGGGCGGCGGCGGCGGGATACGGCGTCACGTCGACGGTCGCCGATCTGGTCCGGTTCGCCGGTGAGTTGTTGGAGCCCGACCTGGTGTCACCGGAGATGGCCGCCGATGCCACGTCGGTGCAGTTCCCGGGGCTCGATGGCGTGCTGCCCGGCTACGGGCCTCAGCGGCCCAACGACTGGGGGCTTGGCTTCGAACTGAAATCAGCGAAGTCGCCGCACTGGACCGGAGCGCTGAACTCGCCACGCACCTTCGGTCATTTCGGGCAGTCGGGGACATTCATCTGGGCCGATCCGGAGGCCGGACTGGCCCTGGTGGTGCTGACCGACCGCGACTTCGGTGACTGGGCACACCCGCTGTGGCCTGCTGTGTCTGATGAAGCTCTGAGAGAATTCGCGGCACACTAGCGCAACACCTGCCCCACAGGGCACAATAGACACGCACGACACACGTTTTGTAATGCTCGAAGTTCTGCAAGGTCGTTGGGGAAGACGTCCCTCGTGGAACTGAAGGAGCAGCCAATGCGTGCGTCGAACCAATTCGCCGACGCGACTACAGGGGTGGTTTATGTCCACTCCTCACCCGCGGCGGTCTGCCCACACGTGGAGTGGGCGCTTTCGTCGACCCTGAACTCCAGGGCGAACTTGAAGTGGACGCCGCAGCCGGCCATGCCCGGACAACTGCGCGCGGTCACCAACTGGGTCGGTCCCGTGGGGACCGGCGCCGCGCTGGCCAACGCCTTGCGTTCGTGGTCGGTGCTGCGCTTCGAGGTCACCGAAGACCCGAGCGTCGGCGTCGACGGTCAGCGGTTCTGCCACACCCCTCAACTCGGTCTGTGGAGTGGTGCCATGAGCGCCAGCGGTGACGTGATGGTCGGCGAGATGCGCCTGCGTGCACTGATGCGTGAAGGCGCCGACATGCTGGCTTCGGAGCTGGACTCCGTGTTGGGCACCGCCTGGGATGAGGCGCTCGAGCCGTACCGTTCCGGCGGCGACATCGGTGCGGAGATCACCTGGCTGCGGGAAGGCGTGGGGTAAGTATCTGCAGCGCGCCCGGCACCGCCTCGATCTCGGCCGGAAGCGCGCAGGCGTAGTCCCCGTCGGCGTAGGCGTTGATGCCGGGGGAGTCGATGGTCAGGGACCTCACGCGTCTGGTGCTCACCGACTCCAACTCGACGTGGGTGCCCTTGAACACCGTCGGGAACAGTCGCACCAGCCGGGCGCGGGAATCCGATGCCACCATCGTCACGTCGAGCAGGCCGTCGGCATGGTCGGCGGCCGGGCAGATCAGCATGCCGCCGCCGTAACTGCGGGTGTTGCCGATCGTCACGAAGGTGAGTTCACGGTCTTCGGCCGGGCCGCCGTCGAATGCCAGCCGGAACGGCAGTAGCCGCAGTCGCGACAACTCCGCCACCATCGCCACGTTGTAGCGCATGCGTCCATGCGGCCAGCGCATCCGGTTGGCCCGATCGGACACCAGCGAGTCGAAGCCGGCGGCCACCACCGTCCCGAACCACTTCTGGGACCCGTCATCTGCGGTGATGCGGCCCAGGTCGACGGTCTCGACGTGCCCGTCGGCGATGACGTCGGCGGCCGCCTCGGGGTTCTTGGCGGGCAGCCCGTACTCCCGCGCGTGGTCGTTGCCGGTCCCGGCCGGGATGATGCCGAGCGGGGTGTCGCCGGTGGCCAGTGACTGCAGGGCCAGGGCGATCACCCCGTCACCGCCCACGACCACCAGGGCATCCGTGCCGTGGTTGAGCGCCTCGTCCACCAACCGGGCCGCGTGCGCCGCGTCGGAACCGACAATGGCGGTGACATCGACACCGCGCTGCTGGAACCGCGCTATGGCACGTTCGGCCGCATGCGGAGCGTTGCCGTGCCCCGACGCGGGGTTGGTCAGAACGGTGACGCGGCCGATCACGGAATCAGCTTGCCCGGATTGAGGATTCCCGCCGGATCGAGACAGTCCTTGACGGCCTGCAGGATCTTGACGCCGACGTCGCCCACCTCGTCGGTCATCCATGGCCGGTGGTCGGCGCCCACCGCATGGTGGTGGGTGATGGTGCCGCCGGCACGCATGATTGCCTGGGACGCGGCGGCTTTTGCGTGTCGCCATTGCTCCAGCGGATTTCCTCGCTGGCCGGCGACCACGGTGAAGTAGAGCGACGCTCCGGTGGGATACACATGGGAAATGTGGCACAGCACCAGTGCCGGGGTGCCGGTTTCGGCCAGTGCGGCGGTCAGGGCTTCGGTGACCGCCTGTTTGAGGTTGTGCAGGTTGGACCAGTTGGTGGCGGTCTCCAGCGTCTCGCACAGGGCGCCCGCAGCCAGCAGTGAGTCGCGCAGATAGGGTGCGTTGAAGCGGCCGTGTTCCCACGCCCTGGCCGGCGCCTCCCCCAGTGAGGTGCCGAATTGCTGTAGCAGCGAGCGGGTTTCGTAAAGGCGGCTTTCGGTGTGTGCGGCGCTGCCCTCGAACGCGGTGATGGCAAGACAGCCTCCGGTGATCTGGTGCTCGCCGATCTGCTCGGTGGTGGCCAGGTTCACGCCGGTCTCGGCTTCGTCGGACAGCCGGATCACCGTCGGGCCGGTGCCGGTCTGTACCACCGCCCGCAGTGCGGCAGCGCCGGTGGCGAAGTCAGGGAAACTCCAGGCTTCGTAGCGGGTGTCGGCGGGCTTGGGGTGCACGCGCAACCGGACGCGGGTGATGATGCCGAAAACACCTTCGGAGCCGACCATCAGGTGCCGCAGATCCGGGCCTGCCGCCGATTCCGGGGCGCGGCCGAGGTCGAGGATGCCGACGGGGGTGACGGTACGCAGCCCGCGGATCATGTCGCTGATCCGCCCGTAGCCCGCCGAGTCCTGGCCCGACGAGCGGGTGGCGGCGAATCCGCCGATGGTGGCGAACTGGAAGCTCTGGGGGAAATGGCCGAGGGAGAAGCCTCGATCGCCCAACAGCCGTTCGGCCTCGGGGCCGGTGACGCCGGCGCCCAGCTCCGCCTCGCCCGACGTCTCGTCCAGGGCGTAGAGCTGGTCGAAGCGACGCAGGTCCAAGGAGATGACGGCATGCAATGAGCCCCGGTCCGGATCCAGCCCACCGACCACGCTGGTGCCGCCGCCGAACGGCACGACAGCGATCGAATGCTGTGAGCAGTAGGCGAGGATCTCGGTGATCTCGTCCTCGGAACCTGGTGTCAGCACCGCGTCGGGGGCGTCCTGAACGTCGGTGGTGTTGCGACGCAACAGATCCAGAGTGGATTTGCCGCCTGCCCGGAGTAGCCGGGCATCGTCGTCGGTGGTGATGTTCGCCGCGCCGACGATGGCGGCCAGGCCGGCCGTGTCGGTGAGCGCGCTGGGCCGCAGCGTCACCTGCTCGGGTGTCAGTTCTGGTGTGTCGGGGGAGTCCACGCCGAGCGCCTGTTTCAGCAGCGTGCGGATTCCCTCGGACAGCGGCTTGGCGGCGGCCGGGTCGCCCCACGCATTCCACTTCATCGGCGGTGACATCATGAGTTACAGTATTACAGATGATGTCAATCGGTAACGCAGAGATCGTGGACGACGTGGGCGACCGGATCCTCGCCGCCGCGGCCGGGTGCGTCCGCGACTACGGCATCGACCGCGTGACCCTGGCCGAGATCGCCCGTCGGGCTCGGGTCAGCCGGCCCACCGTCTACCGCCGCTGGCCTGACACCCAGACACTGCTGGCAGCACTACTGACTCAGCGGGTCACCTCGGTTCTCGACGATGTGCCCCGTCGGGGCACCGACCGTGCCGCGATCGTCGCGCGGGCGGTTGCCGTCGCGGCCCGCCTGCGTGATGACGAGCTGATCTCCGCTGTTTTGCACTCTGCCCCGGAACTGGCGATGGTCTACATCACCGAGCGACTCGGCACCAGCCAGCAGATCCTGATCAACGCTCTGGCCGCCGACATCGCGGTGGCCCAGGCCGGCGGAAGTGTGCGCCCCGGCGACCCCAGTCAGTTGGCGGCCATGGTGCTGTTGATCGCGCAGTCGGCCATCCAGTCGGGCCAGATCGTCGCCGACCTGCTGCCCGCCGACGCCCTGGCCGTGGAACTGGCCCACACTCTGAACGGATACCTGCGCTGATGGCCCACTCGGCTGCTCTGAACGCCGCCCGGCGTACTCGCGAGCTCGAACTCCTGGACTCTGTGGATGTACTGGTGATCGGCGCAGGCATCACCGGAGCGGGAATCGCGTTGGACGCCGCGTCGCGGGGACTCTCGGTGGCGCTGGTGGACAAACATGACCTGGCGTTCGGCACCAGCCGGTGGAGCTCGAAACTGGTGCACGGTGGCCTGCGCTACCTGGCTTCCGGCAACGTGGGCATCGCCCGACGCAGTGCTGTCGAGCGCGGAATCCTGATGACTCGCAACGCTCCTCATCTGGTGAAGGCGATGCCGCAACTGGTGCCTCTACTGCCGTCGATGGGTCGCGCCGAGCGCGCTCTGGTGCGGGTGGGGTTCCTGGCCGGCGACGGATTGCGACGTCTGGCGGGCACACCGCCGTCGGTGTTGCCGCGCTCGAGCCGGGTATCTGCCTCGCGCGCCATGGAGTTGGCGCCCGGGGTGATGCGTGTCGGGTTGGAAGGTGGCATGCTCGCCTTCGATGGGCAGCTGATCGACGATGCCCGGCTGGTGACCGCCGTGGCCCGCACAGCTGCTCAGCACGGAGCGAAAGTGCTGACCTACGTCCGCGCCTCCTCGGTCACCGGCTCCGGCGCGCTGCTGACCGACACTCTGACCGGACAGACGCTGCACGTGAAGGCCCGCGCCGTCGTCAATGCCACCGGGGTATGGGCCGGTGAGGTGGATCCCACGCTGAAGTTGCGGCCCAGCCGAGGCACCCATCTGGTGTTCGATGCCGCTGCCTTCGGGAATCCCACTGCGGCGCTGACTATTCCGATACCGGGGGAGCTGAATCGGTTCGTTTTCGCCATGCCCGAGCAACTGGGCCGGGTGTATCTGGGGCTCACCGATGAAGACGCGCCCGGACCCATCCCCGATGTGCCGCAACCGACGCCGGCGGAGGTGCAGTTCCTGCTGGACACGGTGAACACGGCACTGGCTGTGTCGCTGACTCCCGAGGATGTGCGTGGGTCGTATGCCGGGCTGCGGCCCCTGATCGACAACGGACAGGGGCGCACGGCCGACATCTCCCGCGAACACGCCGTCATCGAGTCGGCCGACGGCGTGATCAGCGTGGTGGGCGGCAAGCTCACCGAATACCGGCACATGGCCGAAGATGTTCTGGATCGGGCGGTTGCACTGCGTGGCTTGCTGGGAGCACCCTGCCGCACGCGGAATCTGCCGCTGGTGGGCGCGCCGGCCAACCCCGGTTCACGAGAGCCTGCCGAAGGCCGGCTGCCGTCGTCGCTGGTGGCGCGCTTCGGTGCCGAGGCGGCAAAAGTGATCGCCACGGCGACGTGTCCGCGACCCACCGAGGTGGTGGCCGACGGGATCGACGTCACCCGAGCCGAATTCGAATACGCCGTCACACACGAAGGAGCGTTGACGGTTGACGACATCCTGGACCGTCGGACCCGCATCGGGCTGGTGGCCGAGGACCGGGAGCGGGCCGCGGCGACGGCCGAGGAAGCGATTTCGGCGTGATTTCGATCGCTGACCGACTGAAATCACGCCGAAATCCCTAAGTCACAGCGGGATGTTCTTGTGTCGACCGCGGCGGGACGGCGCTTCGGCGAGTGCCTGCGTCAGCACACTGCGCGTGTGGGCGGGGTCGATCTTCTCGTCCACCACACCGATCTCGATGGCCGAGTCCACGCCACCGGCGATCCGCTCGTGCTCGAGCGCCAATTCCTCGTGCAGGGCGTCGCGTTCTTCCGGAGCAGCGGCGGCCAGCTTCTTCTTGTGCAGGATGCCGACGGCGGCCTTGGCGCCCATGACGGCCACCTCGGCGTCCGGCCACGCGAACACCTTGGTGGCGCCGAGCGAACGGCTGTTCATGGCGATGTAGGCACCACCGTAGATCTTGCGAGTCACCAGCGTGACGCGCGGGACGGTGGCCTCACCGAAAGCGTGCAGTAGCTTGGCGCCGCGGCGCACCACGCCGCCCCACTCCTGATCCACCCCTGGCAGGTAGCCGGGCACGTCGACGATGACCACCAGCGGGATGCCGAACGCGTCGCACAGCCGGACAAAACGTGCTGACTTCTCGGCGCTTTCGGAGTTCAGGCAGCCGCCCAGGCGCAGTGGGTTGTTGGCGATCACACCGACGCTGCGTCCGGCCAGCCTGCCGAGGCCGGTGACGATGGAGGGGGCCCAGCGGGACTGGAACTCCTCGAACGGAACACCCTCGTCGAGCAGCGCGCTGATCAGCGGACGCACCTCGTAGGCGCGTCGGGCTGACTCGGGCAGCAGTGCCTTGAGGTCGGTGTCCTGGGCCTCGGCCTTGGTGCGGTCGAAATGCCCCTGCTGGCAGAACAATCCGACAAGACGACGGCCGCGCTCATACGAGTCGAGCTCATCGTCGGCGACGATGTGGCACACACCGGACTTCTTGTGGTGAGCCTCGGGACCACCCAGAGACACCATGTCGACGTCCTCGCCGGTGACACTGCGCACCACGTCCGGGCCGGTGACGAACACCTTGGACTCGGGCGCCATGATGATGACGTCGGTCAAGGCGGGGCCGTAGGCCGCACCACCTGCGGCGAATCCGACGACGATCGAGATCTGCGGGATGTAGCCCGAGGCGCGGATCATGGCCTCGAAGACCAAGCCCACGGCGTGCAGGGCCTTGACGCCCTCAGCCAGCCGGGCGCCGCCCGAGTGCCAGATGCCGACGATCGGGCTCTGCTCCTCGATGGCGGTGTCATAGGCGTTGACGATGTGGGCGCAACCTTCGACACCCATCGCGCCACCCATGACGGTGCCGTCGGTGCAGAACGCCACGGTACGCACACCGTTGACGGTGCCTGCCGCGGCCAGGACGCCGGAGCGGTCGCGCTCGTGCAGCAGTTCCACGCTGCCGTCATCGAAGAAGGTGCTCAGCCGCAGCAGCGGATCGCGGGGGTCGAGCGACTCGTTGACGCGATCCGGCGCCAGCCGGTTGTCCACAGTCGTCATAGGTGTCTCCTAGCTGAGTTTGCGTCAGTACTTGCCGAAGGCAAGTGCGACGTTGTGCCCACCAAAACCAAATGAATTGTTCACCGCATACTGGAAATTTCCGGTACGCGGGGCCCCTGATACCACATCGAGATCTATCTCGGGATCAAGGTTCGTCAGGTTCAGTGTGGGCGGGATGACCCCATCTCGCAGCGCGAGCACGGTCAGAATGGACTCGACGGCGCCGACTGCGCCGACCGAATGGCCGAGCGCAGACTTGGGGGCGTACACCGCGGGGCGGTGACCGCCGAGTGCGTTGTTGATGGCTTTTCCTTCGGCGACGTCGCCGACGGAGGTCCCTGTGGCGTGCGCATTGACATGGTCGATGTCAGTGGGCTGTAGCCCGGCCAGCTGAATGGCCCTGGTCATTGCGTAACCGGCTTGTTCACCGTTCGGGTCGGGCGCCACGATGTGGTACCCATCCGAGGTGATGCTGGCTCCCATGATGCGAGCCAGGATGTTGGCGCCGCGCGCCTTGGCGTGTTCTTCGGTTTCGATCAACATCAACGCGCCGGCTTCGCCGAACACGAAGCCGTTGCGGTCTTTGTCGAAGGGGCGGCAGGCGCCTTCGGGGTCATCGTTGGTGTTCGACAGCACGATGCGCATCTGGGCGAAGCCGGCGATGGGGACCGCTTCGATGCGGGTTTCGACCCCACCGCAGATCGCCATGTCGGCCTCACCCATGACGATGGTGCGCCACGCGTTCGCGATGCCTTCGGAACCGGAAGCGCAGGCCGAGATCACAGTGCTGACCCCGGCCCGCGCTTTCCGCTCCAGCCCAACGGCGGCCGCAGCCGCGTTGGGCATGTACATCTGGACTGCCAGGGGGGAGACGGCCCGCATGCCTTTGGCTTTCATGCCGTCGTAGGCGAACACGAGCTCTTCACTGGAGCCGATGCCAGTCCCAATGGACACCATCAGCCGCCTGGGGTCGACGTCGGGTGAGCCGGCGTTGTCCCATAACCGACGGCTGAGCACCGTGGACATCTTCTGCAGGTAGGAAAGTCGGCGCAGCTCGACTCGCGTCAGCTCACTGTCGAAATCCTCGAGAAGATGACCGCCGATGCGCACCGGCAGGTCGAATTGCTCGACAAACGGGTCGTCGAGCTTGCGGATGCCACTTCGGCCATCCAGCAAGGCTTTCCATGTCGACTCAGCGTCGGTCGCCACCGCGGTCGTCATCGCGATACCGGTGACGACGACGTCGGGAAACCCATTCCCGGTGCTCAGAGTTGCCATTGGTGCTCCAGCTGTCCCTTCCCCCCAGAACGCCGATCAATACTTGCCGAAGGCCAACGCGACGTTGTGCCCGCCGAACCCGAAGGAGTTGTTGATCGCGTACTGGTACTCGCCGTAACGAGGTTCGCCCGCGACGACATCGAGATCGATCGCCGGATCGGGTGTCTCGTAGTTCAGCGTCGGCGGAATCACGCCGTCGCGCAGTGCGAGGACCGTCAGGATGGATTCCAGGGCGCCCACCGCGCCGATGGAATGTCCCAGCGACGACTTCGGTGCGTACACCGCGGCCTGCTCGCACCCGGCGACCCGGATGGCGGTGGCCTCCGCGGTGTCACCGATCGGGGTGGCCGTGCCGTGCGCGTTGATGTGGTCGATGTCCTTCGGATCCAGTCCGGCGGTCTCCATCGCCCGCTTCATCGCGGCAGCTGCCCGCATGCCGTTTTCCGCCGGGGCCACCATGTGGAAGGCGTCGGAGGTGATGCCGGCACCCATCAGGCGGGCCAGCGGCTTGGCGCCACGAGCCAGGGCATGCTCCTCGGTCTCGATGATCATCATCGCTCCGGCCTCGCCGAACACGAACCCGTCCCGATCCTTGTCGAACGGGCGCGACGCCCCGGTGGGGTCGTCGTTGCGCGTCGACATGGCGCGCATCATCGAGAACGCGGCGATCGGCAGGGCCTCGATGGTGCCTTCGACACCGCCGACGACGGCGAAATCCGCGTCACCCATGACGATCTGACGCCACCCGTGGGCGATGGCCTCCGACCCTGACGAGCACGCCGACACCGGGGTGATGACCCCGGCGCGGGCGCCCAGCTCCAAGCCGGCGACCGCGGCCGCGCCGTTGGGCATCACCATCTGAACGGCCAACGGGGACACCTTGCGGATCCCGCCCTCGTTCATCGCGTCGTAGGTCTCGACGATCTTCTCGCCACCGCCGAGACCCGTGCCGATCACAACCGCGAACCGGTCGGGGTCGACCTCGGGCTTACCCGAGTTCTCCCACAGCCGGCGAGCCAGCACCAGCGACATGCGCTGCACGTAGGAATTGCGGCGGAGTTCGATGCGGGTGAGGTGGCTGTCCATGTCCTCGACGAGGTGGCCACCGATGCGCACCGGAAGATCCCACTTGGTCACGAAGTCGTCGGTGAGCTCGCGGATGCCGCTTTCGCCGGCCAGCAGACCCTTCCACGTGCTCTCGATGTCCGCGGCGAGCGCCGTGGTGGCCTCAACGGCGGTCACGACAACGCTGGGGAAACCGCCGTTAGCAGTGGAAGGCCGGCTCATTCTGCCGAGAACTTCTCGCGCAGGGCGGCAGCCGCCTCGGGGTTCTCTTCTTCCAGCTTCTGGATGTAGGACACGACGTCACCAACGGTGCGCAGACCGGCGAGGTCCTCGTCGGGGATCTTCACGCCGTACTTGTCCTCGGTCTGCACCGCGATCTCCACCATCGACAGCGAGTCGATGTCGAGGTCGTCGACGAAGGACTTCTCCGGGGTGACCTCGGACGGCTCGATGCCGGTGACCTCTTCGATGATCTCGGCGAGTCCGGCGATGATTTCTGCCTCGTTGGCGGCCACTATGTGGCTCCCTTCATGTTTTCACGTGTTGACCCGGAACATCCGGGTCGACGTCTATCTGGTTGTCCTGGGGAACGTCAGAGCTCGGTGAGCTTGTCCAGGTCTGCGGGGGTCTTGACGGCGTGCGTCGGCGTCCCCCGAAGTTCACGTTTGGCGATACCGACGAGGGTGCCCGCGGGCGGGAACTCGACGATCGCCGCGATGTTGCGGTCCCGCATGGTGGAGGTGCACAGGTCCCAGCGCACCGGCTTGGTCAGCTGGGCCACGAGCTTCTCCATGGCGTCAGCGGGGGAGGCGACGGGCTGGCCGTCGGCGTTGGACAACAGGGTGCCCGTGAACTCAGAGGTCGACACCTTGGCGGCCGCCGCGGCGTAGCCGTCCAGTGCCGAGGCCATGAAGTGGGTGTGGAATGCCCCTGCGGTGGCCAGCTGCCGCACCCGGGCTTTGGCGGGCGGGTTCTCGGCGAGCTTGGCCAGCGCTTCGAGCCGCCCGGCGGCCACGATCTGGCCGGCGGCGTTGCGGTTGGCGGGCACCAGTTCCAGATCCTCGAGGGCAGCCAGGACGTCGGCCTCCTCGCCGCCCAGGATGGCGGACATGCCGGTCGGGGTGTCGGCGCACGCCTTGGCCATCTCGGCGCCACGGGTGGCGGCCAGGGCCACCGCGTCGTCGGCCGAGATGACGCCCGCGATGGCGTAGGCGGCGATCTCACCGACTGAGTGACCTGCGATCACCAGATCGTGCTCGGCGAACAGCCCGCGCTTGCGTAGCTCCTCGTGAGCCAGCAGCGTGGCGGCGACGACCAGGGGCTGGGTGACCGCGGTGTCGGTGATCTCTTCGGCTGTGGCAGTGGTGCCGAGGGCAACGAGGTCGAGGCCGCTGATCTCAGACCAGGACGCCAGCCGCTCGGCAGCGCCGGGCAGTTCGAGCCACGGGGACAACATCCCCGGGGTCTGCGAGCCCTGTCCGGGAGCGAGCAGCGCAATAGCTGGTTTGGTCACGTTATTAAGAGAACATTGTGAAGTCGGTTTTGCGCGGTGTAAGAGATTATGAACCTTGTCTTATGTTTTTGTGGGAAGTCCACAAAACGGCATGTGATGCGACTTCATCGATACCGTCCCGAAATCTGTTACGGAACTCCTGTGACTCCAGGGGGAGATGAGGCCATTGCTGTGACTGGGATCATAGAGATGTTTGAGGTGCTCGATGATTGCAGTTGATTCGTCAGCTTGCCGACGGTAGTCGCCACCCGCAGCACGTACGCGTCGCGTGGAGTGGTCGGATCGCGGCCGGTGAAATCGGCGATGCGCTTGAGGCGGTATCGCACCGTATTTGGATGAACGAACAACGTGCGGGCGCAGGCCTCGATGGCGCCGCCGGAATCCAGATAGGCGTCGAGGGTCTCGGTGAGTGCTGGACCCGCGTCGGCCAGGGGCCGCATCACGTCGGTGTGCAGGGCTGCGATCGCGGACTGATCACCCTGCAGAGCCCGCTCCGGCAGCAGTTCTCGGGCCGCCACCGGGCGGGGTGCTCCCGACCAGCCGACTACGGCGTTCATGCCCGAGATCGCCTCATTGGCACTGTGATACGCGGCCGTCAGCATCGGGGCAGTCGGGCCCACCACCACCGGCCCGTCGGAGAACGCGTTCATCAGATCCGCCAGAAATCGGTCGGTGGCCGACAGGTGGCCAGAGACGATGGCGATGAGCCAGGTGCCGTGCACGTCCGTCAGCGCCGCGCGGCCATGGCGGTTGGCGATGAGCCGAATGTCCTCGCTGGCGAGTTCGACGCGCCCGGGCGGGGGAGTGCCGACGACAACGGTGGCCGGCGCGGTGGTGTCCCAGTTCAGGGCGGCGGCCCGGGACAGCAGTTCGGGTCCGGTGTCGCCGCGCACCACGGAGTCGACGACGCTGGCCTCCATACGGGAGTCCCACGCGCCACGAGACTCGGCGGCCACGGCGTACGCCGAGGCCGCCGCGAACGCCAGGTTCCGGCTGTAGCGCAGGATGCCCACCGTCAGCGCCTTGGTCTGCTCGTCGTTGCGGCCCAGCATCGGCACCAGCTCTTCGAGGAACTCCATGGTGACCCGGACCATGTCGACGGTCTGGCGCAGCGCGACGTGCCGGGTCAGATCCTGAGGTACCAGGGCGAACGCCTCAGCGGTATAGCCGACATCGCTGGACGGCTCATTCAGCCACTCGGCGAAGTTGACCACTGCGGTCTGTACGACCAACTGGACGCTGGCCCGCTGCGAGGCCTCGAGTTCGGCGAAGAACGGCAGCCGTTCCTGCATGGCCTGGACAGTTTCGGTGGCCAGCCGGCCGGAGTACTGCTTCAGGCGCCGCCGCAGCGATTCCGGCACGCTCTCGAGGATCTCGAGCGGCGAGCGCGGTTCAGAGAACGGATTGTCGACCACATATAAAACGTACGCCGATTTTCTGGGGGAAAGGTACAAGCCTGCGATGACGACGACGTGGGGCCGTCATCGCAGGCCTGTCAGCTCGGGGCCGGTGGTCCCAACCCCTTCCGCGGGCTACGCGCTGCCGGTGTCCTTGAACGACACCCCGGCGGCCAGCACGTCGTCGATCTTGTACTCCTTGGCGGCGGCCACGGCCACCGACGGATCGATCTCGCCGTCGCGGGCCAGGGCCTCCAGGACCGCCACCACCACGGACTCGGCATCGGTGTTGAAGTAGCGCCGCGCCGCCGGCCGGGTGTCGGAGAACCCGAACCCGTCGGTGCCCAGGGTGAGGTAGGTGCCCGGCACCCAGGGCCGGATCAGCTCCGGCACGCCGCGCATCCAGTCGGACACCGCGATCACCGGGCCGACCGCGTCGGCCAGCGCCTTGGTCACGTACGCCTCGCCTGCAGGCCGTTCCGGATGGCGCAACTTCTCCTTCTCGACCGCCACGCCGTCGCGGTTCAGCTCACCCCAGCTGGTCACCGACCAGACGTCGGCGGCCACATCCCACTTCTCGGCCAGCATGTCGGCGGCACGCACCGCCTCCGGCATAGCGACGCCCGAGGCCAGGATCTGCGCGCTGCTGCTGCGCTTCTCCGGCGATGCACGGAACTTGTAGATGCCCTTCAGCAGGCCTTCGGGATCGAAGTTTTCCGGCTCCTTGGGCTGCACGTACGGCTCGTTGTAGATCGTCATGTAGTAGAAGATGTTCTCCGGGTTCTCGCCGTACATCCGGCGCAGCCCGTCTTCGACGATGTAGGCGATCTCGTAGGCGAACGCCGGGTCGTACGCCACCACCGCGGGGTTGGTGGACGCCAACAGCAGCGAGTGCCCGTCGGCGTGCTGCAGACCCTCGCCCGTCAGCGTCGTGCGTCCGGCGGTGGCGCCGAGCACGAAGCCGCGCGCCATCTGGTCGGCTGCTGCCCAGAACCCGTCACCGGTGCGCTGGAACCCGAACATCGAATAGAAGATGTAGATCGGGATCATCGGCTCGTTGTGGGTGGCGTAGGAAGTGGCCACGGCGGTGAACGACGACGTGGACCCGGCCTCGTTGATGCCCTCGTGCAGGATCTGGCCGATCTCGCTCTCCTTGTAGGCGAGCATCAGTTCGGCGTCCACGGCGGTGTACAGCTGCCCGTTGCGGTTGTAGATCTTCAGCGTCGGGAACCACGAGTCCATGCCGAAGGTGCGGGCCTCGTCGGGAATGATCGGGACTATCCGATTGCCGATGTTCTTGTCTCGCAGCAATTCCTTGAAGGTGCGCACCGTCGCCATGGTGGTGGCGACCTCCTGGGTGCCCGAGCCCTTCTTCAGCGCCTTGTAGGTGTCACGGCCAGGCAGGGTCAGCGCCTTGGTCTTGGTACGCCGCTCCGGCAGGAACCCACCGAGGGCCCGGCGACGGTCCAGCATGTAGCGGATCTCCGGGGCGTCGGAGCCCGGGTGGTAGTACGGCGGCAGGTAGGGGTTCTCTTCGAGCTGGCTGTCGGTGACCGGGATGCGCTGGGCGTCGCGGAAGTCCTTGAGGTCTTGCAGCGCAAGCTTTTTCATCTGGTGCGTGGCGTTGCGGCCTTCGAAGTGCTTACCCAGGGTGTAGCCCTTGATGGTCTTGGCGAGGATGACCGTCGGCTGACCCTTGTGTTCCATCGCGGCGCGGTAGGCGGCGTACACCTTGCGGTAGTCGTGGCCACCGCGTTTGAGGTTCCAGATCTCGGCGTCGGTCATCGGCTCCACCAGGGCCTTGGTGCGCGGGTCGCGGCCGAAGAAGTGGTCGCGAACGTAGCCGCCGTCGTTGGCCTTGTAGGTCTGGTAGTCACCGTCGGGCGTGGTGTTCATCAGGTTCACCAACGCGCCGTCGCGGTCGGCGTGCAGCAGCGCATCCCATTCGCGGCCCCACACCACCTTGATGACGTTCCAGCCGGCACCGCGGAAGAACGACTCCAACTCCTGGATGATCTTGCCGTTGCCCCGTACCGGGCCGTCGAGGCGCTGCAGGTTGCAGTTCACCACGAAGGTGAGGTTGTCCAAGCCCTCGTTGGCTGCCACCTGGATCAGGCCGCGGCTTTCCGGCTCGTCCATTTCGCCGTCGCCGAGGAATGCCCACACGTGCTGATCGGAGGTGTCCTTGATGCCGCGGTCACCGAGGTAGTGGTTGAAGCGCGCCTGGTAGATCGCGTTCATCGGTCCCAGGCCCATCGAGACCGTGGGGAACTCCCAGAAGTCGGGCATCAGGCGCGGGTGCGGGTAGGACGGCAGGCCGCCGCCGGGGTGGCTGTGCTCCTGGCGGAAGCCGTCCATCTGGTCGGCGGTCAGCCGGCCCTCGAGGAAGGCGCGGGCGTAGACCCCGGGGGAGGCGTGGCCCTGGATGAACACCTGGTCGCCACCGCCGGGATGGGCCTTGCCGCGGAAGAAGTGGTTGAAGCCCACCTCGTAGAGCGCCGCCGACGACGCGTAGGTGGAGATGTGCCCGCCGACGCCGACGCCGGGGCGCTGCGCGCGGTGCACCATGATGGCGGCGTTCCAGCGGATCCAGGCGCGGTAGCGACGTTCCACGTCCTCGTCGCCGGGGAACCAGGGCTCCAGCTCGGTAGGAATGGTGTTGACATAATCAGTCGAGGTCAGCGCGGGGATCGCGACCCGTTGTTCACTGGCGCGTTCCAGCAGTCGCAGCATCAGATAGCGGGCACGCGCAGGACCGGACCGCGACAACAGATCGTCGAAGGATTCCAGCCATTCGCCGGTCTCTTCGGGGTCGATGTCAGGCAGGTAAGACGCAACGCCTTCCCGAATCACACGTACACGATCGGGTTCGCCTGCGGTGCCGGAGTTTTTGGCCAGGTCTTGGCGCACGAACTCGGTTGTCAACGCACTACTCCTAATGTGAGGGCGTAGGGGGTGTCCTACGCCACTTATCTTTCCGCACGTCGATCGATTGCGGCGAGCGGATCTGAGAAGGTCGGGGCGTGGGGACCCTCGCGAGCCGGTAACGTCTGTATCTGTGCAGATCGGACGGCTGCGGGTGGCCTTGGGACTGTCCGCCGTGGTGCTGATGACCGTGATCGGGTGCAGCAGCGTCACCGACGGTAATCCCACCGTCGACGCGTCGGAGGCGCCTGCCTACCGGACATCGGTGTCAGAGTCGTTGTCGGCGTCGGCAGCCACCTCGAGCGCGCGGGAATCGCAGCGGCAGGAGTCGCTGACCGTCGAGGCCGTGCACACCACGTGCGAGACGATGAGCACCACCAGCGCCGACGGCATCGACGCCCTGAATGTCTATGTGGACTCGATGAACGCGGGCAGTGACGGGATTGCCACCGAAGGAGCGGCCGCCGAGGCGCTGAACCGCAGCGCTGACATGGTGCTCGGAGGTATCAACGACACCCTGCCGCCGGAGATCCGCGACGCGCTGAACGCCTGGGTGGACGCTGCCAGGGCCACCGCGACGGCAGTGCTGGCGCGGGTGCCCGCCAGCGAGTTCAACGAAGCCGTCACCCGGCTCAACGACTCCCGCTCCAATGCGCTGAACCTGTGCGACGGCTTCTACTGAAGCCGCCGTTTCGACACGACGGGAAAACTCCGGTTGTGTCTGCTGTCACCTGCTGCTCGGCTCTGTGCGACGATGAACCCAATTGCACGAGTGTCCTGACGATTGAAGGAGGGTCCCACGGTGGTCGCGGCGGACGACGCAGCGAACTACGCCCGCAGTTTGGGCATCCAAAAAGACCAGGTTGTCCAGGAGTTGGGCTGGGACGAGGACACCGACGACGACATCCGCGCCGATGTCGAGGATGCCAGCGGTGGCGAGCTCCTCGACGAGGATGCTGATGAGGTCATCGACGTCGTGCTGCTGTGGTGGCGTGATGACGACGGTGACCTGGTGGACGCCCTCATGGACGCCATCACACCCCTGGCCGACGACGGCGTGATCTGGGTGCTGACACCCAAGACCGGCAAACCCGGACATGTGCTGCCGGCCGAGATCGCCGAATCGGCGCCCACCGCCGGACTGATGCAGACGTCCTCGGCGAATCTGGGTGACTGGATCGGCAGCCGGCTGGTGCAGCCCAAGTCCGCGAAGGCACCTCGTCGTTGAAGTTGCCCAGTTGATGCTTCCCATCGGGAGCGCGGCGCCAGACTTCAGTCTCAAGGACCAGAACGGGCGTGCTGTCAGCCTCGGCGCCTACCGGGGGTCCAAGAACGTCCTGCTGGTGTTCTTCCCGTTGGCGTTCACCGGAATCTGTCAGGGTGAGCTGGACGCCATCCGCGACAACCTGGCGCGCTACGAGAATGACTCCACCGCCGTGCTGGCGCTGTCCGTCGGGCCGCCGCCGACGCACAAGGTCTGGGCCACGCAGAGCCACTTCACGTTCCCGGTACTGTCCGATTTCTGGCCGCACGGCGCCGTCGCGCAGTCCTACGGCGTGTTCAACGACGTGGCGGGCGTGCCCAACCGCGGCACCTTCGTGGTCGACCGGTCAGGGACGATCGTCTTCGCGGAGATGAAGCAGCCCGGTGAGCCGCGCGATCAGGGGCTGTGGGTGGACGCGCTGGCTGCCCTGTCGTCGTGAATTCGGTTTTGGTCTCCCGGTTGTCCGGCGTGTAACCTGCTGCGGTCCGGGCGTGTAGCTCAGTGGTAGAGCTCTGGTTTTACACACCAGCGGTCGGGGGTTCGAAACCCTCCGCGCCCACCAGGTCAAGATGTCAGTTGTTCGTGCTGAGGACCGGCGCGGCTCAAAAGCTGATCGATGTGAGCCGAAGTCGGTTCAGGGGAAGAATCCAGCGATGGAAATCGGCCGTCGTTTATGAGGTCTGTTCGACCGAACAGGCAAGCGGGTGTTGGCACTGGGGCAATCCCTGAGCGCTGCGGGCGGCTCCGTCATCTACGTACTCCTGGAGAAACCCGCATCCCAGGGCACTCAAAGGGCGCAATTTCCCAGACGCACGTCGACAACACTTGGCGCGCCGTGACCGCCGACCGTTTGTTCCTTCCGAACTGCAAGAGCGCCAGTGGGTTCGAGCCGCGATGAGTTGTGCGGACCGGACGTCGGTTTGGCCAGCAGCCGCCCGTGAGCTTGCCCGTCGAGTGACGGAAGAATCTCGGTCCGGTTGAGATGTGGTGTCGCGCAGATGTCCTCGAGCCCGCTGCTGTCATCATCGGACAAGTGGCACCAAGAACCGAACGCAAGACCGACAGCAGGCTGGCAGCCCGCCTCGCTGCGCTGGCCTCGCTGGGGGCCGCTGTCATTCATTTCGCCGTCGTCCCTACACACTGGCACGAATGGATGCCGGCCGGCGTGTTTTTTGTCGGTCTCGCTACGTTCCAACTGATTTGGGCATGGGCGGTGCTCGTCCGCGCCACGACGTCAGTTCTTGCCGCGGGGATAACGCTCAATCTCGCAGCGATTGCGGTGTGGGCGTTGTCGCGGACCGCAGGGGCCCCGTTCGGTCCGCACGCCGGGGAGGCCGAGTCCATCCAAGGTGCGGACCTGTGTGCTCTCCTGCTGCAGATTTATGTGGTGATGGGTGCGGGCTGGGTGTGGTACCGCGGCCTGCGCGGTGAGCCGGTCACGGGCTTCGCCAGCGCCGTGGTCCTTCTCGGTGCCGTCAGCGTGATCGCGCTGGCCTCCACGGTGGGAGTTGCGTCCGGTCTTCGACACGACCACGACGGGCCGGCAGGCGCGGAGGCCGGTCATCACGGGCCTCACGTCGAACGGGCGGACGATCATCACAGCGACCCCCCGAATTCGCCCACCTCGGCGCCGGTGGAGAAAGCCAACGCCACCCTGGTGGCACCGTCAGAGTCCGTGGAAATCCCAGCCCCGCCGGCGTCGAACGACGCCCATGACCATCACGACCATGACCACTGATCGCCGAGGGCGGCCGCTGGGAGTAGTGGCATGAAACTACGGCGGCCAGGTCGGTAATTTCTGCCACTGCGGCGGTTTCGCAGTTTCATGAACCGAGGTCGGTGATCGGATACTCAGCCCGCCAGGCTGTACCCGGCCTTCTGGACCGCGGCGTCGATGGCGGCGGCGTCTAGGTCGCGATCAGCGCAGATGGCGACCTCGCCAGTGTCAACGTTGACTTCCACCTCGGTGACTCCCTCGATGCCTCGGATTTCCTTGCTGACCGACGAAGCGCAGTGGCCGCAGGTCATGCCCGCCACGGCGACATTGATGGTGGTGCTCACGGTGGTGCCCTTCCCGTTGTGTGCAGCAGTTGACTACCGCACACCCACCATACCCCCTCGGGGTATGGTGGGTCCGGTCTACCCGCCGCCAAACTGCGGTCGACCTGCCACTCTCAGGGCTGCCCGCCGTTCCTGTCTGGCCGACGTCAGAGCCTCGGTGGAAAGCCTCCCTGTCCGAACGTCCGGTGGCACGTGCTCATGGGGTGAGCCAGTCGTTTCCCGGGAGGTTGAGCTGCGTCGCGTCCAGGGTTGGCTTGATGCCTGATTGTGGTGCGAGATCATGGTTTTCGAGCACCGCCCGCAGAATCTCTGCAGTGTCGATGTTCAGCGGGCTGGAAACCCACATGGCGTAGGGAAGGTTGACGAACCGGTTTTCCTGAACCGCTTTGAGGTTTCGGCTGGCGGGGTTGCTGCGAAGGGCGGCGATCTTGTCTTCGACAGTCTGACCCGGATAGTCGACGAAGACGATGAGGTCTGGATCTGCGGTGGCGATCCGCTCCCAGCTCACGGTTGTCCAGGTGTCTTGGATGTCTTCGGTGGCGTTGCGTGCTCCGGCGGCGTCGATGATTCCTTGGGGTCCACCGAAGGCTCCCGAGGAGAACACCGTGTCGCTACCGCTGTCGAACAGGAAGATGGTGGGTTTCTTCTCGGGTTGCGGTGCGGCACGCAAGGCTTCCAGCCTGGCGGCGATGTCTTCGGCTGCTTGAGAACCCGTGTGCGCGTTGTTTGTCAGAGTTCCGATGTTGCGCAAATCGGTGTCAAGGGCGAGCCACGGGTCCATGGTGCCGCGAACGGGCTGTCCGTCGACTTGCAGGCATGCTTCAGACAGCTGATAGACCGCGATTCCATGCGTTGCAAGGATGTCCGGGGTTATTCCCCGTTCCTCGCCCATGCCGTAGTTGTATCCGGCGAACAGGACTTGTGGGTCGGCGCCGACGATGTTCTCCAGCGTCGGTTGCTCCGGAGCCACTTCGTTGAGACCGTCTACTTGAGAACCGTATTTGAGGCGAAGAACCGCGGCGTCGCGGCTCATGGAGCTGACCGCGTTCATCTGATTGCGGGCGCCGGCTGCCAACGCGATCGCGATCATTCCTCCGTCGTTGACGAACAACCGGTCAATCGGCTGCTCGTAGGTGACTTCCTTGCCGCAGTTGGTGACAGTCACGGTGTCCGCTGTCGTGGTCGTCTCCGCCTGGGACGTGCATCCCGAGGTTGCACCGAGGAGGACGGCGCAGACCGCCAGGTGTATCGCCGGTCGCGTCGCGAAAGGGGATCGAAATCTATACGCCATTGTTGTGCTCCTCATGATGGTTTGACGCCAGTTCGGCATGGGTGAGTAACAGATGGAAACGGCCGGTCGTCGGATGGACGATGATGTCGCCGGCAACACCGAAGACCTGCCGCAAGAGGGCAGAGGTGAGAACTTCAGAGGGTGACCCCTGGGCGTACACCCGGCCGCCGGCCACGACCGCGACCGCATCGAAATGCCGCATCACCAAGTCGAGATCGTGCATCGCAGCGATGACGGTGCATCGGAGGTCGTCGAGTATCTGCATGAATCTCAGTCGCCACGAGGCGTCGAGATGGTTAGTGGGTTCGTCAAGGACAAGAACGGATGTTCGCTGTGCCAACGCGCGGGCCAGGACGACCCGGTGACGTTCACCACCAGAAAGCTGGACACACGGTCGGTTGCCCCACCCCTGCAGACCGACGGCGCTGAGGGCGCCGTCAATGATGTCCCGCTCTCCGGAAACGGCGCCTGCCCACGGGTTCCGGTAAGGGGTCCTGCCCAGACCCACGGCCTCGGCGACGGTCAGTTCGCCTGAGGGTCGCTCCTCTTGTCCGACCACTGCGATGGTGCGCGCTCGCTCTCGGGCCGGCATCCGATACAAGTCCCTGCCTTCAACCAGGACTGTTCCCGCTGACGGTGCGTCGAGACCGGACAGGGCGCGCAGCAAAGTGCTCTTGCCGGCGCCGTTGGGGCCGATGACCGCCAGCCGCGTCCCGGCAGCCACCGTCAGGTCCACACCGGACACCACTGTTCTGCTGCCGCGGCGACAGAGCACGCCGTGTGCGCTCACCGTCACGCCCGTCGCCGGGGGTGCGGTTGGCGGTGCGCTCATGTGTTGTTGCCGAACTGGTAGCGTCGCCGCCCCATCAAATAGAGAAACACGGGCGCGCCGACGAGGCCGGTGATGATCCCCAGGGGCATCTCCCGTGGTGCCGCGACTTCGCGTGAGATCACGTCGACCCACACCATGAAGAGCGCTCCAATGCTGACCGAGACCGGCAGCATTGCGCGGTGGGTGGCGCCGACGAGCATGCGGGCCGCGTGGGGCACGATGAGTCCGACGAACCCGATTCCGCCGGAAACGGCAACCAGGACACCGACGAGCACCGCCTGGACCGCGAACAACGCGTTCCGCACTGCCCGCACCGGTACGCCCAGCGATGCCGCGGTGTCGGCACCGACGGAGTAGGCGTCGAGCCAGGAGTGAATGAGCAGGGCAGCAACGAACGACACCAGCACCACCGCTGCCGTGAGGGGAATCTTCGCCCACGTCGCTCCCGCAACGCTGCCCAGCAGCCAGAACATGACACTTTCGGCGGCGTGCGGATCGCCGGCGGTGAAGACGAGCAGTGACGACAGCGCCATGAACGCCGACGACAGCACCACCCCGGAGAGGATCAGGCGCAGTGCTGTGAGGCCGCCTTGGGCACGTGCCACCGCATACACGGTGAGCGTGGCCACCGTAGAACCGATGAGCGCGGCGCCCGACAGCGCCCAGACTCCCAACGATGAGAGTGCACCGAGGGTGATCACGGCGGTTGCACCCACTGAGGCGCCTGCTGACACACCGAGTAGGTACGGCTCTGCCAGCGGGTTGCGGACCAACGCCTGCATGAGGGCGCCAGCCAGGGCCAGACCCGCACCGACCAACGCTGCAAGTATCGAGCGCGGCAGGCGAAGCTCCCACACGATGGTGTCAAACCCCGGAACACCGGTGGCGCCGGTGAAGCGGCCCACGACGACGTTCCACACGTCACGCAGTGGGATGTCCTCGGCGCCGAAGGCCACCGAAACAACGATGCTCAGCAGCGTGAGAACGGCGAGCACCGTTGTCAACGCAACAACCGGCGCTCGGCGCACGGTGGCAACCGAGGCATGTTCGTCGCGAAGGAACGCTCTTTCTTCGCGGACTGTCACCTCCGGACTGCCGGCCACCAGGACACGCAGCTGGCGGTGCGCTGACCGCTGAGGGGGATGAACAACTCTGACCTCGCTATGCCGGGGTATCTATTCGCGAGATACACGGTGGACACAACCGAGAGCGGCAGGTATTCGGACTCGGGGATCGTCGACACCCGAGGGCTTCCCTGGATTGCCAGGTCGCCGATGTCGAGCACGTTCCCCATACCGTTGCGCGTCAGCCCCGGAGTCGCACCGGGTTCCCCGACACCCGCACTGCACGGATGTAACCACTCTCAACGGCGCAGGTTATCTCATCATCGCCGTCGGCGTCAGCCCTCAGTGCCCGGCGCGTCCCGAAGTGGAAGCCGAACGTGGGCCCGACGGGCGTCTTGAACCACTGCCGATTGCGCCGCGCGGATCCACCCGCTCCGATGTGTTGGTCCACTCTCGTACTTCTCCGCGATCGACAGCCTGTTCCACGACCACGGCCACCGAGTCCTTCGCGGGCCACGACAGCAGCTGCGCAACTGCCAACCCCAAAGGGGTTGACATACAACGACACAAACCCGTCGCGAAGATGGTCAGATCCTCACGAAAAGAACCGGCCGTCGAGGCGACCTTCGCGCCGGGCAAGACCCGGGCAATGCGCGCCACGACACACTGGTGGTGATGGCCGAAGGCGAAACGCACTGTGTAGTAACCAAATGGGATGACACGGACGTCACGTTCGAGCACTGCGAGATCGCCTTGGCCCGACGCAGCACTGACTGGTCGGCCAGAGCGGCATGAGCGCTTCTGACTCCAGGTCAACATGGTGCTTGTGAGGTCTGGTCCATAACACGTCGGAGTTATCGTGCCGCGGACTCGGTGGGGAACATCGTCCAGACGTTCCCCACCGAATCTGCTCACCGCACGTTGACGTACGCGGTTGTCACCCTGACCGGCGCGAACTGCCGGTCGTAGCCGGTGTAATCCTGGGTCCCGTTGACGGACTCGGTGTGGATGAACGTCGGGCCCACACCCACCGACACCACTTTGGCGTCGGCAAGCTCCACGTCGGAGAGCCGGTTCACCACCACCGTGTAGCCCTGAGCTTTTAGGTTGGCGATGGTGTCCGCCGCGCTGCCGACACCGGACGGTGCGGCGGCCGCCGGCGCGGCCAATGTGATGACGCCTGCGGACAGGGCTGCGGCTGCGGCAATGGAGTAGATCTTCATGGTCGTACTTCTTTCGTGTAGCTGACCGGCGAACTGATCCGGCCTGTGCACAGCCTGGAGCGGGTGAGCGCGATAAGCACGCGTAATCCACTACCCGACAACGACAAAGCTCCCCATGAGTTAGGGGAGCTTTCTCGAGTTCGTCTGCTCAGCGGACGTTGACGTAGACGGTCTTGACGTTGTCGGGGGCGAATTGGTTGTCGGCGTTGGGGCTGTAGCCGCCTTCGCTGCGGTTGTTGGCGTTGGTGTGCTGGAAGGTCGGGCCTGCACCGACGGAGACGACGCTGGCATCGGCCAACGGGGTGTTCGACAGGCGGTTGACGATCACCTTGTAGCCCTGGTCTTGCAGGCTGGAGATGGTGTCTTGGGCGTTGCCGGCTCCGGTGGGGGCGGCCATCGCGGGGGCAGCCAATCCCAGGAAGGCGGCGGTGGCGGCGGTGGCGATGGCGGTGGCGAATCCGAACTTGGTCATGATCTCTGCTTCTCTCTGGGTGGTTCTTCTACGTGGTGTTCGGATCGGGGCGGGAGGGGTTTCTCGTTCCGGTCTGCCAGGCATAACCGCGCACGTCAGCACCCCATTTCCCGGTTGGCAGCCAATGCACCAGGCTTGGCAGAATATGGCCGCCTGGCAGACTTGGGCGAGTGTCGAAGGAAGTCGGAACCCACCCGCAGTACGACGTGTTCGCCGACGAGTTCGCCGACCACGCCCGCGAGAATTTCTACAACGCCCACTACGACCGCCCGGCCTGTCTGTCCCTACTGGGGGACGTGGCAGGCAAGGCGGTCCTGGACGCCGCGTGCGGCCCGGGCTTCTACGCCGAGGAACTCACCAGGCGTGGTGCCGAGGTGATCGGTTTCGACCAGAGCCCGCGCATGGTGGAACTGAGTGCGCACCGAGTGCCGCAGGGCAGCTTCCGCACCCACGATCTGGCGCGCCCGCTCGACTGGTTACCGGATGCCTCCGTGGATCTGGTGCTGTTGGCTCTGGCGCTGGAATACCTCGACAACCGAGCAGCGGCGTTGGCGGAACTTCGTCGGGTGCTCAAACCGCAAGGTGCCCTGGTGCTCTCCCGCATGCACCCGACCGGTGACTGGCTCCGCCACGGCGGCAACTACTTTGAGCCACGCATTATCGAGGAGACCTGGAGCGCCGGCTGGCGGGTGCGGTGGTGGCTTTCACCGTTGGAGCAGACCTGCCACGAGTTACGCACCGCCGGATTCCTGATCGAACAGCTGGTGGAGCCGCGGCCCACCGAACCGGCGAAGGCGCTCGACGAGCAGAAGTACGAGGCACTACACAGCTCGCCGACGGGGTTCCTGGCCATTCGGGCGATCCCGGACCCGCGGGAGCCACGCTAGGCTGCTGAAGTGCACGGTCAGGCGCGCGGCGAGTTCTCGGTCTTCGCGACGCTGTACACCGTCGCCATGCTGTTCGAGTTCTCCGAGCAGTGGCAAACACCCTTGTTCACGGGAACTTTCGTGATCGCCGCCGCCATCGCTGTCTTCACCGGCGTCACCCGGGTCAAGTTCCTGGCTCTGCTGACGGGCGCCACCGGCTATCTCGCACTCGTGCAGTTTCCCGAAGTGGCCAATCACGTCAACCTGATGATCCTGCTCAACATCGCGATGATCGGCGTGCTGACCGTCTCGGTGATCCGGCGGCGCACCACACCCGAGGAAGACTATGCCGCGATTGCGCCGATCCTACGCATCGGCCTGATCCTCATCTACGTGCTGGCCGGCTTCCACAAGCTGAACTCCGACTATCTGAACGTCGCATCCTCCTGTGCGGTCAGCTTTGTCCACTGGATGATTCGCGCCCTGCAGACGAGCGTCCTGGGCGTGGCGTTGATTGTGCCGGTGGCGTTGGTGGCGGGTTTTCTGGGCTATCGGCTGACGCGGCAGGGGCGGTTCGCCCAACCGGGTAACCGGATGTTCACGGCGGTCGTGGTGTGCCTCGGAGTTCTCGGTGTGACCGTGGTGGCCGTTGTCCTGCTGTATGACCACTGGAGTGCGCTGGCCTCCACCGTCGGCCTGATCGTCGCGGTGGCGTTGCTGGGCTGGGAACTGATCGGTGGCCTGCTGCTTGCGGTGCCCCGCCTGCAGGCCGCCATGCTCGCGATCGCGCTGACCTTGCACTCGACCCTGGCGTTGATCGGTTTTGTCGACTTCGGTGCGCTGGCCGTCGCACTCTTGTTCGCGTTTCTGCCCGCTGATTACCGGAAGCTGCTCATCGAGGCGACGATCGGGCTGCGCCGACGTACCACGCCGAGGGTTCTCGTGTACTTCGGGACAGCGATCGGAGTGGCACTGCTGTCGGGTGTCGGTGCCCACCTCCATCCCATCTGGCATTGGACTCTGGTGTCGGGACTGATATTCGACGCTGCAGTGCTGATCCTCATCTGGCCGATGCTGGTTGCGGTGTTCTCGGCGACCGACCGTCCTGACTGGCCTGGGGTCCGCATCCTGGACGCCAGGACGCCCTTCGCGCTGTATCTGGTGCCGATCCTGCTGGTTTTTGTCGGGCTGACCCCGTATCTGGGGCTGCGCACGGCCGGGAACTTCTCCATGTTCAGCAACCTGCGGACCGAGGGGGAGCGGTCCAATCACCTGCTGCTGGGCAGCAATCCGATCAAGGTGTGGGGTTATCAGGAGGACGTCGTGTGGATCATCGACCTCGATGACCGCTACGGTTCGGTAATCCACCACTTCGACGGCGGTGCGAGCGGGTTCGCCCTGCCGGTCGTGGAGTTCCGCAAGTGGATCCACGACTGGACCGTGGCCGGCTACCACGTGCCACTCACCTTCGGCTACAAGGGCATTCGATACACGACCGACGATATAGTCAGCGACCCGGTCTGGCGCACCGCGACCCGCACCGCCGAGATGGTGCTGCTCGATTTCCGGGTCATCCAGCCCGGGTCGCCCAACTATTGCCGGTGGTGAGTCATTCGGGAGGACCCGCGGATGCTGTGACGGGCACCGCCACCTCGTTGCGACGCAGCGGTGGCAGCGTCCACGGTGGGTCGTAGAACCATGCGACGGGATCGCCGGATGGGGCAAAGTCGCTGTCGCGCAGCAGATCCAGCAGCTGAGCGGTTTTGACCGCCACAGCCCGCTCACTCCGATCGCCGCTGAACCGGAGTACCGCCATGGTCTCGCCGGGCACCTCCACCAGCGTCACCAGACCACTGGAAGGCTCAGGCAGGGTGTCCAGCGACCATTTGGACGGCATGAAGAACCGAATGGCCGCCGACGACTGGGCCACCGGTGCCGTCATCGAGATCGATGTCGATCGGTTGTTGCCGCCGAAGATGTAGTCGGCAAGCCGACGGAATCCGGTGCTGCGCGCGTCCTGTCCCTCGCCGTCGACGGATGTCTGCGCGGCTATCCGCGGTCCGTAGCGGCGGATCTCCACCGGACCCACCCGGGCCTCGGACAGGTAGAACGGTTCTTCGGTGCCGATTCGAATGCCGACGATGCCGGGCAGACCTTCGGCAACCTGCAGGAGCTTGTTCAACATGTCCCGGGGAGTACCCGCTATCAGCAGCACCCAGGCTTCACATGCGCGGCCAGATGTGTGTGCTCGGCGTGGTCAACACTGCCCACCGCGGCCAGGAACGCCGAGAGGTCGACGCGCTCACCGCCCAGCCAGGTTCCGCTCACCTGGGTCCGCTCGGCCAATGACACCACCTCGACCGTGTACGGATCCGCGGTCAGTTCCACAAAATCGGCCAGCTTGCCCACGGTGATCGAGCCGATCAGATGCTCGCGCCGCAGTGTGCGCGCGGCATTGATGGTCTGCGCGCGCAGCGCCTCGTCCAACGAGATGGCCTGTTCGGCACCGTGCACGCCGCCTGCGCGGGTGCGCCGCGAGGCAGCGGTCTGCACGTTGACCACTGGCGTCGGCGGCGACACGGACCCGTCGTTGTGGAACGACACACATGCCCCGGACGCCACCGCGTCGGCAAACGCCGCCCACTGGCTGCCGTGCTCATGGTCGAAGATCTGACCGTCCAGCAGATCGCCCCAGTAGTAGTACTGGAACGGCGACATCGACACGTGCACTCCCAGTCGCGCGGCCCGGTCGAAGTGCGCGCGGGTACCCGCACCCGCATGTTCTATGCGCCAGCGATGGTCGGTTCCTACCAGCCCATGCCGGGACAATGCGTCCTCGTAGGCATCCAGCGCAAGATCCAGCGCCAGGTCTCCGTTCGCGTGGAACGCCATCTGCCAGCCGGCCGGGACCGCCTTGTCGAGGATCGCGTCCAGCTGCTCGCGGGTGTA
This sequence comes from Mycobacterium sp. MS1601, assembly GCF_001984215.1. NCBI lineage: Bacteria > Bacillati > Actinomycetota > Actinomycetes > Mycobacteriales > Mycobacteriaceae > Mycobacterium > Mycobacterium sp. MS1601. The sequence goes on from NZ_CP019420.1 coordinate 4,724,175, forward strand.
ATTCATCGATGCCGCGCTACCTGCCACCGCCGGGTCGATACCTGCCGTGCGGGTGGTCTCGGTGTCGAGGTAGGGAAACGAGATCGCGATGTTGCCCACCCACGGCGAGCCGTCGGTCCACAGCTTCACCCCGGCCTTGTGCAGCCACTCCTGTGGTGCGGTGAACGTCTCGGGCTCGGGGTAGGTCTCCGATGTCGACACCTCCCACATGCTGACTCGCAGCGGGCACGAGGGGGCCGCGGCCAGCGCCTCGTAGCCGGCCCGGAACTTCGGGTCGTAGGTCATGTCCGAGCACGAGGTGTACCCGCCGCGGGCCATCAGCGCGTAGTAGCCGGCGGCCGCCACCAGCGGATTGCCCAGCGTCGCCAACAACGGACCTGCCACCGCGAGTACCACCGGCAACTCGAAGCCCTGCCCGTTCAACGAGCCGTCGGGATTGCGGCCGTAGTGGGAGGCCACCGGGTCGGCGGGTGGGTTGACGTCCCAGCCGTTCTTCTTGATCAACGCGGAGCTGAAGTAGACGCCGTGCCCGGAGTTGTCGGTGACGATGACGACGCGGTCCCCGAAGATCGCGTCGAGGTCGGGAGCCTTGGGCGACGGATGCTGCAGCAGCAGCGCGTCGTACCCCGCGAACCACAGCGGCTCGTCGGGATCGGTGTTGGCCAGGGCCTCGGCGTAAATCGCTTGGACGTCTCGCCAGGTGGGGGCATCCCACGGGGCGATGGAACGCGCAGGCGGCTGGGTGGCGATCCCACTGACCAGTGGATGTCCGTGCGGCTCAACAAAACCCGGCAGCAGTGCGGCCGCTGCGGTGTCCACCACCTCGGCACCGGGCAGTGCTGCCCGGCACTGGTCGAAGGAACCGACGGCAACGATGCGCCCGTCGGACACCGCCACCGCCTCGGCTCGGGGCAGGTTGTCGTCCATCGTGATGATGGTGGCGGCGGTCAGGATGCGGTCAGCCATGGGCACAGCCTGTCAGATCCCACGGCAACCGAGGCGCATCCGAGTCATATGTCTCACAACGGCAAAACCCTCGACTGCAGTTGCCGTGTAGGCATGACCCGACAGGCCGGCTCGCGAAGTGGTGGCGGTCAGCGCCGCTTGCCGTACCGATCGGCGAGCTTGTCCTCGACGGTGGGCGGAGCCTCGGAAGCCGCATTCTGCTCGGCGACCTCACGGTCTCGCCGGCGAGCCTTGACCTCGGCGTACACGAAGTACCCCAGCCCGACCGGTGCGAAGATCCCGAACGCGATCCACTGGATGCCGTAGGACAGGAACGGTCCGCCGTCCAGGTGCGGTATCGGGATCACCCCGAGCACACCGGGCTGGTCGTCGATCAGCTGTAGATACGACCCGGCCAGGGGAGTGCCCGTCAATCCCGACACCTGCTTGGTGTCGATGGCGTACACCTGTTGATAGCCATCCTGGGTGAAGGGCTCCCGGCCGGTGGGGGCGGTCTCGGAGTCGCGCAGCCGCGCCGTGATGGTGACCTGCCCGGTGGGCAGCGCTTCGAGCGGAGGCGGTTTGGAGCCCTCCTCGGGGCGGACGTAACCGCGGTCGACCAGCACCACCGGACCGTTGTCGACGGCGAACGGCACCAGCACCTCGAACGCGGGATCCCCTTCGATCAACCGCAGCCGGGCCAGCAGCTGGTGGTCGGCCAGGTAGCGGCCGGTGGCGGTGACCTCGTGCCACTGGTACTCCGGCGCAGCGGAATCCTGCTGCGGCAAAACGTCTTTGAGTGGCACCGGATCAGAGTTCAGCGCCGCGGTGATCTGGCTGTTCTCCCGTGAGGTCTTGGTGTTCTTGCCCAGTTGCCACGGTGCGAGCACAGTGAAGCACAGATACGCGAACGCACCCACCACCACGGCCATCGCCAGCCACTGCGGTTTGAACACGAACGCCCACCGCTTCATCGCAACGCCTCATCCACCCACGCGTGCAGCCCCGGAAGTGACGCGTCGATCACGGTGAAGACCTCCTCGAAATCGGCGCGGTCGCCGTAGTACGGGTCTTCGACGTCCAGGGCATGCACGCCCGAGCGCGGATCGAACGAGCGCAGCATTCGCACCCGCTCCGGCTCCACGCCGAGCTGGGTGAGGATCCGCAGGTGATTGCGGCCGAGTGCCACCACCATGTCGGCAGCCAGGTGGTCGTCGTCCAGTTGGGCTGCGACATGGGTGGTGGGGTAGCCGTGCTCACGCAGCACCTGATTGGCGCGCCGGTCGGCACCCTCACCGACATGCCATGCCCCAGTGCCCGCACTGGTCACTCGCACCCGGTCGGTCAGGCCGCGCTCGGCGATCTGGTGGGCGAACATCTTCTCCGCCATTGGAGACCGGCAGATGTTGCCGGAGCAGACGAACGTCACATGCAGCGGTTCAGGCACTCAGCGCCTCCCGCAGCCCGGCGATATCGGCCACATGGGTGGCGCGCAGCTCCGAGTCGATGACATCACCACTGCCGTATCCCCAGCCCACCACCACGGTGTTGATGCCGTGCACGGCCGCGCCCTCGACATCGTGGCGCCGGTCGCCCACCATCAGCACCCGCTCCGGCAGCGGTCCGAGCTGTGCCAGCGCATGTGCCACCACGTCGGCTTTCTCGGATCGGGTGCCGTCGGCGCCGGCGATCACCTCGAAGTACTTGTCGAGAGCGAAATGTTCGAGGATGCGTCGAGCCGTGATCTCGTTCTTGGAGGTGGCCACAGCCAGCCGGACTCCGGCGTCCCGCAGGTCTCTGAGCAGGTCCTCGATACCGTCGAAGACGCTGTTCATGGACCATCCGCGAGTGGTGTAGTCGGCGCGGTAGGCGGTCAGCGCGGCGTCGGCCTGTTCGCCTACCAGGGTCTGCAGGGTGTGTGCCATCGGCGGTCCGACAATGCGGCCTGCCAGGTCACCGGTGGGCACTTCGGCTCCCACGGCGGCCAGGGCGTGACGGAAGCTGGCCACAATGCCGTCGGCCGAATCGGTGAGCGTGCCGTCGAGGTCGAACAGGACGAGCTGCGGGGTCGGAGCGAGTTCTGCCACGCTGCCATTGTCGCCGATGCCGCGACCACTACTGTTCCTGAGTGTGAATGTGCGCGTGGGTGAGGTCATCGAGGTGCTCGATGCCGCTTATCCTCAGCACCTCGCGCACTCGTGGGATTCGGTGGGTCTGGTCTGCGGTGACCCGGACGAGACCGTCACCTCGGTGACCGTCACCGTCGATGTCACCGCGGCCGTCGTCGACGAGGTTCCGGCCGGGGGATTCCTGCTGGCGCACCACCCGCTGCTGCTGCGTGGGGTGGACACCGTGGCCGCTGACACCCCGAAGGGTGCGCTGATCCATCGCCTGCTGCGCACCGGATCGGCGCTGTTCACCGCACACACCAACGCCGACGCCGCTGCGCCAGGGGTGTCCGACGCCTTGGCGGAAACCCTGGGGCTGACGGTCATCGATGTCCTGGAACCCGAATCCGAACAGGATCTGGACAAATGGGTGATCTTCGTCCCCGTCGAGCACACCGACGCGGTGCGGGCGGCGGTGTTCGACGCCGGCGCCGGACAGATCGGCGACTACTCTCACTGTTCGTGGTCGGTGCCGGGCACCGGGCAGTTCCTGCCGGGTGCGGGTGCCACCCCGGCCATCGGCGAGCCCGGAACTCTGGAGCGGGTGACCGAGGACCGGGTGGAAGTGATCGCCCCGGCGCGGGTGCGGGGTCGGGTATTGGCCGCGCTGCGTGCGGCCCATCCCTACGAGGAGCCGGCGTTCGATGTGTTCGCATTGGCATCGTTGCCGTCGGCTGTGGGGATCGGACGGGTGGCGACGCTGCCCGAGTCGGAACCGCTCTCGGCCTTCGTGGCGCGGGTGCGACGACGGCTGCCTGCCACCTCGTGGGGGGTGCGCGCCTCGGGTGACCCGGACGCCGTGATCTCGCGGGTGGCACTGTGTGGTGGCGCGGGGGACTCACTGCTGGGCGCGGTGGACAAGGCCGGAGTCCAGGCCTACGTCACCGCCGACCTACGGCATCACCCGGCCGACGAGTACCGGCGTGGCTCGCCGGTGGCGCTCGTGGACGTCGCGCACTGGGCCAGTGAACAGCCCTGGTGCCGCCAAGCCGCAGCACTGCTGGATCGCCACTTCGGTGGCCGACTGCCGGTGCGGGTCAGCGAGATCCGCACCGACCCTTGGAATGTGGAGAATCATGAAAGCTGACACCGCCCAACAGCGTCTGCTCCTGGAGCTGACCGAGCTCGACGCCGACCTGAGCCGGATCGCGCACCGCGCCAAAACGCTGGCCGAGCAGAAGCGCCTCGACGAGTTGCAGGCGCAGCAGCGGGCGGCGGCTGATCGGCTGGCGGTGGTGCAGATCGCCGTCGACGACCTCGACGGGCAGGTGGGTCGGCTGGAGAACGAGATCGACGGGGTGCGTCAGCGTGAGGATCGCGACCGCTCGCTGATGGCTTCGGGATCGGTGAATCCCAAACAGCTTTCGGAGCTGCAGCATGAGCTGGAGACCTTGGAGCGCCGCCAGTCGTCGCTGGAGGACTCGCTGCTGGAGATCATGGAGCGCCGCGAGGAGTTGGTGGCTCAGCAGGCGGGGGAGCAGGAGCAGCTCGACCGCCTGGGCGCCGAGGTGGCCCATGCGTTGGCCGACCGTGACACTGTGTTGGCCGAGATCGAACAGAACCGCACGGTGGCCGGGCAGCGGCGCCTCAACTTGGTGGAAAATCTCGACGCGGATCTGGTGGCGCTGTATGAGCGCCAACGCAGCGCCGGTGGCGTGGGTGCCGGGGTGCTGCAGGGTCGCCGGTGCGGTGCGTGTCGCATCGAGATCGACCGAGGTGAGTCCGCCCGTATCGCCGCCGCCGCCGAGGACGACGTGGTCCGCTGCCCGGAGTGTGGCGCGATCTTGTTGCGCATCAAGGGCTTCGATTCGTGAGAGTTCTCGTCGAAGCTGACGGTGGCTCCCGGGGTAACCCGGGCCCTGCCGGTTTCGGGGCGGTGCTGTTCTCCGCCGACCACGCCGCGGTGCTGGCCGAGATCAAAGAGTCGATCGGGACGGCCACCAACAACGTGGCCGAATACCGGGGTTTGATCGCCGGACTGACGGGGGCGTCCGAGTTGGGCGCCACCGATGTCGACGTGGCGATGGACTCGAAGTTGGTGGTCGAGCAGATGTCGGGCCGCTGGAAGGTCAAGAATGCTGACCTGGCGGCGCTGCATCGACAGGCGCGCGATCTCGCCGACAGATTCGACAGCGTGAGCTATCGCTGGATTCCCCGCGCCCAGAACTCGCATGCCGACCGGCTGGCCAACGAGGCCATGGATGCGGCGGGCTCGGAATCGGTTGCGGTGGCAACCAATCCGGCGGGTTGGACCGGTGCACGCGGAGCGCCGACGAAGATGCTGCTGCTGCGCCACGGCCAGACGGAGCTGTCGGTGGAACGGCGATACTCGGGTCGAGGAAACCCGCCGCTGACCGAACTGGGACAGCGCCAGGCTGCGGCCGCCGCGGCGTATCTCACTGGCATCGAGGGGATCTCGGCGGTGATCACCTCACCGCTGCAGCGGGCCTACGACACCGCCGCGGCAGCGGCCAAGGCGTTGGACCTGGATGTCACGGTCGACGACGACCTGATCGAGACCGACTTCGGCGGCTGGGAGGGACTCACCTTCGCCGAGGCGTCGGCGGCCTACCCTGACCTGCACGGACGTTGGCTGCGCGACACCAGCATCGACCCGCCGGGCGGGGAGAGTTTCGACGCCGTGCATACCCGGGTGCGCCGCGCGCGCACCCGGATCCTCACCGAGCACGCCGGTGACACCGTGCTGGTGGTGTCGCACGTGACGCCCATCAAGACCATGCTGCGGATGGCGCTGGATGCCGGCCCGGGCATTCTCTACCGTCTGCATCTGGATCTGGCGTCGCTGTCCATCGCCGAGTTCTACCCCGACGGGGTGGCGTCGGTGCGGCTGGTGAACCAGACGTCCTACCTCTAGGTATGTAGGTGCAGGCGCTCACCCTGGGCGCCGAAGATCATGATGGCCTCTACTGGGCCGTCGACGGCGCCGAACCAATGCGGCGTCCACGTGCTGAACTCGACGGCCTCGCCCGGTTCGATGATGAAATCGCGGTCGCCCAGGATGAGGCGCATCTTGCCGGAGAGGACGTAGGTCCAGTCCTGGCCCTCATGGACGGGAAACTCTGTGGGCGGTGTGTTGCGCTTGGGATCCACCCGAATCTTGTAGGCGTGCAACCCGCCTGCCGGTCCGTGCCGGGTCAGCGGCCAGAAAGTGATGTCGTTGTGAGTGTGTGACGTGCCGCGTACCCGGGGGTCGGGCTGTTCGGGCTCGCGGAGCAGATCGTCGGTGCTCACCGACAGCGCTGCGGCCAGTCGGGGTAGGTGGTCGAGGGCCAGTCGTCGCTTGCCCGATTCCAGCCGACTCAACGTCGAGACGTCGATCTGGGCGCGGCGCGATACGTCGTCCAGAGTCATGCCCTGGCGGACCCTCAGCTCACGGAGGCGGCGCCGCACCAAGGCGTCCACGTCGGGCTCATTTGCCTGCATGGCAAATGAGCTTGGCATCTTGGTGGACCCTGGGCAAGCTCGAGTCATGGAATTCGATTGTGTGATCATCGGAGGCGGGGCCGCGGGCCTCAGCGCCGCGCTGGTTCTCGGGCGGGCCCGCCGGCGGGTGTTGGTGCTGGATGCCGGCCAGCAGAGCAACCGTGCAGCGCACGGCATCGGCGGACTGCTCGGGTTCGACGGTCGGCCGCCCGCCGAGTTGTATGCCGCCGGTCGTGCGGAGTTGGCGGCCTATCCCTCGGTGCAGGTCCGTGACGGTACCGTGGCGGACGCGGTGGCCGTCGACGGCGGATTTGTGGTTTACCCGGCCGGCGGTGTCGAAGTCAGCACCCGCACCGTGCTGCTGGCCACCGGAATGGACTACCGGCCGGTGGAACTCGCCGGCGCCGCGGAACTCTGGGGCGACTCGGTCTTCCACTGCCCGTTCTGCCACGGCTGGGAGGTGCGTGACCGGCCATTGGCGGTGTGCGCGAACGGTGACCGTGCCGTGCATGCGTCCCTGCTGTTGCGCGGTTGGAGTGATGACGTGCTGTTGCTCACCAATGGGCCTGCCGAACTCGACGCGGCTCAGCGGGAGTTGCTGTCGGCAGCAAAGGTTTCCGTGGACGACAGAGTCATCGCTTCACTGGACGGGGCGGACGGTCGTTTGGCGGCGGTGGTGTTCACCGATGGTGACCGGCTGCCGCGCGAAGGGATGCTGGTGGCCGCGACGCTGCATCAGCGCTCACCCCTGGCCCAGCGGCTCGGTGTGGAGTTCGCCGATCCCGGCCCGGTGGTGATGGACGCGGTGAAGACCGATCCGTTCTGCCGCACCAGTGTGCCCGGCGTTTTCGCTGCCGGAGACGTGAGCGCCCAGATGCCGCAGGTGGCCGCCGCGGTGGCTGCCGGATCGATGGCCGGCGCAGCGATCATGCAGACCTTGATGTCCGAGGACGTCGGACTTCCGATTCCCCAACAGAGGAGCTGAACCATGAACAGCAGTGAGACGCAGGAAATGTGGAACACCATGTACCTGGAATCCCCGCGGCGCTGGAGCGGCACGCCCAACGTGCGGTTCGCCGAGTTGGTGGCGTCGCTGCCGCCCGGGCGCGCACTGGATCTGGGTTGCGGAGAGGGGGGTGATGCCAAGTGGCTGGCCTCCAAGGGGTGGCAGGTGACGGCCGTCGACATCTCCGACGAGGCCCTGCGGCGGGCGGCCGAGGATGCTGGAGAGTTGGCCTCGCGCATAGACTTTCAGCACCATGATCTGACCCAGACGTTCCCGGCAGGGCAGTTCGACCTGGTATCTGCGCAATTTCTGCACTCACCCGTCGAATGGGACCGCTATGCCCTGCTGCGCCGTGCCTCGGCGGCCGTCGCACCGGGTGGCACCTTCCTGGTGGTCGATCACGGTGCCGCACCACCGTGGTCGGCGCACAAGCACCAGGGCCTGCTTCTCCCGTCACCGCAAGAAGTGTTGGACGGACTGGCGCTCGACGAGTCGGATTGGGACGTGCTGCGTGTCGAGGAGGTGATGCGTGATGCCACCGGCCCCGACGGGCAGCGCGCCGAGATTCCCGACAATGTGATCGTGGCACGACGCAAGGGCTGAAACATCTTGTGCCACTTGGTCATCTGGTGTCACAGGGTGGGGTTTTGTGTCGGTGGGTCGAACTACTGTTCGAGTTATGGGTGGATCGGTGGTGCAGGACAGGGAGGCGATGCTGGCTGACCTGACGCTGATCGAAGAAGCGACAGCGCGGATGAACCGGTATTCGATTGACGGGTTCACCCATAGGGAATTGTTGGAGCTCCAGCAACGCCGCGAAACCGTGGCCCGTCAGCAGCCGGTGCTCGATCACACGGTCTATCAACGCCTCACAACGCAATGCACCCCGAAACAACTCGGTGCCACAAGCTTCACCAAGTGTTGGCCGTCTCTCGGAGTGATGACCACGGGGTAGTTGATCGTCATTGAGGGTGCCGATGTGAGGCCCCGGCTTGCTGCGGAGTTGCTGGTGTTGGTGTGCACCGTCAGGGTGAAGACGTCTTGATGGGTCGCGCGGCACCCCGCTGAAGTCTTGGCGGGCTCGCAGGGTGCCGCGCTGTAGTGCACGGAGGCACTCATGGTGACGGTAGAGGCTGATCTTGTTCACGTCGAATCGCGGCTTTCCGCCGGCCAGATCGGCTGCCCGTCCTGTCCTGACGGAGTGCTCGGTGGGTGGGGTTTCGCCCGCGTTCGCCGCGTCCATGGTGTCACCGGCCCGGTGCGTCCACGACGGGGGCGTTGCCGCTCCTGTCTGGTCACCCACGTGCTGCTACCGGTGATGACACTGCTGCGCAGAGGATATGCCGCACAGACCATTTGGAATGTCCTGGTTCTGCGCAGCCATGGCTGGGGGCATCGCCGCATCGCAGCCAACCTGGAGTTGCCGAGGAGCACGGTGCGGGGGTGGTTGCGCCGACTGGCTGGGCGGGTGGAGCCGATCCGATCGTGGTTTCTCCGGGTCGCGGTCCGCACCGGAATCGACGTGGCGATCCCTGACGGGTCTGGCTGCGGTTGGCGTGACCTCGTGACCGCCGTCGCCGCAGCCGCTGCGGCGATCGGTGCGCGGTTCGGCCCGGCTGGGGTGCTGGGCGTGGTGACGCCGCCGCTGGTGATGGTGGCGGTCAGCGGCGGCCGGCTGTTGGCGCCGGACTGGTCTCCGGCATGACGTGGGGTGCACGCAACACCAGTTGCCCCTGACGCCGAGCGGCGTGATCGGCGATTCTCGCCGAAGGCACCTGCCCGGCACTGGTTTCGGGCCGGGCCGTCAACACCTGTGAGGAGAACGTGGCGGTGTCGTTGGAAGACCACAAACGTCGGGAACGAGCCCAAGCGATCGGGTTGTTTCGGTATCAGCTGATCTGCCCTGCGCTGGAGGAAGGGCTGTCGACCAAGCAGCGCGGGAAACTGGTTCGTGAGATCGCCGAGCGCCGGCATATCGATCCGTTCGGCACCCAGGTGCAGATCGCACGACCGACTCTGGACCGCTGGATCCGCCGCTACCGCGCCGGCGGATTCGAAGCCCTGGTCCCGGAGCCGCGGCGGCTGGGCACCCGCACCGACACCGCGGTGCTGGAGCTGGCGGTCTCGCTGAAACGAGAAAACCCCTCGCGCACCGTGGCCCAGGTAGCCCGGATCTTGCGCACCGCGACGGGGTGGGCACCCTCGGAGTCGACGCTGCTGCGCCACTTTCACCGGTGTGAGGTGATGGGCCCGACCGCCGGACACGCAGTCGAGGTGTTCGGTCGCTTCGAAGCTGCTGACCCAGGCGAGCTCTGGGTCGGTGATGCGCTGCACGGCCCGCGGGTCGGGGACCGCAAAACCTACCTCTTCGCGTTCCTCGACGACCATTCTCGGGTGGTGGTCGGGCACCGGTTCGGGTTCGCCGAAGACACCGTACGTCTGGCCGCCGCCCTGAAACCGGCATTGGCCGCCCGCGGCGTCCCCGCGTCGATCTATGTGGATAATGGGTCGGCGTTCGTGGATGCCTGGCTGCTACGGGCGTGCGCGAAACTCGGTATCCGACTGGTCCATTCGACACCCGGGCGCCCGCAAGGCCGCGGCAAAATCGAACGGTTCTTCCGCACCGTGCGCGAACAGTTCCTCGTCGAGGTCACCGACACCACCGCCGAAGACTTGACCGCCGCCGGGGTCGACCACCGTGCGGCGTTGTTGGAGCTCAACCGGCTGTTCATGGCGTGGGTCGAAACCGAATACCACCGCCGCACCCACTCCGAAACCGGGCAAGCCCCGCTGACCCGGTGGGAGGACGGCTGGAATCGCCTCGGCGGGCCACCGGCCCTGCCGACCGCCGCGGATCTGACCGAAGCCTTCCTATGGTCGGAGTTCCGGGTGGTCACCAAGACCGCCACCGTCTCGCTGCACTCCAACACCTACCGAGTCGACCCCGCCCTGGCCGGACGCAAGGTCGAGCTGGTCTTCAGTCCCTTCGATTTAGAAACGATCGAGGTCCGCTACCGGGAGCAGAGTTTCGGCGCCGCTATCGCACACACCATCACCCGCCACGCCCACCCGAAAGCCCGACCCGAAACCCGCAACGATCCACCGCCGGCGACCACGGGGATCGACTACCTGGCGTTGACCGCCGCCGCCCACCACGACCAGCTGCGCCACGATGAACGCATCGGCTACCACGCCCTCTACGGCACCGACACCAACCAGATCCCTGGTCAACTGTCGATCACCGACCTCGGATCCGACAACGCCCCTCGTGACGATGAGGTGTCGGCATGAGTATCGAACGGCTGCAATCACATTGGGGTTTCACCCGGATGCCGTTCGGACGCAACCTGGCGCCGTCGATGCTGCACCGCCACCCCGGCCACAGTGAAGCGATCGCCCGCATCGGCTGGTGTGTCAACCAATGCGCCATCGGGGTCATCACCGGCGAAGTCGGCGCCGGCAAAACCGTGGCCATCCGCGCCGCCGCCACCGCACTGGACCCGGCCCGGCACGTCATCATCTACCTGGCCAACCCCACCATCGGAGTGCGCGGCATGCTCACCCACATCGTGGCCGCCCTCGGGCACACCCCGGTGTTCCACACCGCCCGCCTCGCTCCTCAGGCCGCCGACGCCCTGGCCGCTGAACATGCCGAACGGGGCCGCAACCCGGTGCTGGTCGTTGATGAGGCGCACCTGCTCGACAACCATCAACTCGAAGCAATCCGACTTCTGACCAACCACGACATGGATTCCGGGTCACCATTTGCGGTGGTGCTGGTCGGTCAGCCCACCCTGCGGCACCGGCTGCGCCTCGGGGTGCTGGCCGCCCTGGATCAACGCATCGCGGTCCGCTACACCCTGCCCGGGATGACCGCAGCGGACACTGCTGACTACATCAGCCATCACACCAAGATCGCCGGCCGCTCCGATGTCCTGTTCGCCGACGACGCCGTCACCTTGATCCACAACGCCTCCCGCGGACATCCCCGCGCGGTCAACAACCTCGCCCTGCACGCCTTGACGGCGGCGTTCGCGGCCGGGCATTCCATCGTTGGGGAGAAGGCAGCCCGCATCGCGATCAGCGAAACAGCCTCGGACTAAACGAGACTCCCACCAGCCCGACCACCACTGCATCACCTCGACGACGATCCCGTCACCGAGACCACCACGGCCTCGCTCACCACACCGAGCGGGGCCGTTCTCATCACTGCATCATCATCACCATCGGTGACGCCGCCATGGTCACCGTCAATGACGCGCAACAACCAAGGTGCTGGCCGCCCGGTTGCGGATCAGCGACGCCGACGCCTACCGCCGCCTGACGAACGCGGAGTTGTTGGGTCCGCGGCAGTCTCTGACCGGGGAAGCCTTGGCGCCGGCGTGGCCCACGGCCAAGCCCACGGAGTGATCAGCACCGACCACATCACCACCATGACGTCGTTTTTTCGGAAACTCCCAGCGTTTGTTGATGCCCAGACCCGGGAGTCCGCCGAAGCTGAACTAGCCACACACGCGTCCGCGTTGACCGTCGACGAGTTCGTCACAGCCGCTGACCGGTTGGCGTATCTGTTGAATCAGGACGGCGAATTCTGCGATGAGGATCGGGTGGCGCGGGCGTATCTGCGGCGCGGCACACAACGCCCGGATGGGTTGATTCCGATCGACGGACTGCTCACCCCACACGCCTGGGCGCTGCTGGAACCGATCCTGGAATGACACCCCCTGTGTATCGGGAACGCCGAGTGAGGAGCAGAAACGCGCCGACACCCGCACCCACGGCCAACGCACCCACGATGCCCTGATGTGGATGTACCGCATCGATTAGATCGAGCAAGAGCCCTGCCGGGCACTGACACCGTCCGTCACTCCTGGCCAGGTGCGGTGGGTCCAGCCGTCGTCGCCGATGCGCCGGCGGTCAGCTCATTCGCATTTCACGCGCGCCAACCAGTACCTTGAGTGAGCGAACGAGTTGGCCGGGCGGCCGCGGAAGACCGACCGGTCCTGCACAGGGGGAGGAGGGACGGCCGGCGATTCGAGGAAAGTCCGGACTTCACAGAGCAGGGTGATTGCTAACGGCAATCCGAGGTGACTCGCGGGACAGTGCCACAGAAAACAGACCGCCAGTACTGGTAAGGGTGAAACGGTGCGGTAAGAGCGCACCAGCATCCCGGGTGACCGGGATGGCTTGGCAAACCCCACCCGAAGCAAGGCCAAGAAGATCGCGTGGGGGCGCGATTGCGCAGACGCCTGAGGGCTGCTCGCCCGAGTCTGCGGGTAGGCCGCTTGAGGTACCCGGCGACGGTGTACCCAGATGGATGGTCGCCACTGAACCCTCGCGGTTCAGTACAGAATCCGGCTTACAGGCCAGCTCGTTCGCCCCTCAGCAGTCTGAGCGCGATTCGACGAACTTGGCCACACAGTTGTCGGGCGGTGACGATTCGAGCCACCAACCAAAGGATTCGCATAGAAATGCCACGGCCGACGAGTTCGGCTCGATTGGCTTCGTAGCGAACAGGATCACTATTCGCCCCAGTTAGCCCAGAAGGAACAGTTGGATCGCAGAAGTCTCATGGTGCAAGCGGTAAATGTCGGTCCACGTGTGGTCGCACCTTGGGGTCGTCCAGCTGGATAGGCGGCTGCCGAACCGTAGAGCGGTTGGTGCCAGCGTTGTCATCCGTTCGTATCAAATTCGCGTTGATTTCGTTTGTTGACTGCGGGGGAACGCGCAGTGAATGTCAAATTGCGGCACTCTTAGTCTGGCCTTAGGCTCACGTGCCACGAGCTGGACGCGCTCTGGCAGGAGGGAAACGTCTGCTGCAATGGATTGGCTGGGTTTCATTCTGGTCGGCCTTGGGGTCCTTTCGACGCTGTTAGGCCTCCTCATTGGCGCTAGGGACACCTTCCGAAAGCTCAACACGGGTTCGTCTCAGGCTGCACTGCCTGAGAAGTTTCTCGATGTCCTCCTGAAACTGCTAGATGCCCCTCCAGCGAAGTTCTTCTGCGTTTTTGGACTGATCCTCATCGTGTTGGGTTTAGTTCTACTCGGAGTTGACGTTGTCGGTAGCAAAGAAGCGAGCGCACAAGCCGGAAGCATGGCGACCGCATCACAGTCGGCCGGTTCCCTTTTGCCTAGGCAATCATGAGAGATGCTGCTGGCATCGCCGGCATGCTTGGAGCCATTCTCTTGCCTCACCCCCAAGACCTCGTCGAAGCCGCCGAGTCGGGCGTCGACAAACTAGTACGCGAGTGCTTGGGGGAAGCTTACTGTCAAGCAAAGGACTCGGCTGAGAGCTCCTTCTGGTCGGACGTCGAGCATCTGCAGAAAACCCTCTTGCCATCCGGCTACGAGCATCTTCTTGAGTCGGCTATCGGTGCTGTTGCAACGGGAGTGACCACGGTTGGCGTCAGGGGGCCGAAGGGAGACTCGGTCGGCGTCGGCTTCGAGGACATCAAGTCACCGTCCGCACACGGGTTGATGGAAGTGCTCGAGAATGAGTTTGGAAGCGACATATCGTTTTACGAGACCGGGCGTATCACGGCACAAGCCTCCGTCCAGCAGGTGTATGACCCTGTAGTGCCTGGCTGCGCGATATCTTCAGTGAAGGATTCCTTCGGGACGCTCGGTGCGATCGTCTGGGGCCAGCACCTGGGGTCAGCCGTCATTTCGAACTCGCATGTACTCAACCGCACACAAGGTGGTGTCGTTTGGCAGCCGGAGTTCCGAGGTTCTGGCGCTCGGCGTATCGGGAAGGTCTACCAGGCAGTCTCACCAGCGGTTGATGAGATAAATACGTTTGACGGCGCAATAGCCGAACTAGCAGAGGACGTGACATATAACCCAAGACCTGAGGGTTTCGCATTCGGGCCGCTACGGAACAGTCGTGTGGCACCGGGGACCCGATGCGCCAAGCTTGGCGCCAGTACGGGCTTGACCTTCGGCGTGGTCGATCAGTTCGAGACCCGGATAGCGGCTTGGTACGGCAAGAAGCTCATGCACTTCGCCCGGCAGTACCAGATCAAGTCCTCCGGTGAGGGCTTGTTCAGCACTTATGGCGACAGTGGCTCCATCGTTGCTACAACAGATATGTGGCAACCGTTTGGCCTGTTGTTTGCCGGAAACCGGGAATACTCTTGGGCGAGTCCGTTAGAAGCTGCGCTCGTCTCATTTGACGTCGCACTAGCTGGAGATTGACTTGTCGACATATGAGCAGGCTGAACAAGTTCGCGACATGATCGCGGACCGCTTGCTCGATGGTGTCGGCGTTGTGAGTGTCGGCATCAAGAACGATGGATGTGACTACGGAGTTGGCGTGACTGCTACGCATCCGGTTGAGCTTCCATCGCTGCCCCGCGAACTTCAGAATGTCGTGGTGAGCGTCGTCTTGACTGCCGAACCCGCGCATCATTACGGGGCTGCGTCACTGGCGATCGGCAAGGTTCGGCGACTGTGGCGGCGGCTCAGCTAACTCCATATGCAGTCTGTCGCCGCGCTATCGCCATCTGTGATCACGCCATCGCTATCGCCGCCGCTTCTTTCGTCCCGGCGTGACTTGTTTTGAAGCAAACTGCCGGATGACAGAATCCGGCTGACAGGCCAGCTCGTTCGCCCCTCAGAGCTTGCGCACCGCCTTGTGCAGTGAGGCAAGTGCGTCCTCGGCCTGGATGCGCGCCGCCTCGGCGAATTCGTACTCACGCTGATAGAGCAGCCCATAGGTGAAGGTGTCCTCGCCGGCGGCGTGGGCGGCTTCGGCCTGCTGGATCAGGTGCGCCCGGCTGACGTAGCTGTCCTGGTGCTCGCCGAGCAGGGTCTGGATCTCCTTGGCCGCGG
Organism: Mycobacterium sp. MS1601; assembly: GCF_001984215.1. NCBI lineage: Bacteria > Bacillati > Actinomycetota > Actinomycetes > Mycobacteriales > Mycobacteriaceae > Mycobacterium > Mycobacterium sp. MS1601. The sequence goes on from NZ_CP019420.1 coordinate 4,739,568, forward strand.
CAGCCACCTTGTCAGCGCCCAGGGCCGAGGCGGTGTAGCGCAATCGCTTGGCGCTCTTGCGGATCCGGTGCAGCGCCTCGTCGCGATTCTCGGTCGCCTCGTCGGCGGCTTTGGCGGCCTTGCGCACCCGCTTGTAGGCCGAGTCGATCGTCACCGGTGTCGGTTCCGTGCCCTCGGTCACGATGGGCTCGGAGGTGGCCAGGGCCTCGAGCGCGTCGAGGAGCCGGAAGTAGCGGGTGGTTCGCATGGCCGACAGCGAGCGTCGGTGCCCGGTGGCGTACCGCTTCTGGGCGCCGTCGACAAGGCGCTCGCGTACGGGTCCACGCACCAGTTCGTCGGGCAGATCGCTCAGCGACTTCTCGTACCGCTCGGCCAGTACCTCGGCATCACGTGCCACACCCAGGATCGCGGCCAGCGCCTTGAGCTCTTCGAGCACCCAGCTGTCGTCGGCCAGGCCGAACGACTCCTCGGACTCCTTGAGCAGGCTGCGCAGCTTGCGGGTGGTGACCCGCATCTGGTGTACCGAATCCCAGACATCGGCGCGTACGGCCCGGTCCCACTCCACTAAGTCGGCGACCTGCTGGGCGACGGCGCGGTGCACCGGGTCTTCGGGAATCGGAGCCTTGGCGGGCGCGCTGCCCAGGACCCGCGCCAGCTTCGAGCCGCTGGCGGCCGGTGCGGCGCCGGCATCGAGCAGCCGGTTGCTCAGCCGGCCGAGCAGCGCGGGGTCGGCGTCGGGGGACAGCAGTTCCAGCTCCCATTCCCGCCAGGCCTGCTCGTCGCCGCCGGCGGCCCATGCGCTCACCTGGTCGTCGCAGAACTCCGCCAGGGCCACCCCGTCGGCACCGTAGAGCAGCTGGATGTAGCGGGTGGTGGTGATGCGTGCGACGGGCGCCAGCGGGCGGTCGCGCACAATGGCCAGCACCACGTCCAGCAGGTCAGCTGGAACCGTGTCCTCCCCGGAGTCCAGGGGTAGTCGGACCTCGGTGCGCGTATCGGCGCCCGCGGGCAACTTCAGATGCCATCCCTCGTCGCTGCCACCCGTGCGGCGCCGCAACGTGATCTTGCGGGCGGCCAGATCGTGCCCCGCGGTGTCGTAGTAGACCGCATCCAGTGACTCCGCGGGTGACAACTCCACTCGTGCAACGGCGGACAGTCCGTCGAAGGACGGAGACACCGTCGATTCGGTCACATCGAACTTGCGCTCGATCTCCTTGTGCCGGGTCGGTTTCGCGCTTGGCATGTGCACCTTCGGTCTGGATGGGTCCGAGAATTTGAACAGAGTGCCACATCCAAGTGAACAACGAGCTACACGTCCCGGCGACTACTTTCGGGTGAACTCCCCGGCGGTGTCCCAAGCCCGACGCTCCGCGGCGAAGGCGTCGGCCTGCTGACGTCGGAAGGCGGCAATGGGGTCGGCCTCCGCGTCGAGGAAGCCGAGATATTCCGGCAGCGAGAAGGTGCCGTCGGTGATGTCCACGCGCCCGCGCCCGGCGGCCGTGTCCGCGCGCAGGTCCAGCAGTTCGGCGGCGCTCACCGGATAGAAGCTGATGCGATCGAAGTACCGCAGCAGCCACGGCGTGCCCGGTTCGAAGGATCCCGCGGCGTGCGGGTGACAGTGATTCCACACCTGCGTGGTGCGCCCCACGAACTGGTAACCGCCGGGGCCCTCCATGCCGTAGATGCACATGTAGGCGCCGCCGATGCCCACCGCGTTCTCGGGCGTCCACGTCCTGGCCGGGTTGTACTTGGTGGTTACCAGTCGGTGTCGCGGGTCCAGGGGAGTGGCGACCGGCGCCCCGAGATACACATCGCCCAGACCCAGCACCAGGTACTGGGCGTCGTAGACGATGTCGTGGACCTGTGTCACATCGGTCAGGCCGTTGATTCGCCGGATGAACTCGATGTTCCACGGGCACCACGGCGCATCGGCGCGCACGCCGTGCATGTAGCGCTGAATCGCCTCGTGTGTGGACGGGTCGTCCCAGGACAGGGGTAGGCGTACCTCGCGGCTGGGTACCACGAGTTGGTCGGTGGCGGGCAGGGATTCATCGATGCCGGCCAGCAGATCGGTGAGCTCGCCGATGCTCAACCGGCACGGGTCGAACTGCACCTGCAGTGACCGCACCCCGGGCACCATCTCGGTGATGCCGTCGATTGCGCGTGCGGACAATTCCTCGTAGAGCACGTGCACCCGGGCACGCATCGCCAGATCCAGCAACATCGGCCCGTACTCGACGAGCACACCACCGTCGCCGCTGCGACGCAGGGTGACCGCGGTGCCGTCACGGGTGGTGAAGCGGGACAGCACGCCGTCATCGGCGTCGCCGGCGGCCGAGATCACCGTCGGGAACGACGCGCGTCGTTCGACGTCGAGGGTGTGCAACGACGGTGCGCGATCGGCACGTACAGGGACGAACCGCACGGTGTCGCCGGGCGCCAGTTGACCCAACTTCCAGCGGTCACCGCGAACTACCGTCACCGGGCAGACGAAGCCGCCAAGACTGGGCCCGTCAGGGCCGAGCAGAATCGGTGTGTCGCCGGTGAAGTCCAGTGCGCCAACACAATACGCGTTGTCGTGGATGTTGGACGGGTGCAGGCCTGCTTCGCCGCCGTCGGTGCGGGCCCACTGCGGCTTGGGGCCTTCGAGGCGCACACCGGTGCGATCGGAATTGAAGTGCACGATGTAGTCGGTGCCCAGCAGAGTGTCGATATCGGCGCGGGTGAAGAACTCCGGAGCCCCGTGTGGGCCCTCGGTCACGGCCAGCTCCCACCGGTGCCCGATGCTGGGCTGCTCGTCGATGGCAGCCCTGGCGGCGCGCAGTTCATGCGGACCGGGATCGGCGCCGATGGTCAGGTGGTCCCCGGCGCGCAACGCCCGGCCGTCATGCCCGCCGAATGCGGCCATGGTGAAAGTCGCTGTGCTGTCCAGATACTCGGGTTCGACCAGGCCGCCGGCGAACAGGACGTAGCTACGCATACCGGGTCCGGTGACCGCGCCCACGGTCAGTGTCGCGCCTGCGGGAAGGGACACCGACTGCCATTGCGGCACCGGGGAACCGTCCACGCTGACCGGGACCGCCGCCCCGGTGACGCACACTCGTGCCCCGTCGGGGAAGCGCAGCGTCGGCCCGCCGCGGGTGCACTCCAGGCCCGGCGCGCCCTCGGGGTTGCCGAGCAACCGGTTGCCGATGCGAAACGACAGATCATCCATGGGGCCTGACGGCGGAACCCCGACGTGCCAGTAGCCGACTCGGCCGGGCCAGTCCTGCACCGTGGTCAGCATCCCGGCCTCGACCACGTCGACTTTGGCGGTCATGGCGCGGTGGTCACCATTCGCACCGGAGTCGGGTTGAAGCCATTGCAGGGGTTGTTGATCTGCGGGCAGTTGGACACCAGCACCAGGGTGTCGGTGTCGGCGCGCACCGTCAGCGACTTGCCTGGGGCGGACAGTCCGTCGACGATGCCGAGGGTGCCGTCGGCTTCCACCGGAACGTTCATGAAGAAGTTGATGTTGGGCACGATATCCCGTTTGCCCATACCGTATTTGGCGCCTTCGGCCAAGAAGTTCTCCGCGCACGCGTGCTGGTGCACGGTGTGGTGTCCGTAGCGCAGCGTGTTCGACTCCTTGGAGCAGGCGCCTGCCAGGGTGTCGTGGTTGCCCACCTCGTCGGCGACGATGGTCACCAGCGCGGTGCCGTCGGTGGCGCGCAGTACGGATCCGGTGGTGAGGAAGATGTTGCCCTGGGTGGCGACGGTGGTCTGGCAGCTGTAGCGCTTGCTCGGATCCACCTGGTTGGTGCCGGGGAACACGCCGTAGAACAAGGTGTCGACGGCTTGGTTGCCGTGCAGGTCGATGATCTGCAGATGCTGGCCTGCTCGCAGCACCGTCGACCACGGTGCGCACGCGGCCACGGTTTCGTCGGACACGATTGCCGATGTCAGGGTCATGACAATGCCTCACTGTTGCGGGCCAGAGCCCAGGTGCTCTCGGTGTTGAACAGCGCGCGCAAGTATTCGGGGTCGGAGTTGACCGGTGTGCCGAGTTCGTCGTCGGCGCGCCAGGCGAGTACGTCGAGCGCGGTGGTGTCGGCGCCGGGGTCCAGCGGGTGTGCGGAGTTCACCAGCGCCACCACAACGGGCAGGTGGACAAGAAGGTCCACGTAGGTGCCCGGGCCTGCCGATCCGGTGAACTGCAGGCCACCGTCGGCGCCCGCGCGCACCCCTTGGAAGAACGTGGCCGACGGCGCGACGTCGCGGATGTCCATGCCGTGCTTGAGGGCAGCCAAGAGCATGGAAGCCTGTGCGGCCGGGGTCATTCCGCAGAGCATGTCGTGGTGTCCGGAGGTGTCGGCCACGACGGTGGCCAGTACCCGGCCCTGGTCGGAGAGCAGGGGGTGGCCCACACTCAGATAAGCCTGCCACGGCACCTTCATGGTGTCGGCGACGTTGAGCCGCTCCCAGTTGGCGTCGGCGCGGAAGAGCAACAGGTTGGCGCACGCGTGGCCGTCGGGGTCGGCCAGGCGCAGTCGGCTGCCTCGGCCCAGCACTTTGGTGGTGTACGAGCCGGCGGGCACGCTCTCGGCCCATGTCAGCCGGGTGGGATCCACACCAGCTGGGGTGGCGGGCACGTGCATGGCGCCACCGGCCTGGGACCGGGCATGCGATCGGGCGCCGTCGGTCGACGCGGTGCTCATGGTTCCTCCTGTGACGATTAACTGTCGACTGAAAGTTTTGAGGGCGCTCGTTCCGGGGTCATATCTGCACTGTTACGTTCGCATGACAATTTCTGTCGACTGATAGAAATTACTATAGGCGCAGATGGTCGGGTAGGCGCGGCAACCGGTAATGCGACAATGTGACGCATGCGCACCGACGGCCGAGGGCGTCCGCGCCTGGAGCAGTCCCGGCGCCCGGGAAAGACCGCCCGTGAAGAGATCCTCGACGCGGCCGCTGAGTTGTTCACCACCAACGGATTCTCGAGCACCTCGACGCGGGCCATCGCCGACGCGGTGGGGATGCGGCAGGCCTCGCTGTACCACCACTTCGCCACCAAAGACGACATCCTCGACGCACTGCTGGCGGGCACTGTCGACGCCCCTCTGATCCTGGCCGGTGAGCTGCTGGCCGAGGCATCCCCGGCGGCGCCCCGGCTGCACCTGCTGGTGGTCAGCGACGTCCGCCAACTGTGTGGCAGCCGATGGAATCTGGGCGCGCTGTACCTGCTGCCGGAACTTCGGGTGGACCGCTTCGCCGGATTCCGGGAACGACGGGCCGCCCTGCGCGCGCACTACGGGAAGTTGGCTGTCCAGGTGATACGTGAGTGCGACGGCCCGGTTGACGCCGACGATCTGCCGTTCCGGCTGGTGGAATCGGTGATCAACCGGCGCTCCGACGACAACGAGTGCCCGCCGGATCAGCCGTGGGTGATCGCTGACGGCGCGCTGCGTGCACTGGGCTGGTCGGGAGACTTCACCGTACTCAGACAGGGGACCGCTGACCAGCTGCTCAGCGCACCGGTTAACGTCTCGGCATGACCTCTGCTGCTTTCGACACCCTGCTGTTTGCGCGCACCGGCCCCGTCGCCACCATCACGCTGAACCGGCCGCAGGCCGCCAACGGTATGAACGACGTGCTGACCCGCGAACTGGCCGAGGTGGCAGAGCAGGTGGCGGGCTCCGATGCCAAGGCTGTGGTACTGACCGGCGCGGGCAGGTTCTTCTGTGCCGGAGGCGATCTCAAAGCCATGGCAGCATCACCCGCCGGGCCCGGGGCGTTCGTCAAGGGCATCGCCGATGATCTGCACCGCGCCATCTCGATTTTCGCCCGGATGGACGCCGTGTTGATCACGGCCGTCAACGGCGTGGCCGCGGGAGCCGGGTTCTCCCTGGCGGTGGCGGGCGATCTGGTGCTCACCTCGGAGGCTGCGACGTTCACCATGGCCTACACCAAGGCCGGACTGAGCCCCGACGGCAGCGCCTCCTACTACCTGCCCAGGTTGATCGGCCCGCACCGCACCACCGAACTGATGCTGACCAACCGCACCCTGTCGGCCGCCGAAGCGTTGCAGTGGGGGTTGGTCAACGAAGTGGTTCCCGGAGACGTCGGCGCTCGTGCAACCGAGCTGGCAGCCCAGATAGCCACGGGCGCAGCACAGTCCAGCGCCGCGGTGAAGAAGCTGGTGCTCGCGTCATTCGACAACGACATCGAGTCCCAGATGGCGCTCGAGGCCGACCTGATCTCGGCCAACGCCGACGGAGCCGACGGCCGCGAGGGAATCGACGCGTTCCTGAACAAGCGCGCGCCGAAGTTCGCCTGACGTCCTTCGAGATTCACCTCAGGGCGCAGATTCTCGCGACATCCCACCCTGAAGTCAGTCTCGGGGCAGGGCAGAGGTCAGAAGGAGTGTTCCTCGGCGGGGAACACTCCGCTGGCCACCTCGTCGGCGTACTGCGTTACGGCGCGGCGCAATTCGCCACCCACGTCACCGAAGCGCTTGACGAACTTGGCGGTGCGGCCCGAGGTCATGCCCGCCATGTCCTGCCAAACCAGCACCTGGGCGTCGCAATTGGGGCCTGCGCCGATGCCCACGGTGGGGATGGTGAGCTTGCCGGTGATCTGCGTGGCCAGTTCGGCGGGCACCATCTCCAGCACCACGGCCACCGCACCGGCCTCGGCCACGGCGATGGCGTCGTGGATGGTCTGCTCACCAGCGTCACCGCGGCCCTGCACCTTGAAACCGCCGAGGCCGTTGACGCTCTGCGGGGTGAAGCCGATGTGCGCGATCACCGGGATACCGGCCTGGGTCAGCGTGGCGATCTGCTCGGCCACACGTTCGCCGCCCTCGAGTTTCACCGCGTGGGCACCGGTCTCCTTCAGGAAGCGGGTGGCGGTGGCAAGAGCCTGTTGGGCGCCGGCCTCATAGGAGCCAAACGGCAGGTCCGCGATCACCAGAGCGTGCGGAGCACCCTTGACGACGCCGCGCACCAGGGGGATCAGCTCATCGATCGTGATGGGCACGGTGGTGTCGTATCCGTAGACGACGTTGGCCGCGGAATCACCCACCAGCAGCACCGGAATGCCGGCGTCGTCGAACACCCGTGCCGTGGAGTAGTCGTAAGCGGTGAGCATCGACCATTTGTGGCCTTCGCTCTTCCACTGCTGCAGATGATGCGTGCGTACTTTGACGCGCTTCTTGGTGTCGGAGGCAGCGCCGTAGGCATGCTGCTCTTGGATCCCGCTTGATGCAGACATCATTGTCCCCTGAGAGTGGTCGGTTCGATCCTCGAGGCCTTCGACGGGTCCCCGGGTCGGCTGACGCGTCCAGTGTGCCACCGCGACCTGCGCAGGTGAACAGCAAGTTAAGTGGAGTTCCTCACACCCAGCGCTGTTGTGGACATACGATCTGCCGATGCAACGGCTCAGCGGGCTCGACGCCAGCTTCCTGTACCTCGAAACTCCGTCACAACCGTTGCACGTGTGCTCGGTTCTCGACGTCGACACCTCGACGATGCCCGGCGGCTACACCTTCGACAAACTCCGTGACGAACTCGTGCTTCGCATCGGCGCCATGCCGGAGTTCCGGGACAAACTGGCCGACAGCTTCTTCAACCTGGATCATCCAGTGTGGGTGGAGGACAAGGATTTTGACGTCGACCGACACCTGCACCGCATCGCTCTGCCCAGCCCCGGCGGGCGGGCCGAGCTGGCCGAGATCTGCGGGCACATCGCCTCGCTGCCGCTGGATCGGTCGCGGCCGCTGTGGGAGATGTGGGTCATCGAGAACATCGCCGGCACCGATGCGCACGCCGGTGGCCGCCTGGCCGTGATGACCAAGGTGCACCACGCCGCTGTCGACGGGGTCACCGGTGCCAACCTGATGTCGCAGCTGTGCAGCACCGAGGCCGACGCGGCGCCGCCGGAACCCGTGGCGGGATCCGGCGACGCCAACGCCCTGGAGATCGCGGCAGGCGGGTTGGTCCGCTTCGCCAACCGGCCGGTGCATCTGGCGGCCAAGACGCTGCCCTCCACGGTCACCACAGTGGTCGACACCGTTCGCCGAGCGCTGGCGGGGTCCGCCATGACCAGCCCGTTCACCGCGCCGCAGACGGCGTTCAACGCGACCGTCACCGCGCACCGCAACGTGGCCTACGCGCAGTTGGACCTCGAGGACGTCAAGTTGGTCAAGAACCACTTCGGGGTGAAGGTCAACGACGTGGTGATGGCCCTGGTCTCCGGGGCGCTGCGCACGTACCTCTGCGACCGCGGCGAACTGCCCGACAACTCATTGGTGGCGATGGTGCCGGTGTCGGTGCACGACCGCTCGGACCGTCCCGGACGCAACAAGGTCTCCGGCATGTTCGCCAGTCTGCAGACCGACATTGCCGATCCCGCCGAGCGCCTCATTGCCATCGCCGAGGCCACTTCGGTTGCCAAGGAACACAGTTCGGCCATCGCCGCGACCCTGCTCCAGGACTGGTCGCAGTTCGCCGCACCCGCGGTGTTCGGCGCGGCGATGCGGGTGTACGCCAGCTCGCGGCTGACCGAGGCCCGGCCGGTGCACAACCTGGTGGTGTCCAACGTGCCAGGCCCGCAGGTGCCGCTGTACTTCCTGGGGTCAGAGGTCAAGGCGATGTATCCGCTGGGCCCGATCTTCCACGGCTCCGGTCTCAACATCACCGTGATGTCACTGAGCGGCAAGCTGGACGTGGGGCTGATCTCCTGTCCGGAACTGTTGCCTGACCTGTGGTCGATGGCCGACGACTTCGCCGTCGGTATGGAGGAGCTGTTGGTCTCCTGCAAGCGGTGAGACCCGCCTGGGGTCTCGGTAGTCGGGCCCCGAGCCCCCTCGCTCCGCTGGGGGTGCCCCCACCCCGGCTCCTTCGTCGCCGCATCGTCGACCCGCCTGGCCTGCGGTTCGAGGTTTACCTACCTCGTCATGGCAGCATGTTGCCCATGAGTCTGCTTCCCCGGCGTCGGTCCCTGCGTGCCACCGTGGCCGGGGTGACCATCGTGGGGCTGGTGCTCGCCGCGGCGGGCTGCAGCAGGCAAGTCGGCGGGCAGGCAACGCCGGCGGGCGCCAACGTCAGCGCCTCGGCGGTGTGGGGGCCGTGCAAGTTCAACGCCCCTGCGCAGATCGAGATGCCCGAGGACACGGAATGTGGGTTGCTTGCTGTTCCCGTGGATTACGACGTACCCGACGGCGACGTAATCGATCTGGCGCTGATCCGGTTCCCGGCCACGGGGGAGAAGATCGGCTCGCTGGTGTTCAACCCCGGCGGGCCGGGGGAGTCCGGGATCGAGGCCGCCTTCGGGTTGCTGCCCACCCTCCCGCCCGAGATCCGTGAACACTTCGACTTCGTCGGCTTCGACCCGCGCGGGGTGGCTGCGTCGTCGCCTGCGCTGTGGTGCAACTCCGACGCCGACAACGACCGTCAGCGGGCCGAACCGGTGATCGAGTACACCCGCGAAGGCGTGGACTATCTCAACAAGCAGACCGAGGAGTACGTCCAGCGCTGCGTCGACAAGATGGGTGTCGACTTCTTGGCCAACGTGGGCACCGACAACGTCGCGCGCGACCTGGACCGCATTCGCGAAGCCGTCGGCGACGAAAAGCTGACGTTTTTGGGCTACTCCTACGGAACCCGCATCGGTACCACCTACGCCGAGATGTACCCGCAGAACGTGCGTGCCATGATCCTCGACGGCGCGATCGACCCCAATGCCGACCCGGTGGAATCCGACATCGCCCAAGCCGCGGCGTTCCAGTCCGCGTTCAACGACTTCGCCGCCGACTGCGCCAAGAGCCCCGACTGCCCGCTGGGTACTGATCCGGCGAAAGCCGTTGAGGTGTACAAGGATCTGATGGCGCCGTGGCAGGAAACGCCGGCGCCCACCACCGATCCCCGCGGTCTCTCCTACTTCGACGCCGCGACGGCCACCATCATGGCGCTGTACTCACCGACGCTGTGGCGCCATCTGTCGCAGGGGCTGGCCGAGCTGAAGGAGGGCCGGGGCGACACGCTGCTGATCCTGGCCGACCTGTACATGCGCCGCGACGGCAACGGTCACTACACCAACGCCACCGATGTTCGGATGGCGGTGAACTGCATGGACGAGCAGCGTGTCACCGACATGGCCACGCTGGTGGACGAAGACCGCAGGCTGCGCGAGGCCGCGCCGTTCCTGGCCACCGGCGAGTTCACCGGCTTGGTCCCCGAGCCCACCTGCAACAAGTGGCCGGTACCACCCACCAGTGAGCCGCACGAGTTGTCGGTGCCGGATCTTCCTGCGACGCTGGTGGTTTCGATCACAGGCGACCCGGCGACACCGTATGAGGCCGGTGTGCAGTTGGCAAACCAGCTGGGCGGCGGGTTGGTGACGTTCAACGGCACGCAGCACACCGTGGTGTTTCGCGGCAACGCCTGCGTGGACGACTACGCGGTGAAGTACCTGATGGACGGTGCCGTGCCGGGCCCGGACACCGAGTGCTGAGCTCGCCGCCGAGGAAATGAGACCTGAGCGTGACCCGCTGGGCCACGCTTGCCACCCGCGGCCATGCGACGATGGGCCGTATGCTCTGCACCAGGCTCCCGGGTTCGATGCTGGCTTCGATCGCCCTGTTTGCCGGTGTGGCCGCTCCCGTTGCACAGGCTGCTCCGGCTGATCCTGTTGTGCAGCAGCAGGTTTGGGCTGACTGTTCGCAATTCGGCTACGGCGTCGACCTGCTGCCCACCGCCCAGTGCACCACGGTGAGCGTGCCCGTCAGCGCCGCGGACCCGGCCGGCCCGCAGGCGCAGTTGGCCGTCATCAAGGTCCCGGCGTCGGGTCAGCGGATCGGCCCACTGTTCGTCAACCCCGGCGGTCCGGGGGCGTCGGCGGTGGACACGGTGGCCGGTATGGGCCGGGCGCTGGCAGGCAGTCCGATCAACGAACACTTCGACCTCGTGGGTGTGGACCCGCGCGGCGTCGGGCACTCCACACCAGAACTGCGGTGTCGCACCGACGCCGAGTTCGACGCCTGGCGCCGCGAGCCCATGGTGGATTACAGCCCGGCCGGCGTGGCCGCCATCGAGGCCAGGTACCGCCAGTACGCGCAGCAGTGCGCCGACCGGATGGGGCCCGCCTTCTTGGCCGGCGTCGGCGCCGTCGACGCGGCCCGCGATCTCGACACCGTTCGACAGGTGCTCGGCGACGAACAGCTCAACTATCTCGGGTTCAGCTACGGCACCCAGATCGGCACCGCCTATCTTGAGCAGTTCGGCCCGCACGTGCGGACCATGGTGCTCGACGGCGCCATCGATCCCGCCGTGCCGCCCATGGAGGAGACCATCCGGCAGAACGCGGGCTTCCAGGAGGCGTTCAACACCTACGCCGCCGATTGCGCCCGATCCGCGGACTGCCCGCTGGGCCAGGATCCGGCCCAATGGGTCAACCGCTACCACCAACTGGTGGACCCTCTGGTGCAGCAACCCGGCCGGACCGCCGACCCGCGCGGGCTGAGCTATTCCGATGCCATCCTCGGCACCGGAAACGCGCTGTACTCGCCGCGGTACTGGTTGCTGCTGACCAGCGGCCTGTTGGGACTGCAGCGTGGCACCGACGCCGATGACCTGCTGGGCCTGGCCGACGTGTACCAGGGTCGTGACGCGCAGGGCCACTACTCCAACAAGCGCGACGCGTTCAATGCGGTGCGCTGTGCCGATTCGCCGGTACCCACCGACCCCGGGGCGTGGGCGACGTTTGATCTGCGCATGCGTCAGGTGGCGCCGTTCCTGTCCTACGGCGTCTTCACCGGGTTTGCTCCGCGCGACATCTGTGCCTTCTGGCCGGTGCCGGCTTCGTCCGTGCCCGCGCCTGCTGCCCCCGCGCCTGCGGGCTCGGTGATGGTGGTCGCCACCACGCGAGACCCCGCAACGCCCTATCAAGGAGGGGTGGATCTGGCACGTCAACTGCAGGCGCCTCTGCTCACGTTCGACGGCACCCAGCACACGGTGGTGTTCAACGGCCAGCAGTGTGTGGATACCGCGACGGTGAACTATCTGGTGGATCGGGTGCTCCCACCGGCCGATCTGTTTTGCTGAGCGCCAGCCGACTCACCGCCGTAACACAGAGTTAACAGCACATGCCTACGCTCGCGGACATGGATCGCCAGAAGGAATTTGTGCTGCGCACGCTGGAGGAACGGGACATCCGTTTCGTGCGGCTGTGGTTCACTGACGTGCTCGGATTCCTGAAGTCGGTGGCGATCGCCCCCGCAGAACTCGAGGGTGCGTTCGAAGAGGGCATTGGCTTCGACGGATCCTCCATCGAGGGCTTTGCCCGCGTCTCCGAGTCGGACACCGTCGCCCGCCCCGACCCGTCGACGTTCCAGGTGCTGCCGTGGACCACCAGCGGCGGCGACCACCACTCGGCGCGGATGTTCTGCGATATCACCATGCCTGACGGGTCACCCTCGTGGGCCGACTCGCGCCACGTCCTGCGCAGGCAGCTGGCCAAGGCCAGCGACCTCGGCTTCTCCTGCTACGTACACCCCGAGATCGAGTTCTTCCTACTGCAGCCGGGCCCCTACGACGGCAGCGAACCCGTGCCTGCCGACAACGGCGGTTACTTCGACCAGGCCGTGCACGACTCGGCGCCCAACTTCCGCCGCCACGCCATCGACGCGTTGGAGCAGATGGGCATCTCGGTGGAGTTCAGCCACCACGAAGGCGCCCCCGGGCAGCAGGAGATCGACCTGCGTTACGCCGACGCCCTGTCGATGGCCGACAACGTGATGACCTTCCGTTACCTCGTCAAAGAGGTGGCTCTGGGTGAGGGTGTGCGGGCGTCGTTCATGCCCAAGCCGTTCGCGGAGTACCCGGGCTCGGCCATGCACACCCACATGAGCCTGTTCGAGGGTGACACCAACGCCTTCCACAGCCCCGATGACCCGCTGCAGCTCTCCGATGTCGGCAAGTCCTTCATCGCCGGCATCCTCGAGCACGCCAGCGAGATCAGCGCCGTCACCAACCAGTGGGTGAACTCCTACAAGCGGCTGGTGCACGGCGGCGAAGCGCCCACGGCGGCATCCTGGGGCGCGGCCAACCGCTCTGCGCTGGTGCGCGTTCCGATGTACACCCCGAACAAGGCGTCCTCGCGGCGCGTCGAGGTGCGCAGCCCCGACTCGGCATGCAACCCCTACCTGACCTTCGCGGTGCTGCTGGCCGCCGGACTGCGTGGCGTCGAGAAGGGCTATGTGCTGGGCCCGCAGGCTGAGGACAACGTCTGGAGCCTGACCTCCGAGGAGCGCCGGGCGATGGGCTACCGCGAGCTGCCGGGCAGCCTGGGCTATGCCCTGGAGGCCATGGAGGGCTCCGAGTTGGTGGCTGAGGCCCTGGGCGAGCACGTCTTCGACTTCTTCCTGCGCAACAAGCGCACGGAGTGGGAGACCTACCGCAGCAAGGTCACTCCGTACGAGCTGAAGACTTATCTGTCGCTGTAAACGACAGATTGCCGATTCCGCTCCCCAAATTCTCGAACTGCGGCGCAGTTGCGTTACCGTGCTGACGTGTCTGCCTCCAAACCCGTAACGCTGCGCCCGAAGCTGCCCAGCGTCGGACGGCTGGGCTTGGTCGAGCCGCCCGCCAGGGCCGGACTCACCCGCCTGGGGTGGGACACCGACGAGCACATCGAACTGCTCTGGTCGCTGTCGCGTGCCCCCGACGCCGACGCCGCGCTGGCTGCGATGGTGCGTCTGGCCGACGCCCTGGGGCCCGACTGGGATGAACTCAACAGCGCGCTGCTGAAGGACAGAGGGCTGCGCGGCCGGTTGCTTGCCGTGCTGGGCTCGTCGCTGGCCCTGGGTGATCACCTGGTGGCCAACCCGACTTCGTGGCGACTGCTGCAAGGGCAGATCCAGCTGCCCACCGCCGAGCAGCTCAAGCGCACATTCCTGCACGCCGTCTCGCACGTGACGCCCGAAACCTCAACGGCCACCGTCATTCCCGTGCTGCGCACGCTCTACCGCGACCACGTGCTGGTGCTGGCCGGCCTGGATGTGGCGCCCACGGTGGAGAACGAGCCGGTACTGCCGTTCCCGACGGTGGGCGCGCACCTGTCGGACCTTGCGGATGCCGCGCTGGCCGCCGCCCTGCACGTGGCCACCATCTTGGTCTGCAAGGGCGCGCAGGCACCTCGGTTGGCCGTCATCGCCATGGGCAAGTGCGGAGCCCGTGAACTGAACTACGTCTCCGACGTCGACGTCATCTTCGTCGGAGAGAAAGCAGACGCGACAGAGACGCGGGTGGCCGGGGAGATGATGCGGCTGGCTTCGGAGACGTTTTTCGAGGTGGACGCCGCGCTGCGGCCGGAAGGCAAACGCGGCCAGTTGGTTCGCACCCTGGAATCGCATATCGCCTACTACGAACGCTGGGCCAAGACCTGGGAGTTCCAGGCGTTGCTCAAAGCGCGCCCGGCAGTGGGTGATCCCGAGTTGGGGCAGCAGTACATGGACGCCCTGATGCCGATGGTGTGGACCGCCTGCGAGCGTGAAGACTTCGTCGTCGACGTCCAGGCGATGCGCCGCCGGGTGGTCGAACTGGTGCCTGCCGATGTCCGCAGCCGAGAGATCAAACTCGGCACCGGCGGACTGCGGGATGTCGAGTTCGCCGTGCAGCTGCTGCAGTTGGTGCACGGCCGCAACGACGACTCGTTGCACGTCACCTCCACCGTGGAAGCGCTGGCGGCGCTGGGCTCCGGCGGCTACGTCGGTCGCGACGACGCCGCCAACATGACGGCCTCCTATGAATTTCTGCGCTTGCTGGAGCACCGGCTGCAGTTGCAACGCCTCAAGCGCACCCACATGCTGCCCGCGCCTGACGATGACGAGGCACTGCGGTGGCTGGCCCGCGCCGCGCATGTGCGTCCCGACGGCCGCCACGATGCACTCGGGGTGCTGCGTGAGGAGCTCAAACGCCAGAGCGTGCGGGTGTCACGGCTGCACGCCAAGCTGTTCTACCAGCCACTGCTCGAATCCGTGCACAGCGCCGTCGATTTCGCTGTCGGCCCGAACAAGGAGGGTATGACCAGCGAAGCCGCCGAGCGGCAGCTGGGTGCCCTCGGATACCAGGCGCCGCGCAGCGCGTTGACGCATCTGGCGGCGCTCACCAGCCAGGGCAGCAGGCGCGCCCGGGTGCAGGCGGTGTTGCTGCCGACACTGCTGGACTGGCTGTCGGACACCCCCGATCCTGACGCGGGGTTGCTGGCCTACCGCCGGATCAGCGAATCGCTGGCCGATGCCCGCTGGTATCTGGCGAGCCTGCGTGACGAGAGTGCGGTGGCCAAGCGCCTGATGCACGTGCTCGGCACCTCGGCCTACGTGCCGGATCTGCTGATGCGGGCACCGGAGGTCATCCAGCAGTACGCCGACGGCCCGACGGGACCCAAGCTGCTCGAGGTCGAGCCCGACGGGGTGGGCCGCTCGCTGGTCTCGGCGGCGGCACGCTACTCCGATCCGGTCAAGGCCATCGCCGCCGCGCGCACCCTGCGCCGCCGCGAGCTGGCCCGCATTGCCTCGGCCGACCTGTTGGGGATGCTCGACGTACGGGCGGTGTGCAAGGCGCTGACCTCAGTGTGGGTGGCGGTGCTGCAGGCGGCGCTGGAGGCGGTGACGCGGGCCAACACCCCGGCCGACGGTCAGGTTCCTGCGAAGCTAGCCGTCATCGGGATGGGGCGACTCGGCGGCGGCGAGTTGGGCTACGGCTCCGATGCCGACGTGATGTTCGTCTGCGAGCCGGCCGAGGGCGTCGAGGAGGCCCGGGCGGTGAAGTGGTCGGTGTCGATCGCCGAACAGGTACGCGCGCTGCTGGGTACCCCGAGTGCCGATCCGCCCTTGGAGGTAGACGCCAACCTGCGGCCCGAGGGCCGCAACGGCCCGCTGGTGCGCACCCTGGCGTCGTATGCCGCCTACTACCAGCAGTGGGCGCAGCCGTGGGAGATCCAGGCGCTGCTCCGGGCTCATTGTGTGGCAGGCGATTTGGAGCTCGGTCACCGGTTTCTGCTGATGGCCGACGCCACCAGGTATCCGGCGGGCGGGGTGTCCGAGCAGGCGGTGCAGGAGATCCGCCGGATCAAGGCACGGGTGGACGCCGAACGGCTGCCGCGCGGTGCCGATCCCAACACCCACACCAAACTGGGGCGCGGCGGGCTCGCCGACGTCGAATGGACCGTGCAGCTGCTGCAACTGCGGTTCGCCCACCGCATCCCTGCGCTGCACAACACCTCGACACTGGAGTCGTTGGACGTCATCGGGGCTGCCGAGCTGATCGCCGAGGGCGATGTCGACCTGCTGCGGCAGGCGTGGTTGACGGCCACGCGGGCTCGCAACGCGCTGGTGCTGGTGCGCGGCAAGCCCACTGATCAACTTCCGGGGCCGGGTCGTCAGCTCAACGCCGTCGCGGTGGCCGCCGGATGGCACAACGACGACGGAAGCGAGTTCCTGGACAATTATCTGCGGGTGACGCGGCGCGCGAAGGCTGTGGTCCGCAAGGTGTTCGGGGGCTGACTCGGTTTCACAGACCCCTTGGTGATAAGAAGATCGGGTGCGGTTTACACACGAGGCGACCAGTGACAACGAGCACGAGCGCCAGCGCGCCTACTTCGAGCCGTTCACCGGCGCGGTGCGCGACCTCTTGGACGCCACCATCCGTACCGAGATGGACGAGGATGTCATCCGAGAGGCGCAGGCTGCCATCGAGGCCGTGACGGCGCGGTTGCGCACCCGCCAGATCGACGGCGCGTACGGTGTCCGACTGAATTCGGACGGTCGCAGTCGATCCTGGGGCAACCCAGTGATCGGACTGCGCAACCCGATCGCTCCGCCGTTGCAGATCACCAGGGACGCCGAAGATCGCTGTGTCGCCGACTTCGAACTCGGGGCCGCCTACGAAGGGCCACCCGGCCACGTGCACGGCGGCATGTCAGCCCTGGTGCTGGACCACATCCTGGGTGAGGCAGCCAGTTCCGGACTGCGGAAACCGAACTTCACCGGCACCATCACCTGCCGGTACGTGCGGGCCACGCCGCTGGGCCGGCTGCGGGCCGAGGCGTTCGTCGACCGCGTCGAGGGGGTGAAGACCTTCGCGCGCGGCTTCATCGCCGATGCCGACGGGGTGACCGTCGAAGCTCAGGGGGTGTTCATCACTCCCGCCTGGGCGCGCGAAGCCGGCTGACTTGACTACACACCGCAGCACTGCCGGATACCGTCTAGCGGCGCGAGACGGCCAGCGCGCCGGGGCCGGTGACGGCCAGTAACAGCAACGCGAAGCAGAACAGCACCGCGGGCTCACCGCCGTTGTTGATGGGCCAAAAATCGGTGGGGATGTGCTGCCAGAAGTACGCAACGGCCATCTGCCCGGACCCGACGAGGGCCGCGATGCGGGTGAACAGCCCGATGGTGACCAGCACGCCGACCGCCACCTCGATGATGCCGGCGTACCAGAACGGCCATGTGCCCATTGGAATCTGCGGACCGCCGGGCCAGCCGAGCAGCTTGGAGGTGCCGTGCAGCAGGAACAACAAGCCGAAGACGATGCGGAAAACGCCGAGCGCCAGGGGAGTGCGGTTGCTCAGCTGTGCGTCCAATGTGGAGGTCATGGCCGTCACGATAACGCCCCGAGTGCCGTCACAGCTCCAGCATTATCGTCACCGGCCCGTCGTTGACCAGCGCCACCGACATGTCGGCGCCGAACACTCCGGTGGCGACCGTGGCACCCAGGCCGCGTAAGGCGTCGGCGAACACCGTCACCAGTGGCTCAGCCACCGTCGCGGGGGCGGCTGCGTTCCACGAGGGCCGGCGACCTTTGACGGTGTTGGCGTAGAGGGTGAACTGACTGACCACCAAGATGGGTGCACCGACGTCGGCGGCGCTGCGCTCACCATCGAGAACGCGCAACTGCCAGAGCTTTTCGGCCATCCGGCCGGCAGTGGCGGCGTCATCGTCGTGGGTGACCCCGACCAGCGCCACCAGCCCCTGGTGGTCAGGGGTGATGGAGCCCACCACCTGCCCGTCGACGGTGACACTGGCCGAGGTGACGCGCTGGAGCAGAACCCGCATGGACAGCAACTACAGCACATGCGGAACGAGAGTCAGCGGATCGACTCCCGGAACGCCACGCCGTCCTGGGCGGCAGCCATCCAGTCGCCGACGTCGACGACGGGATAGAGCTCGAAGTTGTTGAGCGGACCGAACTTCGAGACACCGTCCAGGATGCCGTCAATGGTGTCGGTCTCGATCACCGCGAAACCGCCCGCGCCGTCGAGGCGGCCGACGAACTGCAAGAAGTTGGTGCCCGCCGGAGCCTCCCACTTCGAGAACAGTTCCACACCGCGTCGTGCGGCGTCTTCGTTGTCCTGTTCCGAGCCGTTGAGCCGACTCGTCCAGGCCATCACATACTTCATGGTTCCTCCTAGGGGACTGATGTAGGTCAGTGTCCTCGCTGAGCAGGAGCGCAACCGTCGTTCGGCCGACGCCACGCAAGATCATTGATGGTGAAACCTCTAGGCGGACAAAACAACTCTTGCTGGAACACAAAAATGCCCCGTCCGTGAGGACGGGGCATCTTTGCGCGTGTTGTGGTTACACGTCGTAGTAGAGGCTGAATTCGTACGGGTGAGGACGGATCTGCACCGGCATGATCTCGTTCTCCCGCTTGTAGGAGATCCAGGTCTCGATGAGGTCCTCGGTGAACACACCACCCTCGGTGAGGTACTCGTGGTCCTCTTCGAGCTTGTCGATGACGGCAGACAGCGAGGTCGGGGCCTGCGGGATGGCGGCGGCCTCGTCCGGCGGCAACTCGTAGAGGTCCTTGTCGACCGGGGTCAGCGGCTCGATCTTCTTCTTGATGCCGTCGATACCGGCCATCAGCATGGCCGCAAACGCCAGGTACGGGTTGCCCGAGCTGTCCGGGCAACGGAACTCCAGGCGCTTGGCCTTCGGGTTGTTACCGGTGATCGGGATACGCACGCAGGCCGAGCGGTTGCGCTGGCTGTACACCAGGTTGATCGGGGCCTCGTAGCCCGGCACCAGACGCTTGTAGGAGTTCACCGTGGGGTTGGTGAACGCCAGCAGCGACGGAGCGTGGTGCAGGATGCCGCCGATGTAGTGGCGGGCCATGTCCGAGAGTCCCGCGTAGCCCGACTCGTCGTGGAACAGCGGCTTGCCGTCCTTCCACAGCGACTGGTGGGCGTGCATGCCGGAACCGTTGTCACCGAACAGCGGCTTGGGCATGAAGGTGACGGTCTTGCCGTTGGCCCAGGCGGTGTTCTTGATGATGTACTTGAACAGCAGCACATCGTCGGCTGCGGCCAGCAGCGTGTTGAACTTGTAGTTGATTTCCGCCTGGCCTGCGGTGCCCACCTCGTGGTGGCCGCGCTCCAGGGTGAAACCGGCGTTCTGCAGGTTGGTGGCCATCTCGTCGCGCAGGTCGACGTAGTGGTCGTACGGCGCCACCGGGAAGTACCCGCCCTTGGGGCGAACCTTGTAACCGCGGTTGGGGGACCCGTCGGCCTCGAACGGCTCGCCGCTGTTCCACCAGCCGGACTCGGAGTCCACCTCGTAGAAGGTGCCGTTCATCTTCGAGTCGAAGCTCACCGAGTCGAAGATGTAGAACTCGGCCTCTGCACCGAAGTAGCAGGTGTCGGCGATGCCGGTGCTGGTCAGGTAGTTCTCCGCCTTGCGGGCCACGTTGCGCGGGTCACGCGAGTAGGCCTCACGAGTGAACGGGTCGTGCACGAAGAAGCTCAGGTTCAGCGTCTTCGCTGCGCGGAACGGATCGATGCGGGCGGTCGAGGGATCCGGCAGCAGCATCATGTCGGACTCGTGGATCGACTGGAAGCCGCGCACCGACGAACCGTCGAAGGCCAGCCCGTCCTCGAACACGCTCTCGTCGAACGCGGAGGCGGGAATCGAGAAGTGCTGGACGACACCGGGCAAATCGCAGAACCGGATGTCGACGTACTCGACGTTCTCGTCCTTGATCAGCTTGAAAATGTCGTCAGCGGTCTTTTCTGCCACTTAGTGCTCCTTTGTGCATCTGTCGGCGCAGTGTGCTTGGAATTAACCCGGCGCTGACGCTATGGAGCTGATGTTGCACTGCGGTCAACCACATGTTGCGTCAGCGTTACGCAATCAATCTCACTCTATGCTGACGGTATGCCTAGCGCGCTCTCCTCCTGGCTGTCCGGCCCCGAGCCTGCGGATTCGGGACACCCGTCCGCCTACCCGGGAGAAGCGTTCGATTTGCCCGAGTCCGGGCCCGGATCGCTGGCCCGATCGGGGCGTCGATTCGCCGCATTGTTGGTCGACTGGCTGATCGCCTATGGGCTGGCCGGGCTGTGCATCAGCTTCGGATTGTTCTCCACGGCGTGGCTGTCCACCGCCGTACTGGTGATCTGGCTGGTGCTCGGCGCGGTCTCGGTGCGGCTGTTCAGCTTCACGCCGGGCCAATATGCGCTGGGTCTGATGGTGGTCTCTGTGGACAACCGCATGCACGTGGGTATCGGCCGCGCCTTCTTGCGCGGTCTACTGCTCACGCTGGTGATCCCGGCGCTGTTCATGGACAGCGACATGCGGGGCATGCAGGACAAGTTCACCTTCACCGCCGTCGTCCGCAGGTAACCCCGCGCCGCCCGGCACTTCCGTCACTGTCGTCCCGGTCTGGTGACAGCGAGTCACCACAGGGCGAGATTCGGCCCGCTTTTCCGCCTCCAGGTGACTCCGAGTCGAATCGGGTGCGCTCGCTAGACCTCGAAGTAGACGCGCCCGTTCATCACCGTCATCTGAATGTTGGCGGCGTGGATGTCGTGCGGATCGATCTCGAAGATGTTGCGCTCGAGCACGATCAGATCGGCTCGCTTACCCACCTCGACCGAGCCCACCCGGTCGTCGAGGCGGATCTGGTAGGCCGCCCCCAACGTGTTCGCGTGCACGGCCTGTTCGACGGTCAGTCGCTGGTCGACGGGGGAGAGCACCGGTGCGTTCGGGTCCTCGATCAACTGCCGAGTGACGCCCACCTGGATGGAGTCCAGCGGCTTGTAGGTGGAGAAGTAACCCGCCGCGGGCCAGTCGGTGCCCAGCGACACCCGCCCACCCGAGCGCAGAACGTCCTGGGTGCGGTACATCAGGTCCTTGCGCGGCGATCCGTAACGTGCGGCCATGTTCTCCAGGGTGTCTGGATCACCCGACGACCAGTTCGCGGAGAACTGCGCGATGACGCCGAGCTGCGCGAAGCGCGGATTGTCGCTGTCGGCGACGTAGACCAGGTGCGCGATGGTGTGCCTGCGGTCGCGCGGGGGATTGGCGGCGATGGCTGCTTCGACGGCATCCAGCCCGGTGCGGACCGTGCGTTCTCCGCAGGCATGGATGTGGACGTCGAACCCGGCGGCGTCGACCTCGCGCACCACCTGGTGCCATTGATCGAGTGTGAACGGTGAACCGCCGATCGAATCCGGTTTGTCGGCATACGGCTCGAGCAGCCACGCGGTGTAACCGCCCTGGGTGCCGTCGCCGATGACCTTCACGACGTCGACCGAAACCAGCTCGCCGGAGATCTCGTCACGGACCCGCCGGAACGCCTCGACGGTGCCGTCCACCGGCGCCGCGCGCACCGAGTACGACGCGACAACCCGGAACGGCAGCTCACCGCTGCGTTCGGTCTCGGTGTACAGCCTCAGGATCGAGGCCTGGTCATCGCCGATGGGAGGAACGCCGGCGTCGAACACCGAGGTGATGCCGGCGGCGGAGGCTTTCGGGAGCCACTCGCGCATCAATCTGTCCATGGTCTCGGCAGAGATCGGTTCCACCGCGTTGACCAGACCGAGCACCGCGTTGACCTCGAGGATGTACCCGGTGGGGTCACCACTGGTGTCGCGGGCGTAGTAACTGAATCCCGGAACCGGATCGGGGGTGTCGCGGTTGACCCCGGCCAGCTCCAGGGCCTTGCTGTTGGCCCACAGGCTGTGGCCGTCGATGGCGAAGAAGAAACCGGGGCGGTCCGGCAGCACCGAGTCCAGATCGGCACGGGTGGGACCGTCGGGGCCGAACATGTCCACCCGCCAACCGAATCCGCGCACCGGCCCCTCCGGATGCTGCTGTGCGTACTGCGCGATGGCGGCCTGCGCGTCGGCCA
Source organism: Mycobacterium sp. MS1601 (assembly GCF_001984215.1). NCBI lineage: Bacteria > Bacillati > Actinomycetota > Actinomycetes > Mycobacteriales > Mycobacteriaceae > Mycobacterium > Mycobacterium sp. MS1601. The sequence continues at coordinate 4,761,734 of NZ_CP019420.1, forward strand.
GCGTCGGCACCTGCAGATCGACACCCGAGGTCAGAAACGAGCCGAGGAACGGATGGGTGTGGCCCTCGACGAAGCCCGGCATGAGCAGCCGCCCGTTCAGATCGACCACGCGGGTACCGGCGCCGATGAACGGCTGGACGCCCGCGTCGTCGCCGACGTAGCCGATGGTGTTGCCGGTGACGGCCACCGCCTGCGCCCACGGGGTGGGGCCGGCCACCGTGTAGACGGAACCGTTGCAGAACACCAGGTCGGCCGGTCCGGTGGGGGCGGCCTGAGCCGCATTCGGGCCGACGGTGGCGCCCAGAGCCCCTGTGGTGACCACCAACGCGGCGGCCCGCATGGCCGAGCGACGGCTCAAGGTCGGGCCACGGCCGTAGGCCGCAAAATGTGGAGCCCACTCGCACGCGGTACACATGGTCGATACCCCCTCAGCCGGCCGAACCGGCGTCGGTGGCGCGCGAAAGTATCGCCTGCGTCAACCACCAATGCAAGACCCCACGCACAGCGTGAGGTGATGGTTCAGCAAACTGTCAGCGACGCTGCACCTTGCGCTGCACACCGCGCAGCTTGGCGGCATTGGGCAGCGGGCCCTTCGGCATCGCAGCCGGCCCCATCTTGGTGCCCAGCGCCTGCAGGCGGGACTCCAACGAGTCCATCTGCTTGGTGTTGATGTTGGCGGGCAACTTGTTGAGGTGACGCTCCAGCTTGGCCAGCGGCACCTCGCCTTCGCCGTTGCCGACGATGATGTCGTAGATCGGCACATCGCCGACCAGGCGGGCGGTGCGCTTCTTCTCCTGAGCCAGCAGAGGCTTGACCCGGCCGGCGTTGCCCTCGCCGACGAAGATCACACCCGGGCGGCCGATCACCCGATGCACAGCGTCGAAGTTCCCGGTGGCGGCCACCCCGGGAGTGACCCGCCAACGGCCGCGCAGGTTGTCCAGCGCCCAGGCTGCGGCGCCGGTCTGCCCCTCGGCCTTGCGGTACACCGATTTCTGGGCCCGGCGCCCGAAGATGATGAAGGCGACCAACGCACCGAGCACCACACCCAGCGGGATCAGCATCCACATGGTGAAACCGCCGATGGCGATGCCCGCACCCACCGACAGCGCCACGATCAGCACAAACGCGCCGATCATGTACGGCAGGAGACGCTTGTCCTCCTTGCGCTGCATCTGGAAGGCCTGCCACAGCTGGCTGCGGCGCTGCTTGGATGCGGCCTTGCGGGCGGCCTTCGCCTGGGCCTTTGCCTCTTTGGCCTCAGCTTTGTTGCGGGTTGCCATGCGATCAGGATACGGCGCTTCGAGCCCGCTTCTCGACGGCCTGCTGGTAGAGCCGACCGGCCCGGTACGACGAGCGCACCAGCGGCCCGGCCAGGACACCGGCGAATCCGATGCTCTCGGCATAGGCGGCGTGCTCGACGAACTCCTCGGGCTTGACCCAGCGCTCTACCGGGTGGTGCCGAGCCGAGGGGCGCAGGTACTGGGTGATGGTGATCAGGTCGCAGCCGGCACCCAGCAGATCGTCGAGCGCGGTGCGGACCTCTTCTGGCGTCTCACCCATGCCGAGGATGAGGTTGGACTTGGTGACCAGGCCGAAGTCGCGGGCCGCGGTGATGACATCGAGGCTGCGCTGGTAGCGGAAGGCCGGACGGATGCGCTTGAAGATGCGCGGGACGGTTTCGACGTTGTGCGCCAACACTTCCGGGCGAGCTTCGAAGACCTCGTTGAGCTGCTCGGGAATGGCGTTGAAGTCCGGGATCAGCAGCTCGACACCGGTGTCGGGATTGAGCGCCTTGATGTAGCGCACCGTTTCGGCGTACAGCCACGCGCCGCCGTCGGGCAGATCGTCACGGGCCACCCCGGTGACGGTGGAATACCGCAGACCCATGGCCTGCACGCTCTCGGCCACCCGGCGCGGTTCGTCGCGGTCCAGCTCGGCGGGCTTACCGGTGTCGATCTGGCAGAAGTCGCAGCGCCGTGTGCATTGCTCGCCGCCGATCAGGAAGGTGGCCTCGCGGTCTTCCCAGCACTCGTAGATGTTGGGGCAGCCGGCTTCTTCACACACCGTGTGCAGACCCTCACGTTTCACCAGGCTCTTCAGCTCGGTGTACTCGGGGCCCATCTTGGCGCGGGTCTTGATCCACGGGGGTTTGCGTTCGATCGGGGTCTGCGCGTTGCGCACTTCCAGTCGCAGCAGCTTGCGGCCCTCGGGAACGACGCTCACTGGGATGATCCTACGCTCGCCTCGGCGCGTAGACGGACCGGCAGGGCGCCGTCGAGTGCGTCACACACCGCGGTGGCCACCCGCTCTCGGACGGCGGCGACGGTGACGGTGCGGCCCAGTTCGGCGGTCAGCGACGTGACGCCGGCGTCGGCGATGCCGCACGGGATGATGGATGTGAATGCGCCCAGATCACAGTCGCAATTCAACGCGAACCCATGCAGGGTGACCCCCCGCGCCACCCGGATGCCGATGGCGCCGATCTTGCGCTCCGGTCGTGTCGCGTCGGCCGGCAGCCACACTCCCGAGCGGCCCTCGACCCGGCCGGCGTCCAGACCGAACTCGGTGCACACCGTGATCAGTGCCTCCTCGAGCCGACGCACGAAATTCACCACATCCAGCGGCTCGGTCAGTCCGATAATCGGGTAGCCGACCAGCTGGCCGGGGCCGTGCCAGGTGATCTTGCCGCCGCGGTCTGTGTCGACCACAGGGGTCCCGTCCTGCGGCCGCTCCCCGTCCTCGGTGCGACGGCCCGCGGTGTACACCGACGAATGCTCGAGCAGCAGAAGCGTGTCCGGCCCGCCCGCCACCCGGGCGTCGGCGAGTGCACGCTGGGTGTCCCAGGCGCTGCGGTAGTCGAGGATGCCCAGCTGCCGTACGTCGACCGCGGCGGAGCTGGACCGGATGGAACTCATGACAGTCAACCTACGCCGGTTCACCGCGGCTGATCGCGAAGCTCAGCGCTTCGCCGATGGTCTGGTGATGGAACCGGAAGCCGGCCCGCTCCAGTGCCGCGGGGATGGCTCGCTGACCGGTCAGCAGACCCTCCTGGGCGAACTCCCCGAGCATCGTGGTGATCACGAAACCCGGGGCGATCATCGGCGTCGGACGGTTGAGCGCGCGGCCCAGCGCAGTGGTGAACTCGGCGTTGGTCACCGGCGCAGGCCCGGTCAGGTTCACCGGGCCGGACAGCTCGTCGTGGAAGATCGCGAACAGCAGTGCCCGCACTTCGTCTTCGAGGCTGATCCACGGCATGTACTGGCGGCCGTTGCCCAGCCGGGCGCCCAGACCCAGGGAGAACAGCGGCCGCAGCCGACCCAGCACGCCGCCTGCGGGGGAGAGCACCAGCCCTGAGCGGGTGTGCACCACCCTGGTCCCGGCTGCGTCCGCCACCACGGTGGCGGCTTCCCAGTCCAGGCACAATCGGGCCAGGAAGCCCGCGCCCGGCCCACTGCTCTCATCCACCACCCGGTCGCGGGTGTCGCCGTAGAACCCGACCGCGCTGGCGTTGATCAGCGTGGGTACTCCGGCGTCGGCGACCGCCGCGGCCAGCACCTCGGTGGGGGTGATGCGGCTGTCGCGCAGGCTCTGCTTGAACGCCCCCGACCAGCGTGACCCGCCGACGTTGACGCCGCACAGGTTCACCACCGCGTCGACCTCGGCCAGACCGCTGGTATCGAACTCGCCGGTGTCCGGATTCCAGTGCAGCTCATCAGGATTCGACGGCGCTCTGCGCACGATGCGCACCACGCGGTGATCGGTGGCGCGCAGTGCGTAGACCAGTGCCGAACCGATGAGGCCGGACGAGCCGGCCACGGCGACGGTGCTCATGGTGGCCTACCGGCCTCTCTCAGAGACCGAGATCGCCCTCGAAGGCCCCCTCTTCGAGGCGGCGCTTCACCGTCGTCAAGAAGCGGCCGGCGTCGGCACCGTCGACCAGGCGGTGGTCGTAGGTCAACGGAAGGTAGCTCACCGACCGCACACCGATGGACTCGTTGCCGAACTCGTCGACGATCACCCGCGGGCGCTTGACGATGGCACCGGTGCCCAGCATCGCCGCCTGAGGCGGCACCAGGATCGGGGTGTCGAACAAGGCGCCCTGGCTGCCGATGTTGGTGATCGTGAACGTGCCGCCGGACAGCTCGTCAGGCTTCAGATTGCCCGAGCGGGCCCGGCTTGCGATGTCGTTGATGGCCCGAGCCAACCCGCCCAGCGACAGGTCGCCCGCGTTCTTGACCACCGGCGACAGCAGACCCTGATCGGTGTCCACCGCGAAGCCGAGGTGCTCGGCGTCGTAGTAGGTGATCTCCTTGGCGTCCTCGTTGTAGCTGGCGTTGATGTTCGGGTGCGCCTTGAGTGCGTCGATGACGGCCCTGGCGATGAACGGCAGGTACGTCAGATTGACGCCTTCGCGCTCGGCGAAGCTCTTCTTGGCCTTGGCTCGCAGCGCCACGATCTTGGTCATGTCGACCTCGTGGACCTGCGTCAGCTGCGCGGTGGTCTGCAGCGATTCCCGGGTCTTCTTGGCGGTGATCTGCCGGATCCGGTTGGCCTTCTGCGTGGTGCCGCGCAGGTGCGCCAGGGGGCTCTCGGCGGGAGCGGCGGCCTTGGCGGCGGGAGCTGCGGGCTTCTCGGCGGGAGCAGCTGCCGGCTTCTTGGCTTCTTCGGCCGCGGCCAGCACGTCCTGCTTGCGGATGCGGCCACCGACACCGGTGCCCTTCACCGCCGCCAGGTCGACGTTGTTCTCCGCCGCCAGCTTGCGCACCAGCGGGGTCACGTACGGGCTGCCGTCACCGGACGGCGCGTCCTCGGCCTTGGGTTCGGGCTTGGGCTCGGGTTTCGGTTCGGGCTTGGGTTCCGGCTTCGGCTCGGGCTTCGGTTCCGGCTTCGGCTCGGGCTTCGGTTCCGGCTTCGGCTCGGGCTTGGGCTCGGCCTTCGGGGCCGCTCCCTTGTCACCGATCTTGGCCAGCTCGCCGCCGACGGCGACCGTGTCGTCCTCGTCGGCGGTGATGCTCAGCAGCGTGCCCGCCACCGGCGACGGGATCTCGGTGTCGACCTTGTCGGTGGAGACCTCGACCAGCGGCTCGTCCACCTCGACCGAATCGCCGACGTTCTTCAGCCAGCGGGTGACGGTGCCTTCGGTGACCGACTCGCCGAGCTCAGGCATCTTCACCGAGGTGGCCTCGCCGCCGGACGACTCGGCGGCAGGCTCGGGTTCCGGCTCCGCTTCGGGCTCGGGCTCGGCTTCTGCCTCAGGCTCTGGAGCCGCTTCCTCGCTCGGGGTGGCTTCGGGTTCGGTGGTGCCGCCGCTCTCGCCCTCTTCGGCGTCGCCGATGACGGCCAGCTCGCCGCCGACCTCGACCGTGTCGTCCTCCTGGGCCACGATCTTGGTGAGCACACCGGCGGCCGGGGACGGGATCTCGGTGTCCACCTTGTCGGTGGAGACCTCCAGAAGTGGCTCGTCGACTTCGACGGTGTCACCTTCTTGTTTGAGCCAGCGGGTGACAGTCCCCTCGGTGACGCTCTCACCGAGTGCGGGCATCTGGACTGAAACGGCCATGCTGTTGACTCCTCGAAGGTCAGTCGTTGTTCGACTTACGAGCGGTTCGCGTTCCGGCTTACCACAACGTCGTGTACCGGTTCAGAAACCCAGGTGCATTTTGTGCGCAACCATCCTTTCACTCTCCGCGGATCCGCATGCACTCAGGGTTGCCCGACGCTCTGGCACTATCGAAGTGAGAGTCAACTCATCCCTCAGCCAAGGAGTGCACCCGAGTTGGGATTGTTCGACAGGTTCCGGCGCAGCGGAACCGCCCGCGGCACCGACCCTGCCGCTGACCTGCGGTACATGCGCGAATGGGTCGCCACCCACAGCGGTGTGGAGGCTTTCGTCGAGCCCAAGACCACGGTTACCGAGCTAACGGTGGTGCTGGTCGCCAACGACGGCGAATGGACCCGGCGCCGGGTCGGCGGAGAGAAGGGCGCCCGACGGCTGTCCGATCAGCTGAAAATCCCCGTCTACGACGTCCAGAAGGTCGGCTACCCGCAGCGCATGCGCGACCACGACGCCCGCCGCCGGGTGGAACGCAAGCGAGCCCTACGCGACGAGCTGGCCGCGGAGGACTAGCTTTCGGCAGCGACGGCGGCCGACACGTACACCTTCGCGACGACACGCCGTGTCGCGGCGCAGAGGTTTACGCCTGGAGGCGATTGTGTGCGTGGGCTCCACGGCGAAAGGCCTATTGATTCCGGTACCGCCGGTATGAGGTACTTGGGCGATGGAGCCGAGGTTCATCAACAGCGTTGACGACGTACGCATCGCCACCTACGAGCAGGGCAATCCGGACGGGCCCACGTTGGTCCTGACTCACGGTTGGCCGGACTCCCACGTGCTGTGGGACGGCGTGGTGCCGCTGCTGGCCGACAAGTTCCGCATCATTCGCTTCGACAACCGCGGGGTGGGCGCCTCGACGGTGCCCGCACCGGTGGACGCCTATCGGATGGAACGTTTCGCCGACGACCTCGAGGCCGTCATCACCACCCTGGCGCCCGGGGAGCCGGTACACGTGCTCGGCCACGACTGGGGATCCGTGGCCACCTGGGAGTACCTGGGCCGCCCCGGCGCCGGGGACCGGGTGGCCTCGTTCACCTCCGTCTCGGGGCCCAGCACCGACCACTACAAGGCGGCCATCTGGCGCGATCTGGCCCGCCCGCACCGCCCGCTGCGGTTCCTGAAGGCAGCGGAGCGGCTGTTGCGGCTGACGTACATGTTCCCGCTGGCGACGCCGGTGCTCACCCCGCTGGTGATGCGCGCGCTGTTCTCCGGCCGACGAGGCACGGTCCTGCTCACCGACGGCGCCAAGCGCTTCCGAAGCGACACCACCGCAACGGATCTGGTGAATTCGCTCAAGATCTACCGCGCCATGGTGAGGCAGTCGCCGCGGCGGTACCGCAGCGATCACTACGTCAGCGTGCCGGTGCAGCTGATCGTCAACACCAAGGACCCGGTGGTGCGTCCGCACGGGTTGGACGCCGTGTCGCAGTGGGCGCCGCGGCTGTGGCGCCGCGACATCATGGCCGGGCACTGGGCTCCGATGACGCACCCGCAGGTGCTGGCCCGCGCGGTCACCGAACTGGTCGAGCACCTCGACGGCGCTCCGGCCGCGCGTGAATTGCTGCGTGCGCAGGTGGGACGACCCCGGAAACCGTTCGGCGACACCCTGGTCTCGGTCACCGGCGCGGGCAGCGGCATCGGCCGCGCCACCGCGGTGGCATTCGCGGCGCAGGGCGCCGAGGTGGTGGTCAGCGACATCAACGAAGACATGGTGAAGGAAACCGCGGCACAGATCGCCGCGGCGGGCGGGGTGGTCCATCCCTACGTGCTGGACGTCTCGGATGCCGGTGCGATGGAACGCTTCGCCGATCAGGTGTGCACCGCGCACGGCGTGCCGGACGTGGTGGTGAACAACGCAGGCATCGGGCAGGCCGGTGACTTCCTGGACACCCCGGCCGAGCAGTTCGACCGTGTGTTGGACGTCAACCTCGGTGGGGTGGTGAACGGCTGCCGTGCCTTCGCCGGTCGACTGGTGGCCCGTGGCACCGGCGGACACATCGTCAACGTCGCCTCCATGGCGGCCTACGCGCCGTCGCAGGGCCTGAACGCCTACTGCACGTCCAAGGCCGCCGTGTACATGTTCTCCGACTGTCTGCGTGCCGAACTGAGTTCTGCCGGAATCGGTTTGACAACCATCTGCCCTGGCGTGGTCGACACCGACATCGTGCGCACCACCCGCTTCGACGTGCCCGCCGACAAGGTGGTGGCCGCCGAGGCCGCCCGCGGGCGGGCGCAGAAGGCCTTCGGCGCCCGGCACTACGGGCCGGAGAAGGTGGCGGCGGCCATCATCGCATCGGTACACAAGAACACGGCGGTACGGCCCGTCACCCCCGAGGCGCACCTGGTCTACGGCGTCGCCCGGGTGGCGCCGCAGATCCTGCGCAGCACCGCCCGGGGCAAGCTCGTCTAGCCGTTTTCGGCGATGTCTTCCAGCACCGCGAACATGGTCCGTGTCGGCACGCCGGTGCCGCCCTTGCCGGTGTAACCCCATGGGCCGCCGGTGTTGTAGGCCGGGCCTGCGACGTCCAGGTGTGCCCACTGCACGCCCTCGGCGACGAACTCCCGAAGGAACACCCCGGCCACCAGCATGCCGGCGAAGCGCTGCCCGCTGATGTTGGCCAGATCCGCAACCTGCGACTTGAGATCGTCCTTGAGTTCGTCGGGCAGCGGCATCGGCCAGCCGTTCTCGCCCACCGCCTGCGAGATCGAGGCCACTCGGTCCCGGAAGTCGTCGCTGCCCATCACGCCCGGGTACCGGGCACCCAGCGCGACGGTCTGCGCGCCGGTCAGCGTCGACGTCTCGATCAGATAGTCGGGGTTGTCCTCACACGCCCGCACGATGGCGTCGGCCAGGATCAACCGGCCCTCGGCGTCGGTGTTGAGCACCTCCACCGTCGTCCCGCCGTACTGGGTCAGCACGTCACCGGGGCGCTGCGCGGTGGCCGACGGCATGTTCTCGGCCATCGGCACCGTGGCGGTGACGTCCACCGGCAACTCCAGTTGCGCGGCCAATGCCACCGTGGCGATGACGGCGGCAGCGCCGCCCATGTCAGAAGTCATGTGATGCATGGAGGCGGCGGGCTTGATCGAGATGCCGCCGGTGTCGAAGGTGATGCCCTTGCCGACCAGCGCCACCTTCTTGGCCTTGCGCTTGCCGGACTTGTGGCTCAGCCGGACCAGCCGCGGCGGCCGAGACGAGCCCTGCCCGACACCGATGATGCCGCCGTAGCCTTTCTTGGCCAGCGCCACCTCATCGAGAATCTCCACCGTGAGGCCCGCCGCCTCACCGAAAGCCCTGGCGCGCTTGGCGAATTCATCCGGGTACAGGGCGTTGGGCGGGGTGTTGACGAAGTCGCGGGCGGTGGCCACCGCGGTCGCGACGGCGGTGGCGTGGGCCGCCGCCGCCTTGGCCGCCTTGGCGGTACTGAGCGCCGTGATCTTGCTCAGACCCGCGTCTTTCGGCGAGGTCTTGGCACTACGGAAGTCGCTGAACCGGTAGGCGCCCAGGATCAGGCCCTCGATGGCCGCCTCGAGATCCAGCTCCGACAGCGTGGTGATCACCGCCTCGGTGCCGTTGAGGGAGCGGGCGGCGGTACCGGAGGCCTTGCGGATCAGATCCGACGGCCACTCGTCGCGGGCCTTGCCCAGCCCGACGGCCAGCACGCTGGCCACCGACAGCGACGGCACCACCAGTCGTGTCACCGACTCCGCTGCGCCCTTGGCGCCCAGTGCGGTCAGCGCCACCTCGATCTCGCCGACGGCCTCGGCATCCAGGAACGGGTTGGGCACCACCGTGGGGCCGGCATCGTCGGCGTTGGTGACGCCGACGATCAGTACGGCCGACCCGGTGCCGCGTTTGGGCAGTGACGTGGTGACGGTGACGGTGGGGGACTGGTAACCGGGTGCGGTGCTCACGGGGTTCACCCTAACCACCGTGCTACTAGGGTGTGGATCGTGACTTCACCTGATTCCGCCAGCCAGCTGCGAGGACCGCTGGAAGACCGTCACCGAGCGTTGGGTGCCAGCTTTGCCGAGTTCGGCGGTTGGCTGATGCCGGTGTCCTACGCGGGCACCGTCACCGAACACAACGCCACCCGCAACGTCGTCGGACTGTTCGACGTCAGCCACCTCGGCAAGGCGCTGGTCAAAGGTCCCGGCGCCGCGGAATTCGTCAACTCGGCACTGACCAACGACCTGCGCCGGATCGGCCCCGGCAAGGCGCAGTACACGCTGTGCTGCACCGAGACCGGCGGCGTGATCGACGACCTGATCGCCTACTACGTCAGCGACGACGAGATCTTCCTGGTGCCCAACGCCGCCAACACCGCCGCGGTGGTGGCTGCGCTGAAAGCCGTTGCGCCGGAGGGGCTGACGATCACCGACGAGCACCGGTCGTTCGCTGTGCTGGCTGTGCAGGGTCCAGAGTCCGGTGACGTGCTGGCTGCGTTGGGCCTGCCGACCGACATGGACTACATGGGTTACGCCGATGCCGAGTACGCCGGAGTGCCGGTGCGGGTGTGCCGCACGGGCTACACCGGTGAGCACGGATTCGAGCTGCTGCCGTCGTGGGATCAGGCTGCGGTGGTGTTCGACGCACTCGTGGAACAGGTGAAGGCGCGCGGCGGTGAACTCGCCGGGCTCGGTGCCCGCGACACCCTGCGCACCGAGATGGGCTACCCGCTGCACGGGCACGAGCTGTCGCTGGACATCTCGCCGCTGCAGGCTCGGACCGGCTGGGCCATCGGCTGGAAGAAGGATGCGTTCTGGGGTCGCGATGCCTTGCTCGCGGAGAAGGAAGCCGGGCCGGCGCGGCTGCTGCGCGGGCTGAAGGTGCTGGGCCGTGGAGTCCTACGACCGGATCTGACGGTGCTCGACGGGGACACGGCCGTCGGCGTCACGACGTCGGGGACGTTCTCGCCGACCCTGAAGGCGGGCATCGCGCTGGCGTTGTTGGACGCCAAGGCGGGAATCGAGGACGGCGCGCACGTGACCGTCGACGTCCGCGGCCGTGCCGTCGAATGCGAAGTGGTCAAGCCACCGTTCGTCGCAGTCAAAACCCGCTAGCGCGCAGTTATACAATCTGGTGCATGACCATCGGCCACCTCGAATTCTCTCTTGCCCGCAACACCACACCGGCAAGTGACGAGGTACGGGCCGGGATTCTGAAGGATCCGGGGTTCGGTGGCTACTTCACCGATCACATGGTGTCCATCGACTACACCGAGGGCCGTGGTTGGCACAACGCCCAGGTGCTGCCGTACGGTCCCATCACCCTGGACCCGTCGGCCGTGGTGTTGCACTACGCCCAGGAAGTGTTCGAGGGGCTCAAGGCCTACCGCTGGAAGGGGGACGCCGGCGAGAATGTCATCGTCTCGTTCCGTCCGGAGGCCAACGCGGCACGTCTGCAGCGCTCCTGCCGCCGGCTCGCCATCCCGGAGCTGCCCGAGGACGTGTTCATCGAGTCGCTGCGCCAACTGATCGCCGTCGACGCGGCATGGGTTCCGCCCGCCGGTGGTGAGGAGTCGCTGTACCTGCGGCCCTTCATCATTGCCACCGAACCGGGGCTGGGCGTCCGGCCGGCCACCGAGTACCGTTACCTGCTGATCGCCTCGCCGGCCGGGGCCTACTTCAAGGGCGGCATCAAACCGGTCAGCGTCTGGTTGTCCACCGATTACGTGCGGGCCAGTCCGGGCGGCACCGGCGCGGCCAAGTTCGGCGGCAACTACGCCGCCTCGCTGCTGGCGCAGGCGGAAGCCGCCGAGCACGGTTGCGATCAGGTGGTGTGGCTGGACGCCATCGAGCGCCGCTACGTCGAAGAGATGGGCGGGATGAACCTGTTCTTCGTGTTCGGCAGCGGCGGTTCCGCGAGGCTGGTGACACCGGAGCTGTCGGGCTCACTACTGCCGGGAATCACGCGGGATTCGTTGTTGCAGTTGGCAACCGACGCCGGCTTCGCCGTCGAGGAGCGCAAGATCGACGTCGAGGAGTGGCGCAAGGGGGCGGCCACCGGTGAGATCACCGAGGTGTTCGCCTGCGGTACCGCCGCGGTGATCACGCCGGTGTCGCAGGTGAAGTACGGAGACGGCGAATTCACCGTTGCCGACGGCGAACCGGGTGAGGTCACCATGGCACTGCGTGACACCTTGACCGGCATCCAGCGCGGCACGTTCGCCGACACCCACGGTTGGATGGCCCGGCTGGGCTGACGCCGCCTACCCGGCCAGCAAACCCAGCGCCACCAGCGTCGTCGTCACCTCGATAGCGAAACCCAGTACGTCGCCGGTGATTCCGCCGAACCTGCGCACGCAGTGGGCCACCAGCGCGATGCTCACCGCCAGCGCCACCACGACCGTCACCGGTCCTTGCCATGGCAGCGGCGCGGCAAAGGTGGCGAACCATGCCAGCGCCGCCACCCAGACCGCCGCCACCCAGACCGGCTGGGAACCTGCCACCGCGCCGCCGAGTGAACTGCCCGGGGCGGCGGGGACCGACTGACGGCACGCCAACACCGCCGCCACCCGGCCCGCGGAGACAGCGACGACGATGGCCACCGGGTCCAGCGCCGAGAACGTCGCCGCTTGCACGGTGATCACCAGCACCACCGCGGCCACTCCGAACGGGCCGGCCGTACCGCCGTGCATCACCGCCAGTGCGCGCTCGGGCGGCCCGTAGCAGCCGAGGCCGTCCACCGTGTCGGACAGCCCATCGATGTGCAGGCCGCGGGTGGCCAACAGCAGCACCGCCACCGCCAGCAGTCCTGGCACGATTCCGCCGAACAGCGTTGCGGCGCCGTGGTTCACCGCAGCGGCCAGCACCCCCAAGGTGATGCCGACCAGCGGCAGCGCGGTCAGCGCTCCCCGGCCGATCGGGGCCTGCGTGCGGATCGGTAGCACCGTCGCGAACGAGAACGCGCCGGCCACAGCGCGCATCACGATGAAGCCGGATCTGATTCCTGGCCACTGGTGACACCGGCCGAGTCGAAGGTCGCCATGTGCGCCAGCGTCGCGACGGCGGCACGCACCACTGACAGTGCGACAACAGCTCCGGTGCCCTCGCCGAGGCGCATCTGAAGATCGACAATCGGTTCGAGTTCGAGCTGTGTCAGCGCCAGTGTGTGCGCCGGTTCGGTGGAGCGGTGCCCAGCCTGCCACCAGGCCCGCGCGCCCGGCGCCAACCGCTCGGCGGCCAGCGCGGCAGCGGTCACCACCACGCCGTCGAGCAGTACCGGCGTGCGTCGGATGGCCGCCTGGGCCAGGAAGCCGGCCGTCGCCGCCAGGTCTGCACCTCCGGCGACACGCAGCAGCGCCAGGGTGTCGAAGCGGTCGCGGTGCGCCCGGTACATCGCGTCGCGTATCGCGGCGGTCTTGCGACGCCAGCCCAGATCATCGATGCCGGTGCCGCGACCCACTGCCACCACCGGTTCGGTGTTGGTCAGGGTTGCGATCAGAACCGTTGCCGGCGTGGTGTTTCCGATTCCCATGTCGCCCGCGATCAGCAGGTCGGCACCGGCGTCCACTTCCTCGTCGGCGATCCGCGCGCCGGCCTGGACGGCCGCGACCGTCTGCTCCTCGGTGAGCGCGTCCTCGGCGGCGACGTTGCCGCTGGAGCGCCTGATCTTGTATTCACCTGTGCTGTCGTCGTCCACGGCCACGTCGACCACCCGTACCGATGCCCCGGCCACCTCGGCCAGCACGTTGACCGCCGCGCCGCCCGCAACGATGTTGGCGACCATCTGTGCGGTGACCTCAGGCGGATAGGCCGACACCCCGGCCGCGGCGACACCGTGATCGCCGGCGAACACCACCACCCGCGCGCGTTCGAATTGTGTTGGCGGACAGACGCCTTGACATGCAGATGCCCACACTGAGAGTGCTTCGAGCCGGCCCAGTGCGCCATGGGGCTTGGTCAGCGTCTCCTGGCGGGCCAGGGCGGCGGCCGCTGCCTCGGCATCAGGTGCGACAACCCGGGGGAACATCGAGGCGGAATCCATCTAGGACCTCTGTGGCTTGACGGTCAGCGGCTGGCCGGCGACCACCAGGACCACCCGGTCGCATACCGCGGCCAACCGTTGGTTCAGTGTGCCCAGTGCATCGGCGAAACGCCGCCCGGCCTCGGTGTCGGGCACCAGCGTCAGGCCCACCTCGGGACTCACCAGCACCAACGGTGAACCGAACACTTCGACCGCCGATACCAGCGCGTCGGTGTCCTCGGTGACGGGGGCGCCGGCCCAGGCTCCAGCGCGATCCATTGCCGCCGTCAGCCAGTTGCCGACATCGTCAACCAGCGTTGCCGTACCTCGGTGGGCGTGCAACTGTGCGGTGACATCGGAGGTCTCGGCGGTCTCCCAGTGCGTCGGACGGCGCAGTTGATGGGCGGCCACCCGGGCCGACCAACTCTCGTCGTCAGAAATCGGACCGGTAGCCAGGTAACGCACCGGGGCGTCGCCTGCGGATTCGGCGATGGCCTGCTCGGCCCAGCGTGATTTGCCCGATCGGATACCGCCGAGCACCAGCGTGCGCACCGACCGGGGTCAGACGACTTTGTCGCCGCGGTTGACCATCGGCCGCGGCGCCCGCATCCGGCGCAGCTGCGAGGCCCGCCCGGCCGCATAGAAGCCGAGCTTGACGCGGCCCTCGGTGTTGTCCGGGAACTTCACGTCCACCGCGTTGTTGACCTTGCGGGCCAGCAGGATGCCGTCGATGGCCATGATCGCCATCAAAATCAGCATGGCGGGAGAGATGTAGTACTGCACCTGCGGCACTGCCAGCATCACGAAGATGAGGAACAGCGCGGCCGGCATGAACAGGCCGAGCAGGTTGCGCCGCGAGTCGACGATGTCACGCGCATAGCGGCGCACCGGACCCTGGTCGCGGGGCAGCAGGTAGGCCTCTTCGCCGGCCATCATCCGTTCGCGGCGCTCGTTGGTGACCGCCCGCCGCTCGGCGCGTTCGATCTTGCGCTCTTCCTTCGACAGCTTGGGACCGGCCATCGCCTTGCGGCGAGCCCTGGCCTCCTTGGTGGTCATCGGCGCGGGCGCCACGGGGCCGCGCCGCTTGGTGCTGTCACGTTTGGGCGTGGGCCTGCCCTTGGGGGCGGTGCCGGGTGTGGTCACCTCGCTGGAGGTGTCGATCACGTCCGACGTCGATGCTGTGACATCGTCGGAGTCTCCGTCGTCTTTCTTGCGGCCCAGCAGTTTCACACAGCCAGGTTACTTGGGATACGCCCGTGCCCGGAAATGCACCGGCATCACCCGCGCCTTAATCTGCACTCATGACGGTCACACAAGATTCAGCTCTCAGAGTGTTGATCGCACCCGACTGTTTCGGCGACACGCTGACCGCGGTGGAGGCCGCGCAGGCCATCGCAGTGGGCTGGCAGCAATCCCGCCCCGGCGATGAGTTGACGCTGGCCCCGCAGTCCGACGGCGGGCCGGGGTTTGTCGGTGTGCTGGCCAGCAGGCTCGGCGAACTCCGGCACAGCCGGGTGTGCGGGCCGCTGGACCCGCCCGGTGAAGGTTCGGTGGACGCCGAGTGGGTGTTCGACCGCATCACCGACCCCACCCGTCCCACCGCGTACATCGAGTGTGCGCAGGCGTGCGGTCTGACCCTGCTCGGGGGACCGCCGACGGTGCAGACCGCGCTGGCGGCCCATACCTACGGCGTCGGCCAACTCGTGGACGCGGCACTGGCGGCCGGTGCCACCCGCATCGCCGTGGGCTTGGGCGGCAGCAGCACCACCGATGGCGGCCGCGGCATGATCGAGGCACTCGGCGGCCTGGAAGCCGCCCGTGCCCGACTGGCAGACGTGGACCTCATCGTCGCCTCAGATGTCGAGCATCCGCTGCTGGGCCGCATGGGTGCGGCGACCGTCTTCGGTCCGCAGAAGGGTGCCGATCCCGCCACTGTCGAGCTGTTGGAACAGCGACTCACCGAATGGGGTGCTGAACTGGATGCGGCGGCGGGGCGTCCCGTCTCCGGTGAGGCGGGAGCGGGTGCCGCGGGCGGCCTCGGTGCCGCACTGCTGGCACTGGGTGGACACCGCGAGTCCGGTGCGGCCATCATCGCCGAACACACCCGCCTTGCCGACGATGTGGCCGTGGCCGAACTGGTGATCACCGGCGAGGGCCGCTTCGATGACCAGTCACTGCACGGAAAAGTGGTCAGCGCGCTGTCGAACGGGGCCGGAGCGCACCAGATCCCGGTGCTGGTTCTGGCCGGGCAGGTGACCTTGGGAAGCGACGCGCTGCGGAAGGCGGGGATCGCCGCGGCGTTCGCTGTCGCCGAGTTCGCCGGATCCGTGCAGGTGGCCATCGACGACGCGGCCAACCAGCTGGCGGGGCTGGCGCGAAAGACGGCCGCAGAACTCGGCAGAGATCGGGAATAGCGGACGGACATCGCAACGCTACGCGCGACTGGGAATTGCGGCAGAGATCGGGAATAGCGGACGGACATCGCAACGCTACGCGCGACTGGGAATTGCGGCAGAGATCGGGAATAGCGGAGAAACAACGTACAGTTGCACATATTGGGCTGTGGCCCACTACATGCTCGTCACGAGGGAGACGCAATGACTGTTCAGCACGAGTCGGTGACCACCGAAACCCACGGCGCGATCCTGACGGACGCCGCGGCGGCCAAGGCCAAGTCACTTCTCGATCAGGAGGGCCGTGACGACCTGGCGCTGCGCATCGCGGTCCAGCCGGGTGGCTGTGCCGGCCTGCGGTACAACCTGTTCTTCGACGACCGCACCCTCGACGGTGATCTCGTCGTCGAATTCGGTGGAGTCAACCTGACCGTCGACCGGATGAGTGCCCCCTACATCCAGGGTGCCACCATCGACTTCGTCGACACCATCGAAAAGCAGGGCTTCACCATCGACAACCCCAACGCCACCGGCTCGTGCGCCTGCGGCGACTCGTTCAACTGATTCTCTGATCCAACTTCAGCCGGGCACGTTCTAGCAGCGCTAGAACGTGCCCGCTGTGCGTAGAACGTACGAGCACACCAGCACCTCGTCGCCGAACGCCAGCAGCTGCGCCACACCCTGACGGGTGTCATCACCGCCCCGGTTACCGGTGGCCGGCACCACCTGCATGCTGAACAACACCTGCGCGCTGCTCGGTGAGGCGAACACCATGGTGTCGACACCGGTCACGTGGGCGCTGGAGAACTGCTTCTGGAACGCGTCACTGCTCAGCCGCGCCAAGGCGTCGTCGGCACGCCGGTCCTTCACTCCGTCGTACAGCCCACACAACGTGTTGCGCGAAATCGCTTGCAGGTCACCGTCGGACAGCGCGTCGAGGTAGTTCTGGATGGCCGCCTGTGCGCTTGTGTTGTTCAGTACCGCGCCACGGGCGTCGTCGCCGCGACCCACCAACGCCACTGCCGCGACCACGGCGCCGATCACCGCCACCGCCACCACGGCCGCCACGATCGGCTTCCACCGGCCCCGTTTCGGGTAGGGCGCCCCGGGAGGCACGGGACCGGGCGGCGAGCCGGGGTAGGGCACCGAGATCGGTCCGGTGTGGAACGACGACGCATTCGGTGGCGGTTCCGGCGGACGGTAGGGGCCCCAGGCCCCGCCGAAGTTGGGGTTGTATGCGGGCTGTTCGGGCCTGGGGTCGGGGCCCGGCGCGCCGACACCCTGGTGCGGCGGGTAGAGGCCGGACATGTTTTCTCCCGAGGTAGACCCTGTTACATCGCGTGGACGGCCAGGTTATCGCACCAGGGAGGAGATGATCGGATGTGAGGGCAGCGGTAGTGTCAGATGGGCCTGCCCTGAAAACGCCACGAAAATCGGATGGAGCTGCTGGTGAGCATTGCCGTGACCGGATCGATCGCAACGGATCATCTGATGCGTTTTCCTGGTCGCTTCGCCGAACAGCTGCTCGCCGAACACCTGCAGAAGGTCTCCCTGAGCTTCCTCGTCGACGACTTGGTGATGCACCGCGGCGGCGTCGCGGGCAACATGGCCTACGCCATCGGGATCCTCGGTGGCAGCCCCACTCTGGTGGGTGCCGTCGGCTCCGACTTCGACGACTACCGGCAGTGGCTGGAGTCCAACGGCGTGGACTGCTCACAGGTGCTGGTCTCCGACAGCGCCTACACCGCACGGTTTGTGTGCACCACCGACCAGGACATGGCACAGCTTGCGTCGTTCTATCCCGGCGCGATGTCCGAGGCCCGCAACATCTCCCTGGCCAAGTTGCTGGACGGCAACAGCACTCCTGATCTGGTGATCGTGGGCGCCAACGACCCGGAGGCGATGTTCCTGCACACCGAGGAATGTCGAACTCTCGGACTGGCTTTCGCGGCGGACCCGTCGCAGCAGCTGGCCCGGCTCAACCGCGAGGAGATCCGCAG
This sequence comes from Mycobacterium sp. MS1601, assembly GCF_001984215.1. NCBI lineage: Bacteria > Bacillati > Actinomycetota > Actinomycetes > Mycobacteriales > Mycobacteriaceae > Mycobacterium > Mycobacterium sp. MS1601. Next base: position 4,779,710 of record NZ_CP019420.1, read on the forward strand.
GCTCATCGACGGCGCCACCTATCTGTTCACCAACGACTACGAGTGGGACCTGCTGCTGCAGAAGTCCGGCTGGTCCGAGGCCGAGGTGATGTCCCAGATCGGGCTGCGGGTCACCACACTGGGGGAGAAGGGCGTCGACCTGGTGGGTCGCGACGGCACCTTCGTCCACGTCGACGCGGTACCCGAGACCCACAAGGCCGATCCGACGGGTATCGGCGACGCGTTCCGTGCCGGGTTCCTGACCGGGCGCAGCGCCGGTTTGAGCCTGGAGCGCTCCGCGCAGCTGGCCTCACTGGTGGCCACTCTGGTGCTGGAGGCGCCGGGCCCGCAGGAGTGGACCTGGAACAAGGCCGCCGCGCTGCCGCGGATCGCCGAGGCCTACGGCACGGAAGCCGAATCCGAGATCGCCGCCGCCTTGCTGTGATTCGTGGAATCTAGAGTTCGACGGGGTAAACCGGCTCGTCGATCTGCGGGGTGATCGAGCCCTCGATGAAGATCGCGTGCCACAGCATGAAGATCAGCACGGTCCAGAGCCTGCGGCTGTGATCGCTGACGCCGGTGCGATGCTCCTCGAGCATGCGCTGCACGCCCGCGAGATCCACCAGCGCCCCCGCCTGCGAGGTGTGCGTCATGGCGTATGCCCACTCCAGCAGTTCGCCGGCCCGCAGCCAATGCCGGATCGGCACGGGGAAGCCGAGTTTCGCCCGGTGCAGCACATGGGCGGGCACGATCGGCTCGAGCGCGCGGCGCAGCGCGTACTTCGTCGTGGTCCGGGTGATCTTCTGCTCCAGCGGCAGCCGCGACGCCACCGCGAACACCTCGGGATCCAGAAACGGCACCCGCAGCTCCAGTGAGTTGGCCATCGTCATCTTGTCGGCCTTGACCAAGATGTCGCCGCGCAACCAGGTGAACAGATCCAGGTGCTGCATCCGGGCCACCGGATCCCAGCCGGCCGACTGCCGGTAGATCTCGGCCGTGACGTCGGTGTGCGTCCAGTCGGTGCGGAACCCCGGCAGCACTGCGCGCAGTTGGGCGTCGGAGAAGCTGCGGGCATTGCCGTAATAGCGCTGCTCGAGTGTCTGCGAGCCGCGGTGCAGCAGGCTCTTGCCGCGCATTCCCTCGGGCAGCGGCTGGGACACCCGGCCCAAAGACCGTCGCACCGGGCGCGGGAGATAGTCGAAAGCCTTGAGCGACAAGGGTTCCCGGTAGATGGTGTAGCCGCCGAACAACTCGTCGGCGCCCTCGCCGGACAGCACCACCTTGACGTGCTTACGGGCTTCCTTGGCGATGAAGTACAGCGGCACCAGAGCCGGATCTGCGACGGGTTCGTCGAGATACCAGACGATCTCGGGTAAGGCCGCGACGAACTCGGCAGGACTGACCACCTTTGCCACGTGCCGGGCTCCGATCGCCTCGGCGGACGCGATGGCGACGTCGACCTCGGAGAAGCCCTCTCGTTCGAACCCGGTGGTGAAGGTGATCAGCCGCGGGTTGTGTCGAATGGCCAGCGCGGCGATCGCGGTGGAGTCGATGCCTCCGGACAGGAACGCGCCGACGGTGACGTCGGCGCGCATGTGTTTGGCCACCGAGTCCTCGAGGACGGCGGTGATCTCGTCGTAGCGGGCCTGCTCGGCTCCGCTCGTGAAAGGCACCACCGGGAACTTCGGCGTGAAGTACCGCGACACCCGCGGGGCGGAGCCGGGGAGATCCGGGCATAACAGCCTGACTCGAGCCGACGCACCTGCCGGTGCAGGGTCTCGGGTTCGGGCACGTACTGCAGCACGGTGTAGTGCTGAACGGCGCGCTCGTCGAGGCCGGTGTCGCCGACGTCGATACCGAGCACCCCGGACAGATCGGTCAGGCACTTCTTCTCGCTGCCCACCGCGGTGCCACCGGGGCCGGTGGCCATGAACAGCGGTTTGATGCCGAACGGGTCCCGCGCGCAGAACAGCTCACCGGTGCTGGTGTCCCACAGCGCGAAGGCGAACATGCCGCGTAGCCGCGGCAACGCGTCGACACCCCAGTGGTGGTACGCGGCGATGATGGCCTCGCCGTCGCCCTCGGTGTGGAAACTGGCGCCGAACTCGGTGCGCAGGGCCTCGCGTAGTTCCAGGTAGTTGTAGATCTCGCCGTTGAACACCAGCACGTAGCGGTCCGGCGCTTCGGGTGGACCCCAGCGCAGCGGCTGGTGGGAATGCGCGATGTCGATGATCGAGAGCCGGTTGAATCCCAGCACCACGTGGTCGTCGGACCAGGTGCCCGGTTCGTCGGGTCCGCGGTGTCGCATCAGATGGGACGCGCCGGCCACCGCATCGACTATTTCGGGTGTGACGGGCCGGGCCGAATCACACAGCAGAGCTACCAGTCCGCACATCGCCGCCAAGTATGCCAAGCGGCGGCGAAACACAAGCGGTGAGGTGCTTCGGCTCGGCTAGTGGGCGTGGTCTACGCTGCGTAGTATTCGACGGAAATCCGCCGTGCCCGCGGTGGAATTCCCAGCGGACCGAACCACAGGAGGCGCCAGCGTGAAGACCGGCCGTTCTCGTCGGCTCAGGGTGTTGGCTTTGGCGGTCACGTTCGGTGCGCTGGCCTTTGTTCTCAGCGGCTGCAGCCTCACCGACGCGCTCGCCCTTGGGTGGCCCAAGGGCATCACCCCCGAGGCTCATCTCAACCGTGAACTGTGGATCGGTTCGGTCGCGGCGTCCTTCGTCGTCGGCGGAATCGTTTACCTGCTGCTGTTCTGGACCTCGGTGTTCCACCGCAAGAAGGCCACCGACACCGAGCTGCCCCGGCAGTTCGGCTACAACATGCCGCTGGAGCTCGTCCTCACGGTGATCCCGTTCCTCATCATCTCGGTGCTGTTCTACTTCACGGTGGTGGTGCAGGAGACGATGCTGGCCAAGGAGCCCAACCCCGAGGTCGTCATCGACGTCACCGCCTTCCAGTGGAACTGGAAGTTCGGCTACCAGAAGGTCGCCTTCGCCGACGGCACCTTCGACTACGACGGTGTGGACAACGAGCGCAAGGAGGCCATGGCCTCTGCTCCCGAGCCGGGCGAGGGTGACACCCACGCCGAAGGCGGCGAGCACGAGATCCGCGGCGCGCTCGCGGGCAAGAACCCCGAGGACCGTACCTACCTGAACTTCGACGACGTCGAGACGCTGGGCACCAGCGACGAGATCCCGGTCCTGGTACTGCCCACCGGCAAGCGCGTCGAGTTCCAGATCGCCTCGGCCGACGTCATCCACGGGTTCTGGGTGCCAGAGTTCCTGTTCAAACGGGACGTGCTGCCCAACCCGAAGGAGAACAACTCCGACAACGTCTTCCAGATCAGCGAGATCCTGGAGACGGGCGCCTTCGTCGGTCGTTGCACCGAGATGTGCGGCACCTACCACTCGATGATGAACTTCGAGGTGCGCGTGGTGGAGCCCAACGACTTCAAGGCCTACCTGCAGTACCGCATCGACAATCCGAACGCCACCAACGCCGAGGCGTTGCAGGCCATCGGCCAGGACCCGGTTGCCATCACCACCCGGCCGTTCGACACGCGCCGCGGTGAGCAGGCGCCCCCCGTGCGGAACTGACCGGCAGCAGGACTGAGAGGAATCCAGCATGCATATCGAAGCCCGGCTGTTCGAGATCCTGACCGCTTTCTGTGTCATCGCGGCCGTGGTGTACGGCTCCCTGACCCACTTCTACGCCCTCGGCGGCATCGAGTGGGCCGGGACCACCGCACTGGTGCTCACCGCGGGCCTGTCGTTGATCATCGGCACCTTCTTCCGTTTTGTCGCCCGGCGCCTGGACACCCGGCCCGAGGACTACGAAGACGCCGAGATCAGTGACGGCGCCGGCGAGCTGGGCTTCTTCAGCCCGCACAGCTGGTGGCCGATCCTGATTGCGCTGTCCTTCTCCACTGCCGCTGTGGGCGCCGCGCTGTGGCTGCCGTGGCTCATTGTCGCCGGTGTCTGCTTCGTGTTGTTCACCGCCGGCGGCCTGGTCTTCGAGTACTACTGGGGCCCCGAGAAGCACTGAAGCTCGACCGGCTGAGCTGTCCTCGGTCTGTCGCGATCGTCCCACCGCATCGGTTGGGTAGTGTTGCCCAGGCACGAGTGGATGATGGACTTCAGAAGGACAGGCGGACATGAGCGGGCCGAATCCTCCGGGGGCGGATTCCGGGGACGACGAGGGCACCTCGTCGAACCCTGACGGGTTCAACGAGGATCTCAGCAGCACGGAGTACGGAACCGATCTGGTTCCCGCCGAGTTCCCGTCACGCGCTTACTCCGCCCCGGAATCCGAGCAGTTCACCACCGGGCCTTACGTGCCCGCTGATCCGCATCTCTACGACTACGACAGCTACGACGGCGGCGCCACGGCCGAGGACGGCAAGCCCCCGCGCTGGCCGTGGGTGGTGGGTATCACCGCGATCGTCGCCGCAATCTCCCTGGTGGTCTCCGTGTCGTTGCTGGTGACCAGCACCAACACCGACGATCTTGCCAACCCAGACACGTCCACCACCACCAGGCCGCCGGTGCAGGACGAGATCATCACCACCACGCCACCCCCTCCGCCGCCTCCGACGACGACGGAGGAGCCTCCTCCGCCTCCGCCGCCGCCTCCTCCGCCGGAGACGGTCACCGTCACACCGGAGCCGCCGCCACCCCCTCCGCCACCCACCGAGGAACCTCCGCCGCCTGCGCCGGAGACCACCGAGGCGCCGCCCCCTCCGCCGACCACCACGGCGCCACCAGGGCCGCGGCAGGTCACCTACTCGATCACCGGCACCAAGGCGCCAGGTGACGTGATCTCCGTGACCTACATCGACGCCTCCGGGCGCAGTCGCACCCAGCGCAACGTCTACATCCCGTGGTCGCTGACCGTGACGCCCATCTCGCAGTCCGAGGTCGGATCGGTACAGGCGTCCAGTCTGTTCCTGGTCAGCCGGCTCAACTGCTCCATCACCACCAGCGACGGCACCGTGTTGTCGTCGAACAACGGCAACGCGGCTCAGACCAGTTGCTGAGCATCACATCGGGGGGTAATTAAGTGGCCTGGAGCCCCAAATTCTCGGACTCGCCCGAGCTCGTCGACCGTGGCGTGATGGTGGCGTGCGCCGTCACCTGGCTGGTCGCCCTTGGCGTCGCCGTGGCGGCCGGAGTGGCCCTGGTGGACCTCGGCGTGGCGCACTCACCCGGGCCGGTGTCGGATCCGGGAACGCCGTGGCTGCTCTACACGGTCATCGGTGTGTCGGCCGCGGTGATTGTGCTGGCGGTGCCGCTGCTGCTGCGTGCCCGGCGTGCCGTCGAGGAGCCTGCTCCGCCGCCGCGTCCGGGCCCCAAAACGGTGCAGGCGCGCGCCATGCTGGTCGATCAGGATCCACCCGACTACCCGGGGCCGACACCGGCCCGGCACTCCAGCTCCGCCATCTCGGTGACCTTCCTGGACCGGATGTGGCTGCGATGTGGGCTAGGAGTTCTCACTGCTGTCGGGCTGGCCTACGTGGCGGTGGCCGTGGCCACCTACCTGATGGCTTCGGACAAGATCACCGCGTCCTGGGTGGTCTACGGCGTGGCAGGCGTCATCACCGTGGCGATGATCGCCATCCCGCTGACGTATCTGCGTCAGCTGAGGGGGCGGCTCGCCTCCGAGGCCCAGTGAGCTTGAGCCACACCAACTCTGGGCCCGATGGGTCCTGTGGGACGTAACTGGTTGCGAGGTTGAGCCACACCAACTCTGCGCCCGATGGGTCCTGCGACACGTAACTGGTTGCGACAACACGCCGGGGCAGGTCGCAGTGGCTTACGTCTGGAATTGCGGGGCCACCGATCGGGCCCTCCACAACAAAAACATGGCGGCAAGCACCGGGAGTGCTTGCCGCCATGTGGCGTCGATTCTCGGTCAGTGATGACCGTTGCTGTGGCCGTCCGACGAGCCGTTGGTGCCGTGCTCGTTGTCCTGGTACTCCTTGAGCGCCGTGAGCGCCCGGTGGTGCGACGCGTGCTCGGCCTCGGTGAGTGCCGAATCCTCGGACACCGGATCCGGGAAGAGGAAGTTGCCACGACCCGGCGCACCGCCGGAGCCCAGCTTGTTCATCTTCTTCGGCACCGCGGCACCCTGGTACTCGAGCGGGATCGGGTGGCCGTGGTCGTCGACCGGGCCGATCGGCTGGTGCAGTTCGACGTACGCACCGTGCGGCAGCCGCTTGATGATGCCCGTCTCGATGCCGTGTTCGAGCACCGCGCGGTCGGCACGCTGCAGCGCCACGGCCCACCGGTAGGTCACGAAGTAGACGATCGGCGGCAGGATCACCATGGCGATGCGGGCGATCCACGTGGTCGCGTTGAGCGAGATGTGGAACTTCAGCGCGATGATGTCGTTCATGCACGCGAAGGTCATCAGGATGTAGAACGCAATGGCCATGGCGCCGATGGCGGTACGGACCGGAGCGTCACGCGGCCGCTGCAACAGGTTGTGGTGCGCGTCGTCGCCGGTGAAGCGCTTCTCCAGGAATGGCCACGCGATCAGCAGGGTGAACACCAGACCCATCAGGATCGCGATCCAGAACGGCTGGGGGATGGTGTAGTTGCCGATGTAGAACTCCCACGCCGGCCAGATACGGATCAGGCCGTCGGTCCACATCATGTAGAAGTCCGGCTGGCTACCGGCCGACACCATGGACGGCTTGTAGGGGCCAAGGTCCCAGATCGGGTTGATCTGCAGCAGGCCACCCATCAGGCCCAGGATGCCGACCGTCATCGCGAAGAAGGCGCCGGACTTGACGGCGAACACCGGCATGACTCGCACACCGACGACGTTCTTCTCGGTGCGGCCGGGGCCGGGGAACTGGGTGTGCTTCTGGAACCAGACCAGCGCCAGGTGCGCGCCGATCAACGCCAGCATGATGCCGGGGATCAGCAGGATGTGCAGGGCGTACAGGCGCGGGATGATGATCGTGCCGGGAAAATCGCCGCCGAACAGTGCCCAGTGCAGCCAGGTGCCGATGACGGGGACGCTCATCGTGATGCCGGAGAACGCAGCGCGCAGGCCGGTGCCGGAGAGCAGATCGTCGGGCAGCGAGTAACCGAAGAAGCCCTCGAACATCGCCAGGATCAGCAGCAGCGAGCCGATGATCCAGTTGGCCTCACGCGGGCGGCGGAACGCACCGGTGAAGAAGATGCGGGCCAGGTGCACCATGATCGACGCGGCGAACAGCAGCGCGGCCCAGTGGTGGACCTGGCGGACGAACAGACCGCCACGCACCTCGAAGCTGATGTTCAGCGCCGACTCGTAGGCCTTCGACATCTGGATGCCGCGAAGTGGCTCGTAGACGCCGTTGTACGTGACCTCGGCCATGGACGGATCGAAGAACAGCGTCAGCCAGATGCCGGTGAGCAGCAGGATGATGAAGCTGTACAGCGCGATCTCACCCAGCAGGAACGACCAGTGGGTGGGGAAGACCTTGTTCAGGATCCCGCGCCGCACCGCCGCCGACGGGTGATACCGCGAATCGATCGCATCGCCCTGCTTGGCCAACGTGTCAGCGAGTTTCGGACTCATGATCTCCGCTCCCAGAAGGCAGGTCCGACGGGCTCGATGAAGTCGCCGTTGGCAACCAGGTATCCGTCGGAGTCGATGGTGATGGGAAGCTGCGCCAACGCGCGCGCGGCTGGGCCGAAAATGGGTTTCGCGAAGTGCAACGCGTCGAACTGCGACTGGTGGCACGGGCACAGGATGCGGTAGGTCTGCTGCTCGTAGAGCGAGGACGGGCAGCCCAGGTGTGAGCAGACCTTCGTGTAGGCGAAGAAGTCGCCGAAGTTGAAGCTCTCCTGACCCTGACGCTTGACCACCTTGGACATGTCCTGCGGCTTGATGCGGATGAGCATCACCGGGTTGCGGACGCCCATCTGGATGGCGGCCAGCGTGTGGTGCGACTCCACAGTGGTTCCGTCACCGTCGGATTCCCGCCACGGGAACACGGTCTCCATGCCACCGGCGTCCAGATCTTCGGGACGCATCTTGATGAACGGGGAGTGGGCGTCACCGGTGGCACGGGCCAGCCAGATGGTCTCGCCGTGGAACCGCGGGGTCCAGCCCGACGTCCACAACACGGCCTTGGGGCCGTCGGCGGTGGGCACCACGGGCTTCCACGGGTTCTTGATCAGGCCGCCGATGAGGGCGACCAGGGTGCCGGCACCGAAGGCGCCCAGGCCCAGACCCATCGAGATGCCGATCATCTTGCGGCGTCTGATGGTCGAGCCCTCGAGGGCGTCGGTCAGGTTGGCCACCACGGTCTTGCGCTGCAGCTCCGAGGAGGCGCCGTCGTGGCGGTCCTGGATGGTGATCTCTTCGGGGATGAACTTCTTCTGGAACAACACCGCGCCCACACCGATGGCCAGGATCGACAGCCCGAAAGTCAGGCCGTACATCGGGGTGGCCAGGTTGTACCACATGCTGTCCGGGTCGTACTCCCACGGCCAGAACAGGAACACCAGCAGCAGCGCCAGGCCGGCGACGCCGCCCAGCATCAGCCAGTAGGCGACGGTGCGCTCGGCCCGCTTCTCTGCCTTGGTTCCCTCGACGGGCCAACGCTTTTCCTTGAAGACGATGTCGACACCGTCGAGCTTGCCGCCGAGGGCCAATAGCTCCTCGCGCGACATCTGTGCGAGCTGCTCGTCGGTGAGCTCATCTGGTTTGTCGATGCTCATGCCCTTGCCCCGATCCACATCGCCACGCCGATGATGGCGACCATGCCGATAATCCATGCCGCCATGCCTTCAGACGTGGGGCCGAACCCGCCGAGGCCGTAACCGCCCGGGCTGGGGGTCTCGGACGCTCCGCGGACGTAGGAGACGATGTCCGCCTTCTCCTCCGGGGTGAGCTGGCGGTCGGAGAACTTCGGCATGTTCTGCGGGCCGGTCAGCATGGCGGTGTAGATCTGCTGCGGGTTGGCGTCACCGAGATCGGGTGCGTACTTGCCGGAGGACAGCGCGCCACCCTTGCCGGTGAAGTTGTGGCAGGACGCGCAGTTCAGGCGGAACAGGTCGCCACCGCGAGCCACGTTGCCGTGGGTCAGCGATTCCTGGGCGATCTGGCCGTTCTCGTCGCGTACCACCATGGGGCCGCCGCCGTTGGCCTGGACGAAGGCGCCGAGGGCGTCGATCTGCGCCTCGTCGAAGTTCGGCGGTTTCGCCGGGGCCTGGGCATTGAGGCTCATCGCGGGCATACGACCGGTGGACACCTGGAAGTAGACGGCAGCCTCGCCGACACCCACCAGGCTGGGGCCACGGTCGGCGACGCCCTGCAGGTTGGCGCCGTGGCAAGAGATGCACGAGGTGTCATAGAGCTGCTCGCCGGTGCGCAGCAGTGCCGACGCAGACTCGTCGGCGACCGCGACCTGCGGCTTGGGGGTGAGGATGGCGGCCAGTCCGCCGGCCATCGTCAACGCGATCAGCAGCAGCAGGCCAGCTGTGAGCCGACGGCGGGTGCGCCGCTTGGACTTCGGCGAGCCGGTCCTGGTCAACCGCGAGATCTTCAACCGAGCACTCCTGTTCGTCGGGCTGCTGCGCTGAGAGTTGGATGTCATCGGACGAAATAGATCACGGCGAACAGCGCGATCCACACGATGTCGACAAAGTGCCAGTAGTAGGACACGACGATCGCCGCGGTGGCCTGGGCGGGCGTGAACTTGGCCATCCGGGTGCGTGCCAGCAGGAAGACGAACGCGACCAGACCGCCGATCACGTGCAGGCCGTGGAAGCCGGTGGCGAGGTAGAACACCGTGCCGTAGGCGCTGCCCGGGATGGTGGTTCCGGTGTGTACCAAGTGGTAGTACTCGTAGCCCTGGCCGAGCACGAAGAAGGTGCCCATCGCCAGCGTCAGGGTGTACCACCGGCGCAGACCGAAGACGTCACCGCGCTCGGCGGCGAAGACGCCCATCTGGCAGGTGAACGACGAGGCGATCAGGACCAGGGTCACCGGCACCGCGAGGTACAGGTTCAGCTCGGTGGGCGCCGGTGGCCAGTCACCGCCGGCCTGGGCCCTGGCGGTGAAGTACATCGCGAAGAGGCCGGCGAAGAACATCAGCTCACTCGACAACCACACAATGGTGCCGACACTGACCATATTCGGCCTGTTCAGCGAATGAATCCGCGACGTGATGGCGGTTCCCGAACTCCCTACAGCGCTCGTCACATCAAGAAGTATGACGCTTTGTAGTTGTCGAACTCCACCCGGGGAGGGGTTTGGTAACAAGTGACTTCCTGATAAGAGGGCCAAAGATCCCCGGGCGCTTTCGGCGTGTCTCGGCCGACGTGGGAATATCGGCCCGTGATTGCTTCTGATTCCTCGCCCACGTGGCCGCTGATCCTGGCCCGCTTGACCGATTCCCAGCCCCTGGCGACGGGCCAGGCCGCGTGGGCGATGGAACAGATCATGACCGGCGCCGCCACTCCTGCCCAGATCGCGGCCTTCGGGGTGGCCATGAAGATCAAACGGCCCACCGCAGCCGAGGTCAGCGAGCTGGCCGACACCATGTTGTCGCACGCCCGCAAGGTCCCTACCGAATCATTCGGCACCGACACCGTCGACGTGGTGGGTACCGGAGGTGACGGCGCCAACACCGTCAACCTCTCCACCATGGCCGCCATCGTGGTGGCGGCCGCGGGTGTCAAGGTGATCAAGCACGGCAACCGGGCCGCGTCGTCGTTGTCCGGCGGCGCCGACACCCTCGAGGCGCTCGGGGTGCGGATCGATCTGGGGCCCGAAGAGGTGGCCCGCTGCGTCGCCGAGGTGGGCATCGGGTTCTGTTTCGCTCCGCAGTTCCATCCGTCGCTGCGCCACGCCGGCGCCGCCCGCCGTGAGATCGGTGTGCCGACGGTCTTCAATCTGCTTGGACCGCTGACCAATCCGGCTGGACCGAGGGCCGGGCTGATCGGCTGCGCGTTCGGTGACCTGGCCGAGGTGATGGCGGGCGTGTTCGCCGCCCGCCGCTCCAGCGTGCTGGTGGTGCACGGCGACGACGGCCTCGACGAGCTGACCACCACCACCACGTCGACGATCTTCCGGGTACAGGCGGGCACCATCGACCGGCTGACGTTCGACCCGGCCGGTTTCGGGTTCCCCCGGGCACAGCTGGCCGAGCTGTTGGGCGGCGACGCGCAGAGCAATGCCGCCGAAGCGCGTTCGGTGTTCGCCGGGGCTCCGGGGCCGGTGCGCGACGCGGTGATCCTGAACGCCGCGGGTGCGATGGTGGCCCATGCCGGGCTGACCGCCAGCGCAGAGTGGCTGCCGGCCTGGGAGAGCGGACTCGAGCGCGCCGCCAAGGCCATCGACTCGGGAGCCGCCGAACAGTTGCTGTCCAGGTGGGTGAAGTTCACCCAGAAGCTCTGAAGCCCTTCCGCACCGGGGTGAGCAGATCGGCATAGTCCTCGGCGGCCGTTTGCTCGGCAGCCAGTCGCGCCGAGCGTGCGGTGGCCGCCCACCCCGCCCAGCGGCCCGCTGACTGCGCGGGCGACGCCCAGCCGTCGGTGGTCCGCACCATGCGGGTTCCCGGTGTGGCCAGCCAGCGCACCAGCAGTGCGGTCTCTTCGACCAGCGCGCCACCCAGCGGCGCCGCCTCGGGCAGCACGGTCTGCGCCCCTGCGCACACCGCGTCCACCACCGGCATCGGCGGCACACCGCGCCGTGCCGTTCCGGCCGCGGCCAGGCGGCCGTGCCGGATCACCGCCAGATGCCAACCGCCCGCACCGTCGGGCTGCGCGGCCACCATCTCCGCCACCGTGGACAGAGCATGCAGCCGTTGTCCGCGCCACAGCACGTCGACGGCTGTGGCGGTGTGGTCGCGCAGCCTGGCTGCACTCTCGAAGTGCCCACGCTCGGCCAACGCGGCGATGTGAGCTGTCGCGGCGTCGAAGGCCGCCGAGTGTGAGCCCGTGATGAGCTCAGCGGCCCGCAGCACAGTCGTCGCGTAGTCCGCTGCCCCGATGTCGCGCGGTGCCGGGCAGGGGGAGACTTCTCGTTCCGGGCAGGTGTGCAACGCGGCGCGGGCAAGGCGCTGTGTGCACGTGCGGATGCCGCTGAAGCGGGCCAGCAGCGCGCCGGTGTCGACGGCGTCGGAGCGAGCGCGGAAGGGGCCGACGCAGGCGCGGCTGCCCGGCGCCCGCACCACCGTCCAGCGCGGGAACGCCTCGTCCGACAGCGCCAGCCACCACCATCGGTGTGGGAACTTCGACCTCCGGTTGTAGGGCGGCGCGTGCGCGGCCAGCAGCCTCAGTTCGCGGACCCCGGCCTCCAGCGCGTGGGCGCATTCGATGTGGTCGACGGACTGCGCGAGCGCCACCATCTCCTTCATGCGGGTACGCGGATCGGCACCGTTGAAGTACTGGCTGACCCTGCGGTGCAGGTTGACCGCCGTGCCGACGTAGAGCACCTCGTCTGCGGGCCCACGGAAGAGGTAGACGCCCGGCGTATCGGGCACCCCGGCGGCAAGGACCCGTTTGCGCCGTTGTGTCGGGGTGGCGTTCGGCAGATACGAGCGCAGCTGTGAGTAGGTGTGAATGCCCTGATTGCCCACCCTGGCGATCAACCCGTGCAGGACGTCGACGGTGGCGCGGGCGTCGTCGAGCGCGCGGTGGGTGGGCTCGGTGCCCGACCGGAACAGCTGTGCGAGCGCGGACAGTCGCACGCTGGGTGCCTCGTCCTTGGTCAGAACCCGCCGGGCCAGTCGCACGGTGCACAGCACCGGTGGCCGCGGCCAGACCAACTCACACTGTTCGGCGGCCGCCTTGAGGAAGCCGATGTCGAAACCGGCGTTGTGGGCCACCAGGACCGCTCCCCGGCAGAACTCCAGGAACATCGGCAACACCGTCGAGATGGGCGGCGCATCGCGGACCATGGCGGTGGTGATGCCGGTCAACTGCATGATCTGAGGCGGGATGGACCGACCCGGATCGACGAGTGTGGCAAATTCTCCGAGGACGGCGCCTCCGCGCACTTTGACCGCACCGATCTCGGTGATGGCGTCACTGGGGCGCCGATTCCGCGGGCCACGGCCCGACCTCCGGTGGTTTCGAGATCGACCACGACGAACGTGGTGTCGCGCAGCGCCAGATCGGCGGACGGATCGATGTCCGCGAAGCTCAACTGCGCGCTGCGCCCGACGTTCACACGACGTGACGCTAGGAGGTCGCACCGACATCGCGTGGTAACGGCGGCTCGGCGCGTCACCGGCGTGGCCGCAATGTGGTCCGAACTTGTCGGTGGGCCCGTTTAGCGTGAGCGCCACCAACACACCGAGTCGAATCGAGAGGACCGAGAAATGGGAACTGCAGGACGTCCACCGGACAACGGGGAACCGGTGATCATCGACTGCGACGACTGTGCGGTTCGTGGCCCAGGATGTCGAGATTGTGTGGTCAGCGTTCTTCTGGGTGTTCCAGATAGTTTGCTGGCTGATGAACGTGCGGCGCTGGAGGTGCTTGCGGAGGTCGGAATGGCGCCACGCTTGCGGCTCGTGCCTGTCCATCGCGGACAGAAACCGGGGGTAGCCTGAGGCGCGCTGGAAGGAGAACGCGACAACTGCCAGTAGGGCTGTTAAATTTGCGTCTCCTGTTGGACAACGCCGATGCCGTTTCGTAACCTATCTGAGACCTAAAGGCGATTCGGCGGTGGCGCGAACAGCGGCACTTCGAAGGCAGTTTAAGGACCCGTAATCTTGAGTTTTTCCGGCTCGCAGTGGATCTCGCGCGTATCGAAGCGCTCTCGTCGGAGTGTGGTCTGTGCTGTAGCCGGAGTCACCGTGCTGTCGGGAGTGCTGGCCTCGAGTGTGCAGGCGGACCCAGCAGAGGACGCGCTAGCAAAGCTCAACGATCTCTCGCGGCAAGCTGAGCAGACCACCGAGGCCATGCACAGTGCACAGCTGGATCTGACCAAGAAGCTGGACATCCAAGCGGCAGCCGACCGTAAACACGCCGATGACCTGGCTGCCGTGGACACGGCCAGGGCCGAACTGGCGACCTTCCAGAGCGGGGTCGACGAGTTTGCCGCCGCCATGTACATGGGCGGACGCACCGACGGGATGACCGCCATCCTCACCGCAGAGTCGCCGCAGGGCCTCATCGATCGGCTGGCGGTGCAGCGAGTGATCGCCGGCGAGCTGTCGGACCAGATGGCCAACTACCGTCGGGTCAGCGAGCAGGCTGCGGCCGCCGAGATCGCGTCCGCGCAGTCGGCTGCCGATGCCAAGACCGCCGCCGAGCAAGCCGCCGCGGTCCGTGCCGAATTGCAGGCCAAACAGAGCGACCTCCAACTCAAGATCGCCGTCGTCAAATCCCAGTACGACTCACTGACCGAAGCTCAGCGAGTGGCATTGGCCGCTCCGGGTCCGGTGCCACCGCCGCCGGTGGCGCTGCCGGCGCCACCTCCGCCAGGGCCCGAGATCCTGGCCGCGCCGCCTGCGCCCGGTCTGCCCGGGATGCCGCCCCCCGTCGGTATCCCGCCCGGTGACGTCGCGCCGCCGCAGATGCAGGTCCCGGCGCCCGGCGGGGGCAGCCCGGTCGGCGCCACCGTGGTCCAGGCCGCGCTGACCAAGGTCGGAATGCCGTACTCCTGGGGCGGTTCCGGACCCGGCCAGTTCGACTGTTCAGGCCTGGTGATGTGGTCGTTCCAGCAGGCAGGCATGTCGCTGCCGCACTCCAGCCAGGCGTTGGCCGCCGGTGGTCAGCCGGTGTCACGTGACCAGCTGCAGCCCGGTGACGTGGTGAACTTCTACTCCGACGCCTCCCATACCGGCATCTACGTCGGTAACGGCATGGTGGTGCATGCCTCCACCTACGGTGTGCCGGTCAAGGTGGTGCCACTCGACGGCGCCGGACCGTTCTACAACGCTCGCCGATACTGAACGTCGGCGATACTGGATCCTGTCGCTACTGAGCCTGCTTCTACACCGAACTGCCGACCCCGCTGGCCGGTAGTCGCACTGGCAGTGCTGCTGGGCGCGCAACTGGTGTTGGCCGGGCTGTTCGTGGCCCGCCAGCCCCAGACCGTCCTGCCGCCTCCGCCGGCCGCGGCCGCCCCGGCGCCCGGGGGACAGCGTGAGGTGACGCTCGTCAGCCTTGGGGGAGTTGCCACCGACCCGCTGTTGCGCCGCGTCACCACCGAACTCGACGGCGCCGTGGACGCTGTCGAGTCGTTCTGGGGTCCGGAATGGCCGCACGAGATCGTGATCGTGGCCACGGACACCGAGGAGGAGTTCCGTGCCCAGGCCACCGGCGTCGGCGACACCTCCCACATCGCCGCCGTCACTGTCGCGGACTCGGTGAACCCGCAGGAGAACTCGGCCAACGGCCAACGCATCGTCTTCGCACCCGGTGCGGTGGCCATGAGCCCGGAGGCCCTGCGCGTGGTGCTCACCCACGAGTTGTTCCACTACGCCACCCGCGCGGCCACCGCCGCCGACGCACCCCGATGGATCACCGAAGGTGTCGCCGATTATGTTGCGCGCCCGATGTATCCAGGCTCGATCACCCGCGGGCCGCTGCCGACGGCGTTGCCGTCGGACCGGGACTTCGCCGCACCCGAGCCGGATCTGAGCCTGGCGTATGACCGAGCCTGGCTGTTCGCCCGCTACATTGCCGACCGGTACGGCGTACCGGCGCTGCGGGCGCTTTACGTCCGGGCCGCCGGGCCGCACCACACCGATGCCGAAACCGCCCTGTGGGAGGTCTTGCGGGCCCGGCCCGCCGACGCGTTGCAGGGGTGGCAGGAATGGTGTGTCCGCAACGGGCTAGCGTGACACCCGATGACCCGGGTCTTATTGGTAACCAATGACTTTCCACCGCGCCGCGGCGGTATCCAGTCCTACCTGGAGCAGCTGGTGCTGCGGCTGGCAGGCACACACGAGCTCACCGTCTACGCTCCGCAGTGGAAGGGGGCGCAGGAGTACGACGCCACCGTCGACTTCGAGGTGGTCCGCCACCCCGGAACTCTGATGATCCCCGAGCCGTCCGTCGACGCGCGCATGCGCAGGCTGATCCGCGACCGCGACATCGAGACGGTGTGGTTCGGTGCGGCGGCTCCGCTGGCGCTGCTGGCCCCGCGTGCCTGCGGCGCTGGAGCCGGCCGCATCATGGCGAGCACCCACGGCCATGAAGTCGGTTGGTCCATGCTCCCGGTGGCGCGCTCGGCGCTACGTCGGATCGGTGACGGCACCGACGTGGTGACCTTCGTCAGCCGCTACACCCGCGGGCGGTTCGCCTCCGCGTTCGGTCCGAACGCCGGTCTGGAGCACCTGCCGTCCGGTGTCGACACCGAGCGTTTCCGCCCGGATTCGGCGGCGCGAGAGGAGCTTCGGGCCAGATACCGCCTCGGCGGGCGGCCCACTGTGGTGTGCGTGTCGAGGCTGGTGCCGCGCAAGGGCCAGGACATGCTGATCCGGGCACTGCCCGCGATCCGGGAACGGGTGCCCGGTACGGCGCTGGTGATCGTCGGCGGTGGGCCCGATCTGGACCGGCTGCAGGGCCTTGCCGCCGAGTTCGACGTCAGCGATCACGTGGTGTTCACCAAGGGTGTGCCCGGCGACGAGCTGCCAGCTCACTACGCCATGGCCGACGTGTTCGCCATGCCGTGTCGAACCCGGGGCGCGGGGCTGGACGTCGAAGGTCTCGGCATCGTGTTCCTGGAGGCGTCGGCCACCGGAATCCCGGTGGTGGCAGGGGATTCCGGGGGAGCCCCGGAGACCGTGCTGGACGGCCAGACCGGGCATGTGATCGACGGGCGCGACGGCGAGCAGCTTGTCGACACCCTCAGCCTGCTACTGGCACATCCCGAACGCGCCGCCACCATGGGCCGTCGCGGCCGGGAATGGGTGACAGCGCAGTGGCAGTGGGACACCATCGCGGCGCGCGCCGGCGCGCTACTTCAACCTTTCTGATACAGCGCCTCGATGTCGCCGGCGAACTTCTCGGCGACCACCTTGCGCTTGACCTTCAAGGTCGGGGTGAGCTCACCGGTGTCCTCGGTGAAGTCGACGGGCAGGATGCGGAACTTGCGGATCTGCTCGGCGTGCGACACCGCGGTGTTGGCCTGCTTGACCGCGACGTCCACCTCGGCCACCAGATCCGGGTCCGTTGCCAGATCGGCGACGGTGGCGCTGGATTCCTTGCCGTTGCGCTGTTTCCAGCCTTCGAAGGCCTCCGGATCGATGGTGATCAACGCGCCGATGAACGGCTGGGCGTCGCCGACGGCCATGGCCTGGCTGATCAGCGGGTGCGCCCGCAGCTGGTCCTCGAGCACCGCGGGCGCGACGTTCTTGCCGCCGGCGGTGACGATGATTTCCTTTTTGCGGCCCACGATCTTGAGGAACCCGTCCGCGTCCACGTCGCCCAGATCACCGGTGTGGAACCAGCCGTCGGTGAAAGCTCCTGCGCTGGCCTCCTCGTTGCGCCAGTAGCCGTTGAACACCACCCCACCGCGCACCATCAGTTCGCCGTCGGAGGCGATCCGCATGCTGTTACCGGGCACCAGCTTGCCGACGGTGCCCACCTTCAGCGCACCCACCTGGTTGACGGTGATGGCGGCGCTGGTCTCGGTGAGGCCGTAGCCCTCGTAGATGGTCAGGCCCACACCACGGTAGAAGTGGCACAACCGAGCACCCAGAGGAGCGCCACCGGAGATCGACGCCCGGCAGTCGCCGCCGAGCGCGGCGCGCAACTTGCCGTAGACCAGCTTGTCGAACGCCGCGTGCTTGAGCTTCAGGAGAAGGCCGGGACCGGAGCCGTCCTGCGCTTCGCTCCATTCGATCGCGGTTCGCGCGGCGATCGCGAAGATCTTGCCCTTGCCGTCGTTGGCGGCGTTCTGCTCGGCGGTGTTGTAGACCTTCTCGAACACCCGGGGCACCGACACCACGATGGTGGGCTTGAACACCGAGAACATCGGCACCAGGTTCTTGATGTCACTGGTGAACCCGACGGTGACCAAATTGTGAAATCCGGCGATGGTGATGGCCCGGGCCAGCACGTGCGCCAGCGGCAGGAACACCAGCAGTCGCTCGCCCTTCTGCAGCAGTGTTGGCAACGCGGCCTTGGCGCCGCGGATCTCGTGCAGCAGATTCGAATGTGTCAGCTGGCAGCCTTTGGGCCTGCCGGTGGTGCCCGAGGTGTAGATCAGCGTGGCGGGCGCGTCGGACCGCAGTGCCGACACCCGCGCGTCCACCTCGGCGGGATCGACCGTCGTGCCGGCCTCGGCGAGCAGGTCGAGCGCGGCGGGCCCCGATCCGTCGATGGTCAGCACCTCACGTAGGTCAGGCAGTTCGGCGGTGAGTTCGGCAGCCAGTGCGGTATGCCCGTCGGTCTCGGCGAACAGCATCACCGCGCCGGAGTCGGTGAGCACCCAGCGCACCTGCTCCGCCGAGGAGGTCTCGTAGATCGGCACGGTCAGCGCCCCCACGCTCAGGATGGCCAGGTCCAGGATGGCCCACTCGTAGCGGGTGGCGCTCAGGATCGCCACCCGGTCGCCGGGCGTCACGCCCTTGGCGATCAGGCCCCGCGCGGCGGCGCGGATCTGTGCGGCAGCCTCCGCGCAGGTGACGTCGATCCATGCACCGTTGACAAGGCGCTGGTAGATGACGTGGTTGGGGTCATTGCGCTCGTGCTCGTACACAGCGGCGGCGACGTTGTCGTGCTCATCCACTGAAAACGATGCAGGAACAGTCAACTCACGCAATGGTCGGCCCTTTCCTCGAAAACCGTTGACATGAGCGTAGTCGCTGTCCAGAGCCACGTGTGACTCCATTCACTTCCGGGGACCTCCTACAGCATCCGTCCGTCGGTATGTGAAGCTGAGGCAATGAACAGCATCCAGGTGGCCGACGAGACGTTCGTGGCCGCCGACGGGGCCACGGTGGGTGCCATGGTCGCCGACCCGGCGCGCTGGCGGCGCTGGTGGCCGGACCTGCTGCTCGAAGTGGTCGAGGACCGCGGCGACAAGGGGGTGCGCTGGACGGTGGCCGGTCCGGTGACCGGCACCATGGAGGTCTGGCTGCAACCGGTGCTCGACGGTGTGAAACTGCACTACTTCCTGCACGCCGAGCCCGCCGGGGTGGCGGCGTGGCAGCTGGCCAAACTCAACCTCGCCAAACTGACGCATCAGCGCCGGGTGGCGGGTAAACGGATGGCGTTCGAAGTGAAGGCCGAGGTGGAGCGCAACCGCCCGGTCGGAGTGGCTCCGCAGCCTCGATAGCGGGCAGCCGAATCGACCGGAAGGGTAGCGTTCTGTTCTGAGGCGAGGCTCGATGTAGGCAGAAGCTCGACGAGGTAGGACGGGATTCAGTTGGCGGACAAGACGGCGCAGACCATCTACATCGATGCCGACCCGGAAACGGTGATGGACGTGATCGCCGACATCGGTTCCTACCCGGACTGGGTCAAGGAGTACAAGGACACCGAGGTTCTCGAATCCGACGACGACGGCTACCCGCGCAAGGCGCGACTGGTGCTCGACGCCGCGGTGCTCAAGGACACCATGGTGCTGGAGTACGAATGGCCCACCGACCGGCGCTCGGTGCGGTGGTGGCTGGCCTCCAGCACGCTACTCAAGGCGCTTGACGGTGCGTATCACTTGCAGCCCAAAGGATCCGGCACCGACGTGACCTACGAGCTGTCGGTGGATCTGATGATCCCCATGATCGGGTTGCTCAAGCGCAAAGCCGAGAAGCGACTCACCGACACCGCATTGAAAGACCTGAAGAATCGAGTCGAGGGCTGAAAGAGTCCAGTACCCGGATCAGCCTGTTCGTCGGCAAGGGCGGGGTGGGCAAGTCGACGCTGGCCGCGGCCACCGCCGTGCGCGACGCCAGGGCCGGGCAGCGGGTGCTGGTGGTCTCGACCGATCAGGCGCATTCCCTGGGTGACGTCCTGGCCGTGCCGGTGCCGCCCACCGGCGAGCGGGATCCGGTGCGGGTGTTCTCCGACGAGGGCGGTGGCTCGCTGGATGCGCTGGCGCTGGACACCTTGGCGCTGTTGGCCGCCCGCTGGCGGGACGTGGCCACCCCCTTGGCGCAGCGGTTTCCCGATTCGGAGTTGGGAATGGTTGCCCCCGAAGAACTCTCGACACTACCCGGCATCCAGGAGGTGCTCGGCCTGCACGAGGTGGGTGAACTCGCCGAATCGGGCAACTGGGACCACCTGGTGGTGGACTGCGCTTCCACCGCCGACGCACTGCGCATGCTCACCCTGCCCGCGACGTTCGGGCTGTACCTGGAGCGGGCCTGGCCCCGCCATCGCCGCCTCAGCATGGCCGATTCCGGTCCGTCGGCGGTGGTGGTCGAGTTGATCGAGCGCATCACCGCCGGGGTTGAGCGTCTGGGCGCACTGCTCACCGACCCCGACGCGGTGAGTGCCCACCTGGTGCTGACGCCCGAGCGGGTGGTGGCCGCCGAGGCGGTGCGCACCCTGGGATCGCTGGCCCTGATGGGGGTGCGCGTTGCCGAGCTGATCGTCAATCAGGTTTTGGTGCAGGATGATTCGTACGAGTATCGCAATCTTCCCGAGCACCCGGCATTCGACTGGTATGCCGAACGCATCGGTGAGCAGCAGGTGGTCCTCGAGGAGTTGAGCGCGAACACCGGCGAGATCGCCCTGGTGCTCACTCCGCATCTGCCGGGTGAGCCCATCGGCCCGAAGGCGCTCGGGGAGTTGCTCGAGATGGCCCGCCGACGTGGGGGAGCGCCGCCGCCGGGCCCGCTGCGTCCCGTCGTCGACCTGGAATCGGGATCGGGGCTGGGATCGGTGTACCGGATGCGGCTAGAGTTGCCGCAGATCGACACCGGCTCGCTGACACTGGGCCGCGTCGATGACGACCTGATCATCGGCGTGGGTGGGATGCGCCGCCGGGTCCGGCTGGCATCCGTCCTGCGGCGGTGCATTGTCATGGATGCGCAATTGCGGGGTACAGAGCTGACTGTGCGTTTTCGACCGAATCCGGAGGTGTGGCCGGCATGAACCCCAAGGGGCACGCCGACCTCGGCCCCGAACTGCGTCAGCTGGCCCAGGCCATCCTCGACCGCATCGATCCCGCTGTGCGTACCGCGGCCATGCTGGCCGCCGCTCGCGCCGGCGAGGGGCCGGGACGCTGCCAGCAGGTCTGGTGTCCGGTGTGCGCGCTGGCTGCGCTGGTCACCGGCGAGGAGCATCCGCTGCTGACGGTGATCTCCGAGCACAGCGTCTCGCTGCTGGCGGTGGTGCGGGCGCTGCTCGACGACGGCACCGCCCCCGCGCCACCAACCGGGCCGCCGGAATCACCGAAGCCACCCGAACCGCCGGAGGGTTCGACGCCGACGGGCACGGGGCGTTACCAGTCGATCCCGATCAACGTCGAAGAGTGACCGCTGGAAAAAGATGAGTAAAGTTGGCGCGAAGCGCCATCTGGTGCGACGGCGGTGGGAGGGCCCATGTTTTTCTGGTTCTACAAGTACATCTTGATGGGCCCGTTGCTGAAGTTGCTGGGTCGGCCGAAAGTCACAGGGCTGGAGTATGTTCCGTCGTCGGGTGCCGTCATCCTGGCGAGCAACCACCTGGCCGTCGCCGACAGCTTCTACCTTCCGCTGGTGCTGCGCAGGCGCATCACCTTCCTGGCCAAGGCCGAGTACTTCACCGGCACGGGCGTCAAGGGCAAGCTGACCAAGTTCTTCTACTCGTCCACCGGCCAGGTGCCCATCGACCGCACCGACGCCGACTCGGCGCAGGCCGCGCTGACCACCGCCCAGCGGATTCTCGCGAAGGGCAAGTTGCTGGGGATGTATCCCGAGGGCACCCGCTCGCCGGACGGTCGGCTCTACAAGGGCAAGACCGGCCTGGCCCGCGTGGCGCTGGAAAGCGGCATCCCGGTGATTCCCGTCGCGATGATCGGAACCGACGTCGTGAACCCTCCCGGCAGCAAGATGTGGCATTTCGGCCGTGTCGAGGTGCGCTTCGGCAAGCCGATGGACTTCTCCCGCTTCGAGGGGTTGGCCGGCAACCGCTTCATCGAGCGTGCCGTCATCGACGAGGTGATGTACGAGCTGATGCAGCTGTCCGGTCAGGAGTACGTCGACATCTACGCAGCCAGCCTCAAAGAGGGTGCAGCGCCTGCGACTCCGGCGCCGGGCTCGCGGCTTCCGGAGAGCGCGGCCGGCTGACCTTCTGGGTCACCACCACACCCACTGTCACGATGACGGCCAGCGCCCACCAGACGTAGGACCCGCCCAGCAGCTGACGCCACCAGGATGCGTCGGCCTCGCGGTGTTCGGGCAACAGTTCGATGGGTGTCCACACCAGCAGAGCGATCCCCGCCAGGGTCGCCGCGGCCAGCGCGACGCTGCGCCGGCGCCAGGCCGCCACGGCCAACACGATCAGGGTCGGCAGTGTCCACACCCAGTGGTGCGACCAGGACACCGGGGACACCACCAGGCCGAACAGAGCGATGCACGTCAGCGCCAGCACCGGTTCGTCGGCCCGAAGCACCCGACGGCCTGCCCAGACAGCCAGTGCCAGTGCGGCAAGGCAGGCGGCCGTCCACAGCGCGAAGTGCACTGTCTCGCTGTACTCCTCGCGGGCCAACAGCGCGGCGATGTTCTGGTTGGTGTTCAGCGTCGAGTTGCCGATGCGGTCGGTGTCGCGCAGTGTCGTCGTCCAGTACTCCCAGGAATCCCGCCACGCCAAGACGCATCCGAGCACTGTTGCCGCCACGAACGTCGCGATGGCGACCACCGCGGCTCGGCCGTCGCGGCGGAGCGCCAGGTACACCAGGAACACCGCGGGGGTGAGCTTCAACGCGATGGCCAGTCCCAGCAGCAAACCCCTGGGCCAGGGCGTGCGTCGCGGCACCAGGTCGGCGATCACCAACGTCATCAGCACGACATTGATCTGACCGAACTCGAAGTTGGCCCGCAGCGGTTCGAGGTGGCTGACCGCCAATGCCACCGCGGCCATCGCGACGAAGGTGCGGCGCACCCAGGTGCGATCGGGGCCGTCGGCCCAGAAGTCGAGCCGATTGAGCACGATGACCGTCGACACCACCAGTAGCACCAGGGTGATCAGCGTCATGACGGCGCTGGCTGCCGGCAGCGGCAGCCACGCGAACGGCGCGAACACCACCGCCGACAGCGGGGGGTAGGTGAACGGCAGATCGATGCCACCAAGAGTGTGGAAGGTCGCGCCGTCGGCATACAGCGGCTGGCCGTCCAGCCAGGCCCGTCCACCCATCCGGTAGACGTCGATGTCGATCCGGTAGGGAGTGTGGCCGAGCAGTTGCCAGGCGACGTATCCGAAACCGGCCAGAGTCAGTACCTGGAACAGCCGCCAGAGCACCGCCTCTGCGCCCTCACTGCCCCCGCTGGGCCACCGCCTGATACTCATCTCAGGCGACAGCCTATCGGGGTCCGGCCTGCCTGTGGCGTACCGCCGGGGTGGGGCGGGGCCGTTTCGGCACCACTTTTGGTGCAGGTGAGCGTAAGTTCACAGCACGTGCCCGACGACTGGAAGTTCGATTTGGACCTGGTGCCGCAGATCCCGGCCGGCCGGGTTCCCCTCATGTGGTGCCTGATCGCCTTTCTGGCGACTTTCCTGGTCACCCGGACCATCGTTCGCTACATCCGCGCGACGGCGGGCAGTGACAAGCCGAAGAAGTGGTGGCAGCCTCGCAACATCTCCGGCAGTGGCGGCACCCACATCCACCACGTGGTGATCGGCGTGGTGCTGGTGATGATCTCCGGCGTCACCATGGTGACGCTGGCCGTCGACGGGGGAGTTCGCGAATTCACCGCTGCGGCAATACTTTTCGGTATCGGAGCGGCGTTGGTGCTCGATGAGTTCGCGCTCATCCTGCATCTGCAGGACGTGTACTGGGCCGAGGACGGCCGTACGTCGGTGGATGCGGTGTTCGTGGCGGTCGCGGTGGCCGGCCTGCTGATCCTCGGCTTCAACCCGCTGTCGTTCTTCGACATCACCATCTGGCGCGAGGACGACTCGTTGGCCTCGCGCGCGCTGGTGATCGGCGGTGCCGTCTACACCCTGGCGATGGCGGTGATCGTGCTGCTCAAGGGCAAGGTGTGGACCGGGCTGATCGGCATGTTCTTCAACCCGCTGCTGATCGTCGGTGCCATCCGGCTCTCGCGCCCGCATGCGCCGTGGGCTCGGTGGCGCTACACCACCAGACCGAAGAAGATGCACCGCGCGCTGGAGCGGGAGCGGTACATGCGCCGCCCGGTGGTGCAGGCCAAGCTGTGGCTGCAGGACGCCATCGCCGGTATGCCGCACTTCCCCGACGACGCCGCGGTGGACGCCCAGCTGGACCGCGAGATCCACGCCGCGGCACCACCGCCGTCGCTGCGGCAGGAGGCCGAAGAGGCGCACAGAGCCGAATCGGCGATCCAGGCCGCTGGATAGGGTGCTCGGGTGCGGTACTTCTATGACACCGAATTCATCGACAACGGACGTACCATCGAGCTGATCTCGATTGGCGTCGCAGCGGAGGACGGTCGCGAATACTACGGCGTGTCAACTGAATTCCCGCCGGAGCAGGCGGGCAGCTGGGTCCGCAAGAACGTGCTTCCCAAGCTGCCGCCCCCGTCGTCGCAGATGTGGCGCTCGCGGCGCCAGATCCGCGAGGACCTCGAGGAGTTCTTCGGCATCGACGGTGACGAGCCCATCGAGCTGTGGGCCTGGGTGGCGGCCTACGACCATGTGGCGCTGTGTCAGCTGTGGGGACCGATGACCAGCCTGCCGCCGCAGATCCCGCGTTTCACCAGGGAGCTGCGCCAGTTCTGGGAGGACAAGGGCTGCCCGCGGATGCCGCCGCGGCCCCGCGACACCCACGATGCGCTGGTGGACGCCCAGCACAACTTGCGGCGCTACCAGATCATGTCCCAGATGGAGGACGACTACGCACGCTGGGCGGCTGGTCGCGGGTAGTTACCATGGACAGGTGAACTGGACCGTCGACGTTCCCATCGAGCAGCTCCCGTCGCTCCCTCCGCTCCCTGATGACCTGCGGCGACGCCTCGATTCCGCACTCTCGCGGCCGGCGGCTCAGCAGCCCAGCTGGGATGCCGGGCAGGCGGCGGCCATGCGCACGGTCCTCGAGAGCGTCCCGCCCGTCACGGTGCCCTCGGAGGTCGAGAAGCTCAAGGCACTGTTGGCCCAGGTGGCCCGCGGTGAGGCGTTCCTGCTGCAGGGCGGCGACTGCGCCGAGACGTTTGCCGACAACACCGAACCTCACATCAAGGCCAACATCCGCGCCCTGCTCCAGATGGCGGTGGTGCTGACCTACGGCTCCAGCATGCCGGTGGTGAAGGTGGCCCGCATCGCCGGTCAGTACGCCAAGCCGCGCTCCTCGGACATCGACGCCCTGGGTCTGCGGTCCTACCGCGGTGACATGGTGAACGGCTTCGCTCCGGATGCCGCGGTGCGTGAGCACGACGCGTCCCGTCTGGTGCGTGCCTACGCCAATGCCAGCGCCGCGATGAACCTGGTGCGGGCGCTGACGTCATCGGGGCTTGCCTCACTGCATCTGGTGCACGACTGGAACCGCGAATTCGTGCGCACCTCACCGGCGGGAGCCCGCTACGAGGCGCTGGCCGCCGAGATCGACCGTGCCCTGCGGTTCATGAGCGCCTGCGGGGTGGCCGATCGCAACCTGCAGACCGCCGAGATCTTCGCCAGCCACGAGGCGCTGGTGCTGGACTACGAGCGAGCCATGCTGCGGCTGTCCACCGACACCTACGGAGAGTCCGAGTCCGAGCCCAAGCTCTACGACCTGAGCGCGCACTACGTGTGGATCGGCGAACGCACCCGTCAACTCGACGGCGCCCACATCGCTTTCGCCGAGGTGATCGCCAACCCCATCGGCGTCAAGCTCGGTCCCGCTACCACTCCGGATCAGGCTGTCGAATACGTGGAACGCCTCGATCCCAACAACGAGCCCGGCCGGCTGACACTGGTGACCCGGATGGGCAACAGCAAGGTCCGCGACCTGCTGCCGCCCATCATCGAGAAGGTGGAAGCCACCGGCCACCAGGTCATCTGGCAATGCGATCCCATGCACGGCAACACCCACGAAGCCTCGACGGGCTACAAGACCCGGCACTTCGACCGCATCGTCGACGAGGTGCAGGGCTTCTTCGAGGTGCACCACGGGCTGGGCACCCATCCCGGCGGCATCCACGTGGAGATCACCGGTGAGAATGTCACCGAGTGTCTCGGTGGGGCGCAGGACATCTCGGACGACGACTTGGCCGGCCGCTACGAGACCACCTGCGATCCGCGGCTGAACACCCAGCAGTCACTGGAACTGGCGTTCTTGGTCGCCGAGATGCTGCGCGACTAGCCGAGGCGGCGACGGAGCAGGCCTGACTCAGATCAGGCTCTGCAGGTTGCTCCCCAGCGCCCATGCGCCGGCGGCGATTCCGCCGGTGGTGATCAGCACCACCAGAACCCACACCAGGGTGGTTCGGCGCGCCCGCTGCCGCGCCCACTCGAACTCCGAGATCTCGATGCCGGCGAACTGGCCTGCCGGCGAGTCGAATTCGGGTACCTCCGGTGTCTGCGGCGGGGCCGGCTCAGCCCAGTCGTCGGGTCCGCGGGTCAACGCCCGGGTGGGATTGCGGGGCTGCTCGTTGATCCGGCTGTGATGCCGCACCGCTGAGCTGTGCTGAGCGGAGTTGCGCGGTGCGGGGACACGGAACGGCGGCAGCCCGAGTTGGTCGGCGATGGCGTCCAGTTCGGCGCCCATGTCCATGGCGTCGGCGTAGCGGGCGGCCGGGTCCCGCGCGGTGGCGCGCAGTACCAGTTCGTCGAATTGCGGTGGCACTCCCGCGATCCCGGCGCTGGGGGGCGGTACATCGGTATCCAGCCGCTGGTAGGCCACCGTCAGTGCGGTGTCGCCGGTGAACGGTGTTGTGCCGGTGAGCATCTCGTAGGTGAGGATACCCAGCGAGTAGACGTCGCTGCGCGGGCCGGCGTTGCCGCTGGTGACCTGCTCGGGGGACAGGTAGGCCGCGGTGCCCAGGATGACGCTGGTGGACGTGATGCCTGCCTGCGCCACCGCCCGCACCAGCCCGAAGTCGGCCAGCTTCACGTCGCCGTCGTCGGAAATCAGCACGTTCTCCGGTTTGACGTCACGGTGCACCAGGCCGCCGCGGTGGGCGACGGCCAACCCGCCCAGCAGCGGCCGCAACACCGCGGTGGTGGCGTGCGGCGGCATCGGACCGCGCTCGCGCAACAGCTCCCGCAGCGTGCCGCCCTCGACGAGTTCCATGACCAGGAAGGGGTATTGGCCGTCGAGCCCCTGGTCGTAGACGGACACCAGGCCGGGATGGGACAGCCGGGCCACCGTCCTGGCCTCGAACTGGAAACGGGTGAGGAACTGCTGGTCGCCGGAGTAGCGGGGGTCCATCACCTTGATCGCGACGGGGCGGTCCAGCCGCAGGTCGGTACCGCGGTACACCGTCGACATGCCGCCGGTGGCGATCTGGGTCTCCACCCGGTAGCGGCCGTCCAGCATGATCCCGTCGAGGGGGTCCTGCGGCATCGGTGAGATCACCGGGCCAATGTTAGGTGCACGGGGGGTGCCCGCCGTCCTACACTGCTCCGGTGAGCAGCATTCCCGCTGGCGACGACGTCCTCGACGCCGACGAGCCGGTCCACGACCTACCCACCGTCGCCCACATGCTCGGTATCCCCGTCACCAAGGTGCACCAGCACCTGCGTGACGGCCACCTGGTGGCGCTGCGCCGCGACGGGATGGTGGTGGTGCCGCAGGTGTTTTTCACCCCGTCCGGCGCAGTGGTGAAACCGCTTGCCGGCCTGCTGGCGGTGCTGCATGACGGCGGTTACCACGAGACCGAGATCCTGCGGTGGCTGTTCACCGCCGATTCGTCGTTGACCGCGACGTTCGACGGGGACCGCGAGTCGGTGCCCAACGCCAGGCCGGTGGACGCCCTGCACGCGCATCAGGCGCGTGAGGTGGTCCGTCGTGCCCAGGCGATGGCCTACTGAGCCGCAGCGTCCGTCTCCTGGCGTTTGAGCCAGTACCACGCGCCGACGGCGCACACACTGGCCAGGATGACGTGGATCCACACGTACATGCCGTGTGAGCCGTCCGGTTTG
The DNA here is from genome assembly GCF_001984215.1 of Mycobacterium sp. MS1601. Lineage (NCBI taxonomy): Bacteria > Bacillati > Actinomycetota > Actinomycetes > Mycobacteriales > Mycobacteriaceae > Mycobacterium > Mycobacterium sp. MS1601. The sequence continues at coordinate 4,807,846 of NZ_CP019420.1, forward strand.
AAGATCACCATGATCCAGGTGGAGAACCCGGCGATGGCCGCGACGGCGCGCCGCGACTGGGCGATGGCCGAGATCACCGCCAGCGGCCAGGTGTAGTACCAGGGCAGCGCGGCGGGCACGAAGAGCACCACCACCAGCATCGCCCACCCGATGCCCACCAGGGTCTCGCGGTCGTCGTGGCGGAACCGCCACCAAAGCAACGGCAGGCTGACGGCGATGATCAGGATGCCGGCGATCCGGGTGGCGTCGAGCACCGCGTAGAAGTTGACGCCGAAGAACAGCCCGCCCACGGCATTGGTCACGTTGGCGATGGCAGTCGGGATGGTCAGCCAGTTGATGATCTTCACCGAACCGGCCAGTGCGGTCAGCCATCCCAACCCCACCCCGGCGGCCAGCGACGCCACGGCGAACACACCGACGAAGATGGCCACCGATCCGGCGGCGGCGATCGCGAACGCGCTGAGCGTCCGGTGGCCGCGCTCGCGCAGTGCCCGCATCCACACCCACACCATGAACGGCAGTGCCAGCCCGGCCGTGGCCTTCACCGCCACCGCCACGGTGGCCAGTGCGAACCCCGCGACGAACCGGTGGGCGAACACCAACGCGATGCCGGCGGCCATCAGGCCCACCATCAGCATCTCGTTGTGCACACCGCCCATCAGGTGGATGATCACCAGCGGGTTCAGTACGCAGATCCACAGTGCGACAGCGCCGCTGGCGCCGATGTGCCTGGCGATGCGGGGAGCGGCCCAGATCAGCAGTGCCAGGCCCGGCAGCATGCACAGGCGCAGCACCATGGTGCCCGCGATGACGTTGTCGCCGGTGATCATGGTGACGAACCTGGCCACCAGGATGAACGCCGGGCCGTACGGTGCGGTGGTGGTGGTCCAAATGGGACTCACATTGTCCAGCAACGCATTCGGGTTCTCGATCGGCCCAACGACGTAGGGGTCGAACCCGTCGCGCAGCAGTGCGCCCTGCGCCAGGTAGGAGTAGGTGTCGCGGCTGAACAACGGGACCGACAACAGCAGCGGTGCCAACCAGAAGCCGGTGGTGGCCACCATGGTGTACTCGCTGCTCCCGCGGTCCAGCATCCGCCGGCCCAGCCACAGCCAGGCCGCCAGCATCACCGCGACACCACCCCACAGCAGCACCGAGGACAGCACCAGGCCGTGGCCGAATCGCAGCCACGACAGATGCATCGATTCCAGCACCGGATCGTGGGAGCGGGTGCTGCCGGCGCCCAGACCGCCCGCCGTGATCAGCAGGGCGCCCAGGAAGCCGAGCAGTGCGGGCCGTGCCTCCTCGGTGCGGCTGAAGTCCCGCAACCGCGCCAGGTGGCCGGGCCTGTCGGCTCTGGGTTCCATCGTGGGTGTGGACATCGCTATCAGGCGGACCGGTTGGAGACCAATCTGGCGAGTTCGGCCAGACCGATCTTCGCCTGCACGTCGATCGGCGCGGCGGTGAGCATGTCGGTGGCCTTGCGGGTCAGCATCTCGATGTGGCTCTCGACAGCGGCCAGGGCGCCCACGGCCTCGATCACCAGGCAGAGTTCCTTGACCTGGGCTTCCGTGAGCTCCGTGCCGATGGACGTCCGAATCAGCTTGGCTGCCACCGGGTCGGACTTGTCGGCTCGGCGCAGTGCTTCGGCCAGGAGCACGGTGCGTTTACCCGAGCGCAGGTCATCGCCGGACGGCTTGCCGGTGACCGCGGGGTCGCCGAACACCCCGAGTACGTCGTCGCGCAGCTGGAACGCCACCCCGAGGTCGTTGCCGACCTCCTGGAAGATCGCCTGCACGTCGGGCCGGTCGGCTGCCGCGGCGGCACCCAGCTGCAGGGGGCGGGCGATGGTGTACGAAGCGGTCTTGAAGGTGTTGACCTTCATTGCGGCCTCGATGGACTCGTCGCCGCTGGATTCGTTGACGATGTCCAGGTACTGACCACCCAGCACTTCGGTGCGGATGTCGGACCACACTCGCCGCACGCGGCGGTGGGCTTCGACGGACAGGGCAGCGGTGGCGATGATGTCGTCGGCCCAGCACAGGGACAGATCGCCCAGCAGGATCGCTGCCGACAGTCCGAACTGGCTCGGCGCACCCCGCCAGCCGTGGCCGCGGTGCAGGTCGCCGAAGTGCACGTGCACGGTGGGCCAGCCACGCCGGGTGGCGGAGGCGTCGATCACGTCGTCGTGCACCAGCGCGCAGGCCTGCAGCAGCTCCAGCGCGCCGAACAGGCGCAGGATGTCGGAGTCCAGGGTGTCGGCCGGTGACTCGGGAACCACCGCACGCCAGCCCCAGTAGGCGAACAGCGGGCGGACTCGTTTGCCTCCGCGCAACACGAACTCTTCGAGTGCGGCGATCAGGCTGTCGTAGTCGCTTCCGATGTACGCGGCGGCCTCCCGGCGCTCCCGCAGGTAACTCCGTAATTGCTCGGTGACGGCGCCGGCCAGCTCCACGGCCGACGGTGCCGCTACTTCGACGCTCAGCGCGGCGCCCCTTCCTCCTGCGTGCAGGTTGCGTACACGGTTTCGACCCCCGAGCGCATACAAGGGTAGAGCGTCCGCCCCGCTTTCCGTGACTCAGACCACCGAGTGTGGCGGATGGAACCGTCGGTAGCAGCTGTCACCCGCACATATGCTGTCCGGGTGAACGTGAGGAACGTCGAGCGCCGGACGCTCTCGGTCGTCGACCGCATCGCCGAGGTCGGCCGGGACCGGGTGCCGTTCTCCGTGGAGTTCTACCCGCCGCGGGACGCGGCGGCCGAGGCCAGGCTCTGGCGCGCCGCGCGTACCTTCGAGCCCATGGGCCCGGCGTTTGTGTCGGTCACCTACGGCGCGGGGGGCTCCACTCGCGATCGCACCGTGCGGGTGGTCGGCCAGTTGGCCGACGCCACCACGCTGCTGCCCGTGGCCCACCTGACCGCGGTGGGGCACTCGGTGGGCGAGCTGCGCGCCATGGTCGGGGCGTACGCCGACCGGGGTATCCACAACGTGCTGGTGCTGCGCGGCGACCCGCAGGGCGGGGTGCACGACGAATGGGTCAAGCATCCGGACGGGCTCGAGTACGCGGTCGAGATGGTCGATCTGGTGCGCCGACTCGGCGACTTCCACGTTGGTGTCGCGTCGTTCCCGGAAGGTCATCCGCGCGCCGGCGGCCTCGAGCAGGACACCGCCAACCTGGTGGGCAAGCTCCGGGCCGGGGCCGAGTACTCGATCACCCAGATGTTCTTCGACGTGCAGGACTACCTGCGGTTGCGAGACCGGGTGGTGGCCGCCGACCCCGAACAGGGCGCCAAACCGCTGATTCCCGGCATCATGCCCATCACGTCGTTGCGGGTGCTGCGCCGTCAGTGTGAGCTGGCGGGGTCGCAGATCCCCGCCACGCTACTGGACCGGCTCACCGCGGCGGCGGGCTCCGGCGCCGAGGAGAACCGTGACGAGGTGCGCAAGGTCGGTATCGAACTGGCCACCGAGATGAGCGCCCGGCTGATCGCCGAGGGAGCGCCGTGCCTGCACTTCTGCACCCTCAACTTCGCCAGGGCCACCGGTGAGGTGCTGGCGAACCTCGGGATGATGGCCCGGGCCTAGTCCTGCGAGCTCTTGGCCGGGGCGCCCGGCTTGGGGGAGCGGTCCCTGGCCAGCCAGGCCAGCAGGCCCACCAGCCCGGCAACCACCAGCGATGACACGCCGAGCACCAAGGCGCCGCCGGTGAACGAGCGGGTGCTCGGGTCGGTGAAGCGGGCTTGGGCGCTCATGGTGTTGACGATGCCCGGTTTGAGCTTCCACTCCACGATGTCGGTGTCTATGCGGTTGCCGTTGGTGGAGGTGATCTCGCCGGGGAAGGACACCGTGAGTTCCACCTCGGCTTCCTGGTCGGTCAGCGACGTCAGATCCACCCGGCCTTCGAGGATCACCAGGTTGCCGGCCCGCCGGAACGACAGGTCGACCCCCGCGGCCTCGGGATTGATGTTGGCCAGTTGCGGGACCTCCGCGAAGGTCAGGTTGGAGAACACCGCCTCGGATCCGACGAAGCCGTCGTCATCGGAGTACTCGGAGATGGCGACCTTCTGCGCGAACGGCACGTTGTAGGTGAACTGCGGACCCTTGTCCTGATCGTCGGCGGGTTGTGCCGCCGCGATGATCTGTCCGGACACCAGGTCGTCGGGCGAGACGGTCAGCGTGGTGCGCACTTTGACGCAGCCGACGGCCAGCGGCGCAACCACCAGGAGCAGCACCGCGAGTGCCAGCATTCTGATCCGGCGGGTTCGTCTGGGGTTTCGCACGCAGGTCATAGTGCCAGACCCCAGGTGTGCGGGCCTCAGAGCGGGAGGGGCCGGCCCAGAATGGCGAAGGCACGTGGATCGCCGGCGAAGTGATAGCCGCGGATCACGTCGGTGAAGCCCAACCTCCGGTACAGCCGCCAGGCTCGGTTGGCTTCGCCGTTGATCTCCGGGGTGGACAGCAGGACATTGGCCTCGCCCCGCCCGTCGAGGAGCCTGCGGGCGAGTGCCTCGCCCAGGCCGCGGCCCTGCGCGGGTGGGTTGATGTGCAGCTCGGTGAGCTCGAAATAGCTGTTCATCAGCCTGCTGATTTCGGCTTGACTGCGGCCCGCCCGCCGTAGGCCCTGGACCACCTGCTGCTGCCACCACTGATCGGGGGCGCCGCAGTATCCGTATGCGACACCGAGGAGTGGTGCCGAGCTGAAGTCCTGTTCGGGGCTGTTTGCGGTGTCGTCCACGTCGACGGCCGCGACTGCCTTCCAGCCCCGCCTCCTGGTGTGTTCCAGCCACATCGAGGCGCGTTGATCTTCGGTGCCCCGCGGGTAGCGCATGGCGTCGACGTACACGCTGAGCGCGTCGCCGAGGCGGTGTCGCATCGCGTCGGGCGACAGTTCGATGAGGTATGTCGCCAAGGCCTGAAGTCCTCCGGTTGCGGTCGGGGCGGTCGGTTTTCCCGACGAACTCATTATCTTCGGTGAGGGGAGTGCATCTCACCGTTGTCGCACGTCATACAATCGAGGTGCGAACTAGGTGGTACGGCTCAGATTCACCTCGTATCATCGTTGTTAGCGGCCCGACCGATTCGGGCAACTAGTTGTACACACCGCACCACCCGACCATCTCGGGCCCCCCGCGGGTCCCTGGGTCCAGACCCCGCCATGCCGGCAAGGAGGGACGAATGCCACTCTCCGATCATGAGCAGCGCATGCTCGATCAGATCGAGAGCGCTCTCTACGCCGAGGACCCGAAGTTCGCTTCCAGTGTCCGCGGCGGTAATCTGCGCGCCCCGTCGGCCCGCCGTCGCCTCCAGGGCGCGGCCCTCTTTGTCATCGGCTTGGCGATGCTGGTGTGTGGTGTGGCCTTCAAGGCAACCATGATCGGTGGCTTCCCGATCCTCTCCGTCATCGGTTTCATCGTCATGTTCGGTGGTGTGATCTTCGCGATCACCGGCCCCCGCGGTGTGGGTAGGGACAAGTCGGCGCCGGCAGCCGGTGGTGGCGCGTCGCGGCCGAAGAAGTCCAAGGGCGGTGGTGGTTCGTTCACCAGCCGCATGGAAGATCGCTTCCGTCGTCGCTTCGACGAATGATCTGACTCTGAGCCAGCAGAACCGGCGCACCGAGGAGGTGCGCCGGTTTTTTTGTTGTGCGGGAAAGCTCTGGTCGGTTTCTGCAGCCGGGTGGTGATTTGGCCGCGAGAGCAGCCCTGGCGCAGAAACAAAGACACGCGCACAAACGCGGACCCCCACCAGCCCCCACCAGCCCCCACGCGGCGGCTTTTTGGTGCCCATGCCTTCTGAACTGGGCCTTTGGCGTGCATGGGAGTTGAGGTCGACGCCGAACCTCACCGAGGCGGACCGTATTCGACGCCGTTCAGGGGGCTCGGTGGGGCGCGACGCGCACAAAGTGGCAACAGTTGGAGAAAAGTGGGGGATTGTGGGGTATCGTGGCGAAGGTCGGAAAGAGAGGGAGCGGTAGCCGATCTCCCCGACCGGGCCCGGACGTGGAGGTGACGAGGTGTTTCTCGGTACCTACACGCCCAAACTCGATGACAAGGGGCGGTTGACACTGCCCGCCAAGTTCCGCGACGCACTGGCAGGAGGGTTGATGGTCACCAAGAGCCAAGACCACAGCCTTGCGGTCTATCCGCGCGCGGAGTTCGAGCAGGTGGCCCGCCGGGCCGCGCAGGCGTCGCGCAGCAATCCCGACGCCCGTGCGTTCCTGCGCAACCTGGCCGCGGGCACCGACGAACAACACCCCGACGCACAAGGTCGCATCACCCTGTCCGCCGACCACCGGCGCTACGCCGGCCTGTCGAAGGAATGCGTGGTGATCGGCTCCGTCGACTACCTGGAGATCTGGGACGCCCAGGCCTGGCAGGACTACCAGCAGCTTCATGAAGAGAACTTCTCCGCGGCCAGCGATGAAGCACTCAGCGACATCATCTGATTGGGAGGCCCATCCGGAATGTGAGCCGGCGCGTGTCCGTGCCTCGTGGCCTCTGTCCGAGCCGACCCTGACGTACTTCCCCAACGCCAGGTTCTCGCTCTCGGACAGGGACCCGGGGGCAGGGGCCGCCCCGCTCTGCCGGATGACGATGCGCAGAACAACAGGAAGTGGTGTCGCGGTGGCGGACGATCATCGGGAACGCGCGGTCCCGCGGGGAGCCGAGTTCGGCCACATTCCGGTGCTACTGGACCGTTGCACCGAACTGCTCACCCCCGCGCTGACGGCTCGGGCCGGCGACGGTTCGGGTGCGGTGTACGTTGATGCCACTCTCGGAGCAGGCGGGCACACCGAGCGACTCCTGTCCGATCTGCCCGGACTGCAGGCCATCGGCCTCGACCGCGATCCGAACGCGCTGCAGATCGCCGCCGACCGGTTGGCCCGTTTCGGGGACCGAGCCACCCTGGTACGCACCCGCTATGACGGCATCGCCGACGCGCTCACCGAATCCGGCCATGCGGCAGAGAATTCCGTGGACGGGGTGTTGTTCGACCTCGGTGTCTCGTCGATGCAGCTGGATCGCACCGAACGTGGATTCTCCTACTCTGCCGATGCGCCACTGGACATGCGGATGGACCCCGATCTGCCGCTGACCGCCGCCGACATCCTCAACACCTATGAGCATGGCCCGCTGGCGGCGATCCTGCGGGAGTACGGCGAGGAGAAGTTCGCCAGCAAGATCGCCAAAGAGGTGATCCGGCGCCGGGAGCGTCAACCGTTCATCAGGACAGGTGATCTGGTGGAACTGCTCTATGACGCCATTCCTGCGCCGGCGCGCCGCACCGGCGGGCATCCGGCCAAGCGTACGTTCCAGGCGCTGCGGGTGGCGGTCAACGCCGAACTCGACTCGCTGCGGGCTGCCCTGCCTGCCGCGCTGACCGCGCTGAGACCCGGCGGCCGCGTGGTGGTGATGTCGTATCAGTCACTCGAGGACCGCATTGTCAAAAGTGTCTTCGCCGCAGCGACAGCCAGCCGCACCCCGCCCGGCCTGCCTGTCGAATTACCGGGCCACGGACCGGAATTCGGGTCGTTGACCCGCGGCGCCGAACGCGCCGACGAACTCGAGATCGACCGGAATCCACGAAGCGCCGCGGTGCGGTTGCGTGCGGTGGAGCGACTGACAGGGAGGGGCGGTTCATGAACACCAAGCGCGGCGCCACGTCGAAGGACCAGGGATTCTCCGACGACGGTGTCCTCCGTAGCCCCGACCGCCGTCGCACCAAGGCGGCGAAGTCCGATCCGGGCCAGGCCAAGCGCAAGCGGCCCGCGGACCCGCCGCGTGCCCGCAAGACGAAGGCCGACAAAGCCACCCGGTCAGGCACCCGGGGTCGCGCACCCAGCCGCGAACAACGCGGTCTCGGCACCCCGCCCGGACACGCCCCGGCCACCACGCCGGTGCGCAAGCCGGCTCCTGCGAAGAACGCCAGCCAGGCCAAGGCCCGTGCCAAAGCCCGAAAGGCCAAAGCGCCCAAGGCGGTGCGTGTCCCGCTTCGCCAGCGGTTGATCACCCGCCTGGAGACCATTGACCTGCGACCCCGTGCACTGGCTGCGCGGGTGCCCTTCGTGGTGCTGGTGATAGGCGCACTCGGTATCGGGTTGGGCGCCACGTTGTGGCTGTCCACCGACGCCGCCGAGCGGTCCTACCAACTGGGCGCCGCGCAGCAGACCAATCAGGTTCTGCTGCAACAAAAAGAATCCCTCGAACGTGATGTCCTCGAAGCGCAGGCGGCGCCTGCACTGGCCGAGGCGGCCCGAGGGCTGGGCATGATCCCGTCGCGTGACACCGCGCACCTGGTGCAGGACCCGGCGGGCAACTGGATGGTGGTGGGCACACCCAAGCCCGCCGAGGGAGCACCCCCGCCGCCGCTGAACTCTCCGCTGCCCGAAGACACCCCCGCACCGCGACCGCGACCGGTGGCGGCCCCGACCGATCCCGCCAATTCCGAACGCTCGGTGCGGATCTCGCCGCAGGTAGCGCCGGCAGCCCCGATTCCCGCCGGTCCGGAGGTCCCCGTCGTGGTGCCTGCTCCCGACGCCGCCCAGCACGCGCCCGCGGGTCCGTCGGCTGAACCGCTGGCGGGTGTACCGGGAGCTGTGACAGGCCCGTTACCCGGCCCGCTCACCGGGCCGCCGCCCGGCCCCGCGGTCGAGCCGCTGCCCCCCGTCGACCCGATGGCCGTGGACCCGGCAGTGGTGCCCGTGCCGCCGCCCGGAGCACCGGCGTGACACGCGGTCAGAAGCCCACAGGCCGCCGTACACCGAAGAAGACTCCGAAAGCACCTGTTTCGCAGGGGCATTCGGCGCGTCGCCGCCGTACCCGGGCGGTTGCGGACGCCATGGACACCATCGGTGCCGGGCGTACGGCGTCGTTCGGATTCCGGCGACGTACCGGCAACATCGCCATCGGGGTGCTGATCGCGGTTGCTGCGGCACAGCTGTTCAACCTGCAGGTGCCTCAGGCCGCCGGGTTGCGGGCCGAGGCGGCCGGACAGCTCAAGGTCACCGACGTCCAGCAGGCGCTGCGCGGCGCCATCGTCGACCGCAACTTCGACAAACTCGCGTTCACCATCGAAGCCCGCGCGCTGACCTTCCAGCCGGTGCGGATCCGCGAGCAGCTCGAGGAGGCGCGGGCCAAGTCACCCGAGGCCCCCGATCCGCAGCAGCGTCTGCGTGAGATCGCCAAAGAGGTGTCGGCGCAGCTGGGTGGGCGCCCCGACATGGCGACCGTGCTGCGCAAACTGCGTAGCAACGACACGTTCGTCTACCTGGCGCGCGCCGTCGACCCCGCCGTCGCCACCGCCATCATGGCGAAATTCCCCGAGGTGGGCTCCGAGCGCCAGGACCTGCGCCAGTACCCGGGCGGTTCGCTGGCGGCCAACCTGGTCGGGGGCATCGACTGGGACGGCCACGGACTGCTGGGCCTCGAGGACGCCATGGATTCGGTGCTGGCAGGCACCGACGGATCCGTGACCTACGACCGCGGCTCCGACGGTGTGGTGATCCCGGGCAGCTACCGCAACCGCCACGAAGCGGTGGACGGCTCCACGGTGCAACTCACCATCGACGACGACATCCAGTTCTACGTGCAGCAGCAGGTGCAGCTGGCCAAGGACGCCTCCGGAGCCAAGAACGTCTCAGCCGTCGTGCTGGACGCCAAGACCTCCGAGGTACTGGCGATGGCCAACGACAACACCTTCGATCCGTCGCAGGACATCGGTCGCCAGGAGAACCGGCAGCTGGGCAACCCGGCGGTGTCGTCGCCGTTCGAACCGGGCTCGGTCAACAAGATCATCACCGCGGCCACCGCCATCGAGATGGGACTCACCAATCCCGATGAGGTGCTGCAGGTTCCGGGCTCGATCAACATGGGCGGTGTCACCGTCGGCGATGCCTGGAGCCACGGCGTGGAGCCGTACACCACCACGGGCGTGTTCGGTAAGTCGTCCAACGTGGGCACCCTGATGCTGGCGCAGCGCATCGGCCCGGAAAAGTACGCCGAGATGCTCGGCAAGTTCGGGCTGGGCCAGCGCACCGGCGTGGGGCTGCCCGGTGAGACGTCCGGTCTGGTGCCGCCGATCGATCAGTGGTCGGGCAGTTCGTTTTCCAACCTGCCCATCGGCCAAGGTCTTTCGATGAGCCTGCTGCAGATGGCCGGGATGTATCAGACCATCGCCAACGACGGGGTGCGGATCCCGCCGCGGATCATCAAGGCCACCATCGCCGCCGACGGCAGCACCACCGAAGAGCCTCGGCCCGAGGGTATCCGGGTGGTCTCCCCGCAGACCGCGCAGACCACCCGCAACATGTTCCGGGCCGTCGTGCAGCGCGATCCGATGGGAATCCAGCAGGGCACCGGCCCGCAGGCGGCCGTCGAGGGGTACCAGGTGGCGGGCAAGACCGGCACCGCCCAGCAGATCAACCCCGACTGCGGTTGCTACTACAGCGACGTCTACTGGATCACCTTCGCCGGGATGATCACTGTCGACGACCCGCGCTATGTCGTCGGCATCATGATGGATGCCCCACATCGGGCGGCGGACGGGTCGCCGGGTTCCTCGGCGGCACCGCTGTTCCACAACATCGCGTCGTGGCTGGTGCGGCGGGAGAACGTGCCGCTGTCACCGGACCCCGGCCCGCCGCTGATCCTGCGTCAGACCTGACACTGGGTAGGGTGGCACAGCCCGTTCCCGACGAACGGCGCGAACGGAGGTGATTGCTGTGTCGAGTCCGCTGCGACCCGCAGACACCGCCGGAGTTCCGCTCGTTGACCTCGCGGCTGCCGTCGGCGTGACAGCAGAGGTTCCTGACGTGGCGGTGCACGGGGTGACGTTGCGCGCCCAGGACGCCCGGCCCGGTGACCTGTTCGCCGCATTGGCAGGCACCCGCGCGCACGGCGCCCGTTACATCGCCGACGCCGTGAGCCGGGGGGCGGTCGCTGTGCTCACCGACGAGGCCGGGCTGGCCGTCGCGGGTCAGGCCGAGGTCCCGGTGCTGCTGCACCCGCATCCCCGCGAGGTCCTCGGTGCGCTGGCGGCCGACGTTTATGGCCGGCCGTCGCAGTCGCTGACGGTCATCGGTATCACCGGAACATCGGGCAAGACCACCACCACCTATCTGATCGAGGCGGGGCTGCGGGCCGCCGGCCGCACCGCCGGGTTGATCGGCACGGTGGGCATCCGCATTGCCGGCCAGGATGTGCCGAGTTCGTTGACCACACCCGAGGCACCCGCGCTGCAGGCGTTGCTGGCGTTGATGGTCCAGCGCCACGTCGACACCGCAGTGATGGAGGTGTCCAGCCATGCCCTGTCGCAGGGCCGCGTCGACGGGGTGGCGTTCGCTGTCGGCGGCTTCACCAACCTCTCCCGCGACCACCTCGACTACCACCCGACCATGGCTGACTATTTCGAAGCCAAGGCCAGACTGTTCGATCCCGACTCCGCCGTGCACGCGCGCACCGCGGTGGTCTGCGTCGACGACGACGCCGGACGCGCCATGGCAGCCCGCGCAACGTCCGCGGTGACGGTCAGCACCACAGGCGACGCCGACTGGACTGTCGCCGATGTGGTGCACCATGTCGACGGTGCCCAGGAGTTCACGGTGTGTGACCCTTCGGGTGTGCACCACCGGATCGGCCTTCGCCTGCCCGGCGGCTACAACATCGCCAACTGCCTTGTTGCGCTTGCGGTTCTGGATTCGGTTGGAGTGGCGCCCGAGCAGGCTGCACCCGGGCTGCGGGAGGCCACGGTCCCCGGCCGTCTGGAGCCCATCGACCGGGGCCAGCCGTTCCTGGCGCTGGTGGACTACGCGCACAAGCCCGGTGCGCTGCAAGCTGTGCTGCAGACGCTGCGCGCGCAGCACCCGGACGGCAGGCTGGCGGTGGTTTTCGGTGCGGGCGGCAACCGCGATGCCGGCAAGCGTGCCCCGATGGGTGAGGTGGCCGCGGCGCTGGCTGACCTGGTGGTGGTCACCGACGACAACCCGCGCGACGAGGAACCGGCCGCCATTCGCGCCGAGATCGTGGCCGGCGCCGCCGGTGGTTCCGGCCAACTGGTCGAGATCGGTGATCGCGCGGCGGCCATCGCCCATGCTGCCGCGTGGGCGCGGCCGGGGGATGTGGTGCTGATCGCGGGCAAGGGCCATGAATCCGGGCAGACGGCCGCTGGGCAAACCAGGCCTTTCGACGACCGTGACGAACTGGCCAAGGCCCTGGACGCCCTGGGGGCTGCGCAGTGATCGAACTGAGTCTGGCAGAGATTGCCGACATCACCGGCGGTCGGTTGGCCGATATCGGCGCCGAGGACGCCGCCCGCACCATGGTGACGGGCACTGTCGAGTTCGATTCGCGGGCAGTGACACCCGGTGCGCTGTTCCTGGCATTGCCGGGCGCGCGCAGCGACGGTCATGACTTCGCCGCGGGTGCGGTGGCCGCCGGCGCGGTCGGCGTGCTGGCCGCGCGCCCGGTGGGGGTGCCCGCGGTGGTGGTGACGCCGAGCCCCGGCGATGCGGGCGCCAGTGTCCTGGAACACGACACCGACGGTTCCGGTGCCGCGGTGCTCGCCGCGCTCGGCCGCCTCGCGGCCCATGTCTCACGCAAGCTCGTCGAGGGCGGGCTCACCATCGTCGGCGTCACCGGTTCCTCGGGCAAGACGTCGACCAAGGACCTGCTCGCGGCGGTGCTGGAGCCGCTGGGGCAGGTGGTGGCGCCGCCAGGGTCGTTCAACAACGAACTCGGCCACCCCTGGACCGTGCTGCGTGCCGATCACGACACCGACTACCTGATCCTGGAAATGTCGGCTCGCCACCCCGGCAACATCGCCGCGCTGGCCGCCATCGCGGTGCCGCAGATCGCCGTCGTGTTGAACGTGGGTACCGCCCACCTCGGTGAGTTCGGCTCCCGGCAGGCCATCGCCGACACCAAAGCCGAATTGCCGCAGGCAGTTCCGAGCACCGGCGTGGTGATCCTCAACTCCGACGATTCCGCCGTCGCCGCCATGGCAGCCAAGACCGCGGCACGCGTCGTACGGGTCAGCCGCAGCACAGAGGCTGATGTCTGGGCCGCTGACGTGGAGCTCGACGCCGAAGCCCGGCCCAGCTTCACCCTGCATCACGGCGACACCCAGATCCCGATCACCCTGGCCGTGCACGGCGATCACCAGGTGTCCAACGCCCTGTGCGCGGCGGCCGTGGCGCTGGAGTGCGGCGCCACCGCCGAGCAACTCGCCACCGCACTGGCCGGGGCGGGCCCGGTGTCCAAACACCGGATGGCGGTGGCCACTCGCGCCGACGGGGTGACCATCATCAACGACGCCTACAACGCCAACCCGGATTCGATGCGCGCCGGCCTGCAGGCATTGGCCTGGATGGCCCGCGGCCCCGGCGGCCAGAAACGCCGCAGCTTCGCGGTGCTCGGAGAGATGGCAGAACTGGGAGACGACGCCATTTCCGAGCACGATCGCATCGGCCGTCTGGTCGTGCGATTAGATGTCAGTCGACTCATCGTCGTGGGAACCGGGAGGTCTATGAGCGCCATGCACCACGGGGCGGTCATGGAAGGATCGTGGGGTGCCGAGTCGACGCAGGTCAGCGACGCGGGGGCGGCACTGGAGCTGCTTCGTGACGAGCTGGCCGACGGAGATGTCGTTTTGGTGAAGGCATCCAACTCCGCGGGGCTGGCGGCCTTGGCCGAAGAGCTGGTGGGGGATACCGGCCGATGAGACTGATCCTGATCACCGTCGGCATCTCGCTTGCGGTGTCGATCCTGCTGACGCCGTGGCTGATCCGGCTGTTCAGTAGGCAGGGCCTGGGCCACGAGATCCGCGAGGACGGCCCACCGAGCCACAAGACCAAGCGCGGCACCCCGTCCATGGGCGGGGTCGCGATCCTGGCCGGCATCTGGGCGGGCTATCTGGGCACCCACCTGGTGGGTGTGGCACTCAACGGCGACGGTCCGTCGGCGTCGGGCCTGCTGGTGCTCGGGCTGGCCACGTCGCTGGGGCTGGTCGGCTTCATGGACGACATGATCAAGCTGCGCCGGGCCCGCAACCTCGGCTTGAACAAGACCGCCAAGACCGTCGGGCAGATCGGCGCCGCCGTGCTGTTCGGGGTTCTGGTGCTGGGCTTCCGCAACGCCGACGGGCTGGCACCCGGCAGCACCGAGTTGTCCTACGTCCGCGAGATCGCCACCGTCACGCTGCCGCCGCTGGTGTTCATCCTGTTCGTGGTGGTGCTGGTCAGTGCCTGGTCCAATGCGGTGAATTTCACCGACGGTCTCGACGGGCTGGCGGCCGGCTCCATGGGCATGGTGTCGGCGGCGTACGTGCTGATCACCTTCTGGCAGTACCGCAACGCCTGTGCGACGTCGCCGGGACTGGGTTGTTACAACGTGCGTGACCCGCTGGATCTGGCGATCGTGGCCGCCGCGACCGCCGGGGCGTGTATCGGGTTCCTGTGGTGGAATGCCGCTCCGGCGAAGATCTTCATGGGCGACACGGGCTCGCTGGCGCTGGGCGGCATCATCGCCGGCATCTCGGTGACCAGCAAGACCGAGGTGCTGGCCGTGGTGCTCGGCGCGCTGTTCGTCGCGGAGATCGTCTCGGTGGTGGTGCAGATCCTGGCGTTCCGGACCACCGGACGGCGGGTGTTCCGGATGGCGCCGTTCCACCACCATTTCGAGTTGGTGGGGTGGGCGGAGACGACGGTGATCATCCGGTTCTGGCTGTTGACCGCCATCGCATGCGGCCTTGGTGTGGCGCTGTTCTACGGAGAGTGGCTCAGTGTCATCGGTGCCTAGCGGCGCGGTGCCATCGGTCTTCGAGCTCAGCGGTGCGCGTGTGCTGGTGGTGGGAGCCGGTGTCACCGGCAAGGCCATTCTGAAAGCTCTGACTCCGCTGGGGGCGTTGGCCGACCTCACCGACGACCGGCCGATGGCACTCGAGCCGTTCGCCTATCAAGGTGTCCGGGTGCTCGACGCGGACTCGGCGGTCACCCATATCGCCGACTACCAGCTGGTGGTCACCAGTCCCGGGCTGCCGCCCACTGCGCCGGTGCTGGCGGCCGCCGCCGTGGCAGGGGTGCCGGTGTGGGGTGACGTGGAACTCGCGTGGCGCCTCGATCAGTCCGGGCACTACGGTCCGCCGCGCACGTGGCTGGTGGTTACCGGTACCAACGGCAAGACCACCACCACCTCGATGCTGCAGGCCATGCTGACCGCGGCGGGCCGGAGCAGCCTGCTGTGCGGCAACATCGGCGATCCGGTGCTCGACGTGCTGGACCAGCCCTCGGAGTTGCTGGCCGTCGAGTTGTCCAGCTTCCAGCTGTTCTGGTCGTCGTCGCTGAGGCCGGAGGCGGGGGTGGTGCTCAACGTCGCCGAAGACCACCTCGACTGGCATGGATCGATGCGGCATTACGCCGGGGCCAAGGCTCGGGCGCTGGACGGGCGAGTAGCGGTCGTCGGCCTCGACGACTCCATCGCCGCCGACCTGCTGGGGGCGGCTGCCGCCCCGGTGAAGCAGGGTTTCCGCCTTGGTGAACCCGGCCCCGGCGAGTTCGGTGTGCGCGACGGCAGGCTGATTGGTCCCGACGGGGTGGTGTTGGCGCCGGTGGACAGCATCCAGGTCGCGGGACCGGTCGGCGTTCTCAACGCCCTGGCCGCGGCGGCGCTGGCGCGTGCGGTGCAGGTTCCGGCCGAGGCCATCGCGGCGGCGCTCGAGTCGTTTCAGGTGGGTAGGCACCGCGCCGAAGTGGTCGCGACGGTGGACGGTGTCACCTACGTCGACGATTCGAAGGCCACCAACCCGCACGCAGCCGAGGCGTCGATCCTGGCCTATCCACGGGTGGTGTGGGTGGGAGGAGGGCTGCTCAAGGGTGCCTCGGTGGATCAGACGGTGCGCAATGTCGCCGACCGGTTGGCCGGCGTGGTGGTGCTGGGGCGCGACCGTGCGGTTGTTGCCGAGGCGATATCCCGACACGCGCCCGATGTCCCCGTCGTTGAGGTTGTGACGGGAGAGGATGCTGTGGTGCAAGAGGCCAGTGAGACAGTTGTGACTCGTGTGATCAGAGCGTCGAACAAGGCGGACCTGATGACCGAGGTTGTCGCCGCTGCCCGGGACCTCGCAGCGCCGGGGGACACTGTGCTGTTGGCTCCGGCCGGCGCGTCGTTCGACCAGTTCGCCGGCTACGCCGATCGTGGGGATGCCTTCGCCGCCGCCGTACGCGCCGTCACCCGGTAGGCCCTGATGGCTGCCATGTTGACCAGGTTCCGACGCAAGCCCGAACCCGATGCGCCCGCGGCTGCCGATCCGGATGCCACCGACACCGAACCCACCCCGGTGATCGCGAAAGACTCGGTGACCGCGAAAGACCAAGCCGCCCCCGAGAACAGGACTGCGCGCGCCACCGCCGCGGCACGGTTGGCCTCGACCAGGTTCGGTAGCTGGCTGTCGCGGCCCATGACGTCATTTCACCTGATCGTCGCCATCACCGGTGTGCTGATCACCCTGGGTCTGATCATGGTGCTCTCCGCGTCGGGGGTGTACTCCTATGACTCCGACGGCTCGCCCTGGGCGGTTTTCGGCAAGCAGGTGATGTGGACCTGCGTCGGCCTGGTCGCGTTCTACGTCGCGCTGCGCATGCCGGTGAACCTGATGCGACGGCTGGCTTTCCCCGGCTTCGCCTTCACCATCGTGCTGCTGGTGCTGGTTCTGGTTCCTGGAATCGGCCAGATCGCCAACGGCTCCCGCGGCTGGTTCGTTTTCTACGGCTTCTCCATGCAGCCCTCCGAGCTGGCCAAGATCGCGTTCGCCATCTGGGGTGCCCATCTGCTGGCCACCCGGAGATTGGAACGGGCGTCGCTCAAGGAGATGCTGGTGCCACTGGTGCCCGGCGCGGTCATCGCGCTGGCGCTCATCCTGGCCCAGCCCGACCTCGGGCAGAGCGTGTCGATGGGCATCATCCTGCTGGGCCTGCTGTGGTACGCCGGTCTGCCGCTGAAGGTGTTCGTCACCTCGCTGATCTCGGTGATGAGCGCCGCGGCGGTGTTGGCCATGGTCGAGGGCTACCGGTCGGCACGCGTGCAGTCCTGGCTGGACCCCAGCGCCGACGCCCAGGGCTCCGGCTACCAGGCCCGCCAGGCCCGGTTCGCGCTGGCCAACGGTGGTGTTTTCGGCGACGGCCTCGGCCAGGGCGCGGCCAAGTGGAACTACCTGCCCAACGCCCACAACGACTTCATCTTCGCCATCATCGGCGAGGAACTGGGCTTTGTCGGCGCCTTCGGGCTGCTGCTGTTGTTCGCGTTGTTCGCCTACACCGGCACCCGGATCGCCAACCGGTCCGTCGATCCCTTCCTGCGGCTGCTCACGGCCACCGCCACGCTGTGGATCCTGTCGCAGGTGTTCATCAATGTCGGCTACGTCATCGGACTGCTCCCGGTCACCGGGCTGCAGCTCCCGCTCATCTCCGCGGGTGGAACATCAACGTCCACAACGCTTCTGATGATCGGCATCATGGCCAACGCGGCCAGGCACGAACCGGACGCGGTGGCTGCACTGCGTGCCGGCCGCGAAGACCGGATGAACCGGATCCTGCGACTGCCGCTGCCCGAGCCCTATGTGCCCACCAGGGTGGAAGCGTTGCGTGACCGCTTGCGGACTCGCCGCCCGTCGGCCCGGCCTTCTGCTCGGATGTCGGCAAAGGCGCAGCCGACCGTCAAGAAGCAGAATCCCGCCAAGAGGAAGCCGGCTGGAAACAAAGTCAGGAAACGACCCACCGGTGACCGCCAGCCCGTCCGCACAGGGCATCATGGAGGCGGCCAGCGGCGCAGTGGAAGCGGCCGCTCACGTGCATTGGAAGGTCGCCGGTAGTTGGAAGAGCAGCAGGTCGGTTGAACAATTCGATCTCGGTGGTGCTCGCCGGGGGAGGGACGGCCGGTCACGTCGAGCCCGCAATGGCGGTCGCGGACGCGTTGACGGCCCTGAACCCGGACGTGCGCATCACGGCACTGGGCACGGCCCGCGGTCTGGAGACCCGGCTGGTGCCGGAACGCGGCTACCGGCTCGAGCTGATCGAGCCGGTGCCGCTACCCCGCAAGCTCACCGGCGATTTGGTGAAGTTGCCGGCCCGGGTGCGCCGCGCGGTCCGGCAGACCCGCCAACTCCTCGATGACCTGGACGCCGATGTGATCATCGGGTTCGGCGGGTATGTCGCGCTGCCCGCCTATCTGGCCGCCCGGGGTGGCATCCGGCGTCGCCGTGTGCCCGTGGTGATCCACGAGGCCAATGCCAGCGCCGGGATCGCCAACAAGGTGGGGGCCCGCTCGGCGCGCCGGGTGCTGGCCGCGGTGCCCGACTCCGGTCTACGGCACGCCGAAATCGTCGGTGTCCCGGTTCGCCACACCATCACCGCCCTCGACCGTGCCGCGATGCGGGCCGAGGCCAGAGCGCATTTCGGTTTTGCCGACCAGACTCCGGTGCTGTTGGTGTTCGGCGGCTCACAGGGTGCGGCGTCCCTGAACCGCGCGGTGTCGGCGGCGGCGGGCGCGCTGGCCGGGCGCGGTATCGCCGTCCTGCACGCCTATGGCACCAAGAACACCCTCGATCTGCGCACTCCCGGCCCGCAGGATCCGCCCTACGTCGCGGTGCCCTATCTGAACCGGATGGACCTGGCCTATGCCGCCGCCGACCTGGCGATCTGCCGCTCAGGGGCGATGACGGTGGCCGAGGTGTCGGCGGTGGGACTGCCCGCGGTGTACGTGCCGTTGCCCATCGGCAACGGCGAGCAGCGGCTCAACGCGCTGCCGGTGGTCGACGCAGGTGGCGGGATGCTGATCGATGACGCCCAGTTGACACCCGATTTCGTGGCGGACGCGGTGGGTGATCTGCTGACCGATCCCGGGCGGTTGACGGCGATGACCATCGCCGCCGGATCGGTCGGACACCGGGACGCCGCGGTGCGGGTGGCCGAGGTTGCCATCGACGTGGCGCTGACGGGACGGGCGGCCCGCCGGTGAGCGTGCCGCTGCCCGGGGAACTGCACCGGGTGCACATGGTGGGCATCGGCGGTGCCGGGATGTCCGGTATCGCCAGGATCCTGTTGGATCGCGGTGCGTTGGTGTCGGGCTCGGACGCCAAGGAGTCGCGCGGTGTGCTGGCCCTGCGGGCGCGGGGGGCGCAGATCCGGATCGGCCATGACGCCTCGGCGCTGGACCTGCTGCCCGGCGGGCCCACCATGGTGATCAGCACGCACGCAGCGATCCCCAAGACCAACCCCGAACTGGTGGAGGCCCAGCGCCGCGGTATCCCCGTGGTGATGCGGCCGGTGGTGCTGGCCAAACTGATGGCCGGGCACACCACGCTGCTGGTGACGGGCACCCACGGGAAGACCAGCACCACCTCGATGCTCACGGTGGCGTTGCAGCACTGCGGGTTTGACCCGTCGTTCGCCGTCGGCGGTGAGTTGGGCGAGTCCGGGACCAATGCCCATCACGGCAGCGGTAGCTGTTTTGTCGCCGAGGCCGACGAGAGTGACGCCTCGTTGCTCGAGTACACCCCGAACGTCGCGATCGTCACCAATATCGAGGCCGACCATCTGGATTTTTTCGGCACGGTCGAGGCCTACTGCGCAGTGTTCGATCAGTTCGTCGAGCGCATCGCACCCGGCGGTGCGCTGGTGGTCTGCACCGACGACCCGGGTGCTGAGAAGCTGGCCACTGGTGCCGCGGCACAGGGGATCCGGGTTCTGGCCTACGGCAGCCAACCGGGCGCGCTGCCGCTGGAAGCTCAGCTGCTGAGCTGGCAGCAGCAGGGCACCGGCGCGGTCGCCGAGATCAAGCTGGCAGGGGAGTCGCAGCCCCGCGCCATGCGGCTGGCGGTGCCGGGCAGGCACATGGCGCTCAACGCCCTGGCGGCGCTGCTGGCCGCTCGCGACGTCGGCGCGCCGGTCGAGTCGGTGTTGGACGGGCTGGCCGGCTTCGAAGGCGTGCGACGCCGCTTCGAACTGGTGGGCACCGCCGCCGGTGTCCGGGTGTTCGACGACTACGCCCACCATCCCACCGAGGTGCGCGCGGTGCTGTCGGCGCTGCAGATGCTCACGGAGCAGGCGGGCGGCGGCCGTGTCATCGGCGTTTTCCAGCCCCATTTGTATTCCCGCACAAAGACTTTCGCCAAGGACTTTGGGTCAGCACTCGACGGTGCTGACCGCGCTTTCGTGCTGGACGTCTACGCTGCCCGCGAGCAGCCGCTGCCCGGCGTCAGTGGTGCCACCGTGGCCGAGCACGTCAGCGTCCCGGTGACCTACGTGCCGGATTTCTCGGCGGTGGCCGCGGCTGTGGTGGAGGTGGCCCGCCCGGGTGACGTCGTCGTGACAATGGGGGCGGGTGACGTCACCATGCTGGGCCCCGAGATCATCGCCGAGCTACAGGCCAGGGCGTCGCAGTGACCGGGCCGCAGGATCGCGACGTCCCGCAGGCGGCATCGGACGCCGGGGCGCAGGAGCAGGAAGAGCCGGTGACACCACCGTCAGAGCTCTCCGACAGCTCGTCGGTGGCCACCTCGACGCACACCGCCGAAGAGCCGGGTGATCTCGAGGGCCCGCGTCGGCGCGAGCGTCGGGAACGGGCCGAACGTCGCGAAGCCGAGAACAGGGCCAAGGCCATCGAGGAGGCTCGGCGGGACGCCAAGCGCAAGGCGCAGGGTGCACCCTCGGTGGACATCCGCCCGCCGCGGCGTGGCACGGTGCGCGGTCTGAAGGTGGTGCTGTGGACGATCGGCCTGGTGGTGCTGGCGACCGGGCTGGGGCTGGCCCTGTACGTCACCCCGCTGATGTCGGCACGCGACATCGTGGTGGTGGGCGCTCAGGAGATCACCCGTGACGAGGTGATCGCCACTTCGCAGGTCACAGAGGGCACCCCGCTGCTGCAGATCAACACCGACGTGGTGGCCCAGCGCGTGGCCGCGATCCGGCGTGTCGCCAGTGCCAGGGTGCAGCGCGAGTATCCGTCGACGCTGCGCATCACCATCGTGGAGCGAATCCCCATCGCGGTGAAGGACTTTCCCGACGGTCCGCACCTCTATGACCGCGACGGCGTGGACTTCGCCACCGGGCCCGCGCCGCTGAACCTGCCGTACCTGGATGTGGAGAACCCCGCTCCCAGCGACCTGCCCACGCAGGCGGCGCTGGCGGTCCTGACGGCGTTGCGACCCGAGGTGGCCGGACAGGTGGGACGGGTGGCCGCACCGTCGGTGGCGTCGATCACGCTGACCCTGACCGACGGGCGGGTGGTGGTGTGGGGAACCGAGGATCGCACGCAGGAGAAAGCTGACAAGCTGGCGGCGCTGCTGACCCAGCCCGGCCAGACCTACGACGTGTCGAGCCCTGATCTGCCCACCGTCAAGTAACCCAGAAATCCCGCGTGTTGTCGGCGCGCCTGCACGGTTCACCGAGGGCTGCGCCCTACCGTTCTGGTTGCGCGGATTTACTTGACATAACTCTAACCCTATGGTTGAGGTTGAGGGTTTAGGGACACACCGGTCGCATCCGGACTCAGGAACTATCCGCTGACTTACGTAACCCATCCAGGGAGGAAGACGACCGATGACCCCCCCGCACAACTACCTCGCCGTCATCAAGGTGGTCGGCATCGGCGGCGGCGGCGTCAATGCCGTCAACCGCATGATCGAACAGGGCCTCAAAGGTGTCGAGTTCATCGCCATCAACACCGATGCCCAGGCATTGCTGATGAGTGATGCCGACGTCAAGCTCGACGTCGGGCGTGATTCGACCCGTGGTCTCGGTGCGGGCGCCGATCCCGAGGTGGGCCGCAAAGCCGCCGAAGACGCCAAGGACGAGATCGAGGAGCTGCTGCGCGGCGCCGACATGGTGTTCGTCACCGCGGGTGAGGGTGGCGGCACCGGAACCGGTGGTGCGCCCGTGGTGGCCACCATCGCGCGCAAGCTCGGCGCCCTGACCGTCGGCGTGGTGACGCGGCCGTTCTCCTTCGAGGGCAAGCGCCGCAGCAACCAGGCCGAAGCCGGCATCAATGCCCTGCGTGAGAGCTGCGACACGCTGATCGTCATCCCCAACGACCGGCTGCTGCAGATGGGTGACGCCGCGGTCTCGTTGATGGACGCGTTCCGCAGCGCCGACGAGGTACTGCTCAACGGCGTGCAGGGCATCACCGACCTGATCACCACTCCCGGTCTGATCAACGTCGACTTCGCCGACGTCAAGGGCGTGATGAGCGGAGCGGGCACCGCGCTGATGGGCATCGGCGCCGCCCGCGGCGACGGCCGTGCGCTCAAGGCCGCGGAGATCGCCATCAACTCGCCGCTGCTCGAGGCCAGCATGGAGGGCGCCCAGGGCGTGCTGCTGTCGGTGGCCGGCGGCAGTGACCTGGGTCTGTTCGAGATCAACGAGGCCGCCTCGCTGGTCCAGGATTCGGCGCATCCCGACGCCAACATCATCTTCGGCACCGTCATCGACGACTCCCTCGGCGACGAGGTGCGGGTGACGGTGATCGCCGCCGGGTTCGAGACCGGTTCCGCCAGCCGCAAGCCGGCGGTCGGTGCGCCCGGAACCAGTCAGCAGCAGGTTGCGCAGGGCCGGGCGGGCAAGGTGTCGTCCTCGCTGTTCGAGCCGGCCGACGCGGCCAGTGTCCCGCTGCACACCAACGGTGCAACGGTCCGGGTGGGTGGGCCCGACGATGACGACGACGTTGACGTGCCGCCCTTCATGCGTCACTGAGCGTGAAGATCCGCCGCGTCTTCACCACGCGGGCCGGCGGCGTCTCGGCCCCGCCGTACGACTCGTTCAATCTGGGTGATCATGTCGGCGACGACCCGAAGGCCGTCGCCGACAACCGCGCACGACTGGCGAAGGGGATCGGGCTGGCACCCGATCGCCTGATCTGGATGAACCAAATCCACAGTGCGCATGTGGTGCGGGTCGATGAGCCCCGGGATTCCGCGGTGGACGCCACCGATGCACTGGTGACGACCACGCCTGGGCTGGCCCTGGTGGTGGTCACCGCCGACTGCGTGCCCGTTCTTCTCGGTGATGCCCGTGCCGGTGTGGTCGCCGCGGCGCACGCGGGTCGTGTCGGAGCCCAGAACGGCGTGGTTGTCCGTACCGTCGAGGCCATGGTCGAGGCCGGAGCTCACGTCGACGACATCTCGGTACTGCTCGGGCCCGCCGTCAGCGGAGTGAACTACGAAGTGCCCGAGGCCATGGCGGCCGAGGTCGAGGCCGCTCTGCCGGGCAGTCGTACGGTGACTTCCCGGCGCACACCGGGGCTGGATTTGCGGGCCGGAATCGACCGTCAACTGCGAGGTTTGGGTATCACCGCAATCTCGGTCGACCCCCGATGCACCGTCGCCGACCCCACTTTGTTCAGCCATCGCCGGGGTGCGCCCACCGGTAGGCTCGCCTCGGTGGTGTGGATGGAATGAGTCGCCAGGACGAATTGGCCGCAGCGCTGGCAAATCTGAATTCGCGCCTTGCCCTGGCCGTCGAGAAGGCGGGCCGCAAACTCGACGAGGTCGAACTGCTGCCGGTCACCAAATTCTTTCCCGCCTCCGATATTGCCATTCTGGCCGACTTGGGCTGCCGGGCGTTCGGAGAGTCCCGGGACCAGGAGGCGGCCGGCAAGGTCGCCGAGTTGACCGGGCGGATTCCGTCAGATGTGCGCTGGCACATGATCGGTCAGATCCAGAGCAACAAAGCGCGACACATCGCCTCCTGGGCGCACGTGGTGCACTCGGTGAGTTCGGAAAAGGTGATCAACGCGCTGGGGCGGGGTGCGCAAGCGGCCCTCGACGACGGTGCCCGCGCGGAGGCGTTGCAGATCTATCTGCAGCTGAGCCTGGACGGCGACGAGTCCCGCGGCGGTGTCGATATCGATGACGCGGGTCGAATCGACGGTCTGTGCGAGACCGTGAACGCCACGGCCGGACTGGAATTCGTGGGTTTCATGGCCATCCCGCCGCTGGGCGCCGACCCCGATGAGGCGTTCGGACGGTTAGCGGGGAGCGGGACCGGGTACAGGCCTTCTATCAGGGCCGCCTCGGTCTGTCCGCCGGTATGTCCGGTGACCTGGAGGTGGCCGTCAAACATGGTTCGACATGTGTGCGTGTCGGAACCGCGCTTCTGGGATCTCGACCGCTAACGTCACCGTGAGTAGTCACTCCAGTCACATCTTTATCACGCACCACACAGTCAGAGCATCGGAGAAGGGTCCAGCGATGAGCACACTGCATAAGGTCAAGGCCTACTTCGGAATGGCTCCGCTGGAGGATTACGACGACGAGTACTACGAGGACGACGACCGCGGCGCCGCACGCGGATATCCGCGCCGCACAGAGCGTTTCGGTGCCGAAGACGGTCCCGCGGGCTATGACCGCTACGGTGACCCGCGCGACCGCGAGTACGACGACCTGCGTGACGCCCGCGAGCCCGAGTACGCACCCTCCTACCGCGGCGCCTACGCCGAGGAGCCCCGCTTCCGTCCGCGCGAATTCGAGCGGCCCGCACCCCGGCTGGGTGGCATGCGTGGCGCGAGCACCCGCGGCGCCCTGGCGATGGACCCACGCCGGATGGCCGAAATCTTCGAAGCAGGTAGCCCGTTGTCCAAGATCACCACGCTGCGTCCCAAGGACTACAGCGAGGCCCGCACCATCGGTGAACGGTTCCGTGACGGCAACCCGGTGATCATGGACCTGGTGTCCATGGACAACGCCGATGCCAAGCGTCTGGTCGATTTCGCCGCCGGTCTGGCCTTCGCGCTGCGGGGTTCGTTCGACAAGGTGGCCACCAAGGTGTTCCTGCTGTCGCCTGCCGACGTCGAGGTCACTCCCGAAGAGCGTCGCCGGATGGCTGAAGCGGGCTTCTACAACTGATCCGTTTGTTGGCCCGGGCGGCCCACGCGCCGCTCGATCGGTAGGCTTGCGGGGTCGTTCTACGCCGACGTCGCCGTCTCATGAGGTGGTGTCGGCAACATCACACCCCTCATCAGTAAGGTCGGCTCTCGTTGGCGCTCTTTTTCGAAATCCTGGGCTTCGCGCTGTTCGTCTTCTGGTTGCTGCTCATCGCTCGGGTCGTCGTCGAGTTCATCCGCTCGTTCAGCAGGGACTGGCACCCACGTGGCTTCACCGTGGTGGTGCTCGAGATCATCATGACGGTCACCGATCCACCGGTGAAGCTGCTGCGCAGGCTCATTCCGCAGCTCACCATCGGTGCGGTGCGTTTTGATCTCTCGATCATGGTGCTGCTGCTTCTGGCCTTCATCGGCATGCAGCTGGCCTTCGGCGCTGCGGTCTGAGCACGCTCATTTCTCTCGCGTGTCACCAGCGTTCAACCAAACTTGAAATTCGTTCTTAATTATTGAGCTGGTCCGCAACCGGCGAGTCGGGTGTGACAGGATGGACGCCAGTTACAGTCCGGCTATTAGCTTGGTCTATCGTTCTAACACCGAGATCGGATCGACCGTCCAGACCTGAGGGGGCAGAACATGCCGCTTACACCAGCCGACGTGCACAATGTTGCGTTCAGTAAGCCGCCGATCGGCAAGCGTGGCTACAACGAAGACGAGGTCGATGCCTTCCTCGATCTGGTGGAGAACGAGCTGACACGGCTCATCGAGGAGAACGCCGACCTGCGTCAGCGGGTCAGCGAGCTCGACCAGGAGCTGGCCTCGGCCCGCGCCGGGGGAGGCGTGTCGGCCACGCAGGCCATCCCGCTGTACCAGCCCGAGCAGGAGCCCGAAGCAGCCCCGGCTCCGCAGCCGGCCTACGAGGCTCCGCCCGCGCCCGCTCCGGTGGCCGCAGCGCCGCAGGGCGAAGAGGCCCACCTCAAGGCCGCTCGTGTGCTGGCCCTGGCGCAGGACACCGCGGACCGGCTCACCGGCACCGCCAAGGCCGAGGCGGACAAACTGCTCGCCGACGCCCGCGCCAACGCCGACGCCATGGTCAGCGAGGCCAAGCGCACCGCTGAGTCCACGGTCACCGAGGCGCGCAACCGCGCCGACGCCATGCTGTCGGACGCGCAGAACCGCTCCGAGACCCAGCTGCGTCAGGCGCAGGAGAAGGCCGATGCACTGCAGGCCGACGCCGAGCGCAAGCACTCCGAGATCATGGGCACCATCAACCAGCAGCGCACAGTGCTGGAAGGTCGCCTCGAGCAACTGCGCACCTTCGAGCGCGAGTACCGCACACGGCTCAAGACCTACCTGGAGTCCCAGCTGGAAGAGCTGGGCCAGCGCGGCTCGGCGGCCCCGGTGGATTCCAGCGCGGGCAATGACGGTGGCTTCAACCAGTTCAACCGGGGCAACAACTAACCGGGCGGATAGCTCATGCTGATCGTTGCGCTGGTTCTGGCCGTCGTCGGCCTGGCCGCATTGGTGACCGCTGTTGTCACCAGTAACGCCGTGGTTGCCTGGGTGTGTATCGGCGCCAGCGTCATCGGGGTGATCCTGCTGATCGTCGACGCCATCCGCGAACGCCAGCGTGGTGTGGCGGAGGCCGTGGCGGCTGCCGACGAGGCAGAGTCGGGTGAGGCCATCGACGCGAC
Organism: Mycobacterium sp. MS1601; assembly: GCF_001984215.1. Taxonomy (NCBI): domain Bacteria; kingdom Bacillati; phylum Actinomycetota; class Actinomycetes; order Mycobacteriales; family Mycobacteriaceae; genus Mycobacterium; species Mycobacterium sp. MS1601. The sequence continues at coordinate 4,834,398 of NZ_CP019420.1, forward strand.
GTATCAGAACTTCGACGCCGAGTACCCGGATGAGGAACCCGCCACCCGGGTGATCGAAGGTGGTCCGGCCGCCGAAGAGTTGGCCGCCGCTGCCGAGGAGCCCGAGGGTGTGAAGGCTGAAACCGAGGAATCAGCCGAGGTGCACGAGCAGCAGGAACCCAAACCGAACTAGACGTCGTTGAGGGCAGCCACCACGGCATCATCGGTCACCTGGTCGAAGTCGGCGTAGGACAGTCCCACCGCGATGAACGGTCGTGGGTTGTGAACGCACACCACTTCGTCGGCGACGTCCGCGAACAACTCCGTCACCCACGCCGGCCCGGTGGGCACCGCAATGACCAGGTGACCCACGCCGACGTCACGAAGCGTCAGCGCCGCCACCCGCATGCTCGCGCCGGTTGCCACGCCGTCGTCCACCAGGATCACGGTGCGCCCGGCGATCTCGACTGCCGGACCACCCTGCCGATACGCCTGCTCACGGCGGGCGAGTTCACGCTGTTCTCGCTCGACGATGACGTCGATGTCCTCCTCGGCCACCTCGAGGTCGGCGATCAGCGGCTCGTTGAAGACCATGACTCCGGCCGTGATGGCACCCAGCGCCAGTTCGGGCTGCCCGGGTACGCCCAGCTTGCGGACCAACATCACGTCCAGCGCCGCGCCGAGTTCCCGTGCCACCCTGGCGGCCACGGGCACGCCGCCGCGGGCCAGGCCGATCACCACCGCGTCGGTCCGCGGGCCGAGGGCCTGCGCCAACACCATCCCGGCATCGTCGCGGTCGGCGAAGCCGTGGGAATGCCGGCGGCGGAGAAAGCCTGCGGCCATGACGGCGGGTTCACCGTCGCTGCGCTGTTCAAACTCCCAGCTGAGCGCGAATCAGCCGGACGGTCAGGGCAGTCCAGTCCGGCCAGCGCCGCAGCAGGAAATGATCGGCCCTGTCGAGTCCGATCCATTCGGCGTCGACGCCGCGTTCACCGGCCCGCGTGACCTGCACCCGTGACGAACGCGGATCGGTCCAGGTGTCGGCGGTGCCGTGTACTGCCAGCAGTCGGGTTGCGGGCGTGATCCGAGCCGCGTCATCGGCTGGCCACCACGGAGCCAGCGCGACCACCGCGCCGACGGGGTGCTCACCGGCCAGGTGAGCAGCCACCCGGGCGCCCATGGAATGCCCGACAAGCACCACGCGGTCAGGGACCACCATCGCGGTGATGTCGGTGAGAACGGCCCGCGCATCCGACAGTGCGTCCAGGCGCGGCGCGTTCCACCCACGCATCCGATAGCGCACCCGGCGCACCGGTACCGCGCCGCCGAACTCGCGGCGAAGCTCCGCCGCCAACAGCGCCACCCTGACCTGAGCCAGCTGCCACGGGCGGGTGGGCTGATCGCTGGTCGGTTTGCCGCCTGGCAGCACCAGGACACATGCGTTCACGAGATGAATTCGGAGTCAGATCCCGCCCGGACGGGTATTAGCTGCTCATTATGGGCATCGAATACAGCAGCGTCCTGGACCATCCGATCGACGAGGTGTTCACCTGGCACGCCCGGCCCGGTGCGATTCATCGGCTGATCCCGCCCTGGCAGCCCATGACCGCGGTGCAGGAAGCGACGTCACTGCGCGACGGGCGCGCTGTTCTGGGATTGCCGGGCGGGCTGCGCTGGTACGCCCAGCACGACGGCGACGCCTACGATCCGCCGCGCCGCTTCGCCGACGAATTGACCGCAGGAGGCCTGCGGTCCTGGCCCACGCTGGCCACCGGCCGGTGGCGCCACACTCATCAGTTCGCCGACCGCGGAGACGGCACGACGTTGTTGACCGATACCGTCGACACCCCGGTACCCGCCCGGCTACTGCGCTCGACATTCCGGTACCGGCACCGCCAGACCGCCGACGATCTGGCCGCTCACCGCGCCGCGGGTTTGGCGCCGATGACGGTGGCGATCACCGGAGCAACCGGGTTGGTAGGCACCGCGCTGGCCGCGTTTCTGTCCACCGGCGGCCACCGGGTGATCCGGCTGACCCGCACTCCGGCCTCGAGCCCCGATGAGCGCCAATGGGATCCGCTGGCTCCCTCGGCGGATCTGTTGGAGGGGGTGGACGCGGTGGTGCACCTGGCCGGGGCGTCCATCGCGGGCCGATTCACCGCCGGGCACAAAGCGGCGATCCGTGACAGCCGCATCGAACCCACCCGACGCCTGGCCGAACTCGCGGCCCGTGGCGGCCCGCAGGTGTTCGTCAGCGCCTCGGCCATCGGGTTCTACGGCTACGACCGCGGTGACGAGTTGCTGCATGAGGACAGTTCCCGCGGTGACGGTTTCCTGGCCGACGTGGTGGCCGACTGGGAGGCCGCCACCGCACCTGCCGTGGATGCCGGGTTGCGAGTTGTGTTGGTGCGCACCGGAATTGTGCAGGCCGCCCGGGGTGGGACCCTGCAGTTGCTGCGGCCGCTGTTCAGCGCGGGCCTGGGCGGCAAACTCGGCGACGGCAGGCAATGGCTGTCGTGGGTGGGCATCGACGACCTGACCGACATCTACCACCGCGCCCTCTACGACCCCCGGCTCTCGGGGCCGGTCAATGCCGTGGGCCATGAACCGGTGCGCAACCTCGAGTACACCAAGGCGTTGGCCGCGGTGCTGCACCGACCGGCGATCCTTCCGGTGCCGTCGCTGGGACCGCGGGTGCTGCTGGGGTCAGAAGGCGTGCGAGAGCTGGCGGAGGCCAGTCAGCGGGTGCTGCCGACCAAGCTCGCCGGAGTCGGGCATCACTTCCGCCATGCCGACGTCACTGATGCGTTGGCTCACCAACTGGGACACGACTGACGCGGTCCAGGAATCCGGTCACCAGCCGGCGCAGCCGTTGTCCGGCGCCGTCCTGCTCGGCGACGGTGCGAGCGCGCAGGGCTTCGATGTCCACGCCCATGCGCGCGATGTCACTGCTGTCGCCCTTTTCGTCGGCCAGCCACAGATCCAGCAGGGGCAGATCGAGTTCGGGATGAAATTGCAGGCCCAGTGCGGTGCGGTAGACGAATGCCTGCGACGCCCGTGCGGTGCGGGCCAGCTCAGTGGCTCCCGGCGGTGCGGTGAACTGGTCTGAATGCCACTCGAACCACGGGCCTTCCGGAATCAGGTCTGTTGTGTCGGTGCTGATCTCATACCAGCCGAGTTCGCCCACGGCAGCTTTGCGGACGGACCCGCCGAGCGCCTGGGCCACCAGCTGGCCACCGAAACACACACCGAGCACCCCGACTCCGGCGTCGACGGCGCTACGCACCAGCGTCTCCTGGGCACCGACCCAGCCGGCGCGCAGCTCCTCGTTGTAGACCGACCAGCGTGAGCCCAGCGGCACGATCACGTCGTAGCTCGTGGGGTCCGGGAATTCGACGGTCACCGACGCCGGGTCGTGGGCCCGGTCGAGGGGCACCACGTTGAGGGTGTCGACGTCGAACCCCTGCTCGGTGAAGACTTCGCCCAGAAGCGCTTCCGGGGCATTGGGATCGTTGTAGATGAACAGGACGCTGCGTGCCACGCCGACGACGATACTGGCTCAGCCCACCCGGGGTGCATTCTCGGGGCCGAGAACTCTGTCCGACAATGACTTCGGCATTGGTGGTGGGTCTGCCGGCGGGCAAAGCGGGGTATCCGAGTCGCACCATGAACACGATCACCGACTGGTTTCTCACCGACGCCGAACGCGGCAACCCGGCCAGCACATTGGCTGCATGGTCGGCGGGCAACTCGGTGCGACCCTTGGTGCACGGGGCCACGTATTTCGACGAACTGGTTGCCGAGGTCGAACAGTTGGGCGCCGGTGATCACCTGTTCTTCACCGACTGGCGCGGTGATCCCGATGAGCGACTGCGACCGGACGGGCCGACGATCGCCGAGCTGTTCAGTGCCGCGGCCGAGCGCGGTGTCATCGTCAAGGGTCTGATGTGGCGATCACATCTGGACACGCTGCAGTACAGCGAGCAGGAGAATCAGCACCTCGGAGACGACATCGAGGCGGCCGGGGGTGAGGTGTTGCTCGACCAGCGAGTGCGCCTCGGTGGCTCACACCACCAGAAGTTGGTGGTGCTGCGCCACCGTGGCGACCCGTCGCGTGACGTGGCGTTCGCCGGCGGTATCGACCTGTGTCACAGCCGCCGTGACGACGCCGACCACGCGGGGGATCCGCAGTCGGTGCAAATGGCGGTTGCCTACGGAGACAGCCCGCCGTGGCATGACGTCCAGCTGCGGATCCAGGGGCCCGCGGTGGATCATCTGGATGCCACCTTCCGGGAGCGCTGGGCCGATCCGACGCCCATCGACAACAACTCACCGCTGGCCTGGTTGCGTGACAAACTGCGCGGCGCTGATCTCGAGGCCGATCCGCTGCCTGATCGGCTGCCTCCGCCGCCGCGGGCCGGCGAACTCTGTGTGCAGGTACTGCGCACCTATCCCGATGCGCACCAGGCCTATTCGTTCGCCCCGGACGGTGAGCGCACCATCGCGCGGGCCTATCTCAAGGCCATACCGCGGGCTCGCCGGTTGATCTATCTGGAAGACCAGTACCTGTGGTCCACCGAAGTGGCCCAGTTGTTCGCCGCCGCGCTGCGCGCCAATCCCGATCTGCACCTGATTGCGGTGGTGCCGCGCCACCCCGACGTCGACGGGAAGTTCGCCCTACCGCCCAACTCGGTGGGACGGCAGAAGGCGCTGGACGTGTGCCGCCGCGCCGATCCGGATCGAGTTCACGTCTTCGACGTCGAGAACCATTCGGGTACACCGGTGTACGTCCACGCGAAGGTCTGCGTCATCGACGACGTGTGGGCGACCGTCGGCAGCGACAACTTCAACCGACGGTCGTGGACACACGACAGCGAGCTGGCCTGTGCGGTGGTCGACCCCACCGAGGCGTTCGCCAGGGAGTTGCGCCTGCAGCTTCTGCGTGAGCACCTGGACCGTGCCGACGACGGCAGCCAGGACGACGGGCTGGTCGATCCGGCCGACGTCATTGCCACCGTGAACGCCGCCGCCGAAGCACTGCAGGCGTGGCACCACGGCGGCCGGACGGGTCCCCGCCCACCCGGACGTCTGCGTCCGCATCAGCCCGAACGGTTGGGCCGCTTCACCCGGTTGTGGGCGGTGCCGGCGTACAGACTGGTGTACGACCCTGACGGACGTTCGTGGCGGGAACGCCTGCGCAACCGCTGGTGAGCCGCATCACGCGGGCCTGGGCACCTGCGACACGTGGCTAGGGTGGTGTGATGCACCGGACCCGGACGCAGGGCTGATCACCTGCATGTTCATCGTCATTGTCAGTTCCATCCTCGGGTTGGCGCATCTCTATCTGTGGAAGCGGTTGATCAAAGACACCACGGCACCGGGGCGTACGCGCCGGATTCTGACCGGTGTTCTGCTCGGCTTGGCCGTCCTGTTGGTGGCGACGTTGATCGTGCCGCGGATGTTCGGCGTCGAGGAATCCGCCTGGTTCGCCTGGCCTGGTTACATCTGGTTCGCACTGGTCGGTTATTTGCTGTTGGCGTTGTTGGTGATGGAGCCGGTGCGGTTGGCGCTGCTGCCCTGGGTGCGACGCCGACCCAAGGTTGCGGTGTCGACGGTGCCCGACATTCCCGATGGCCCTTCGGTCGACTCGATCGGACTGAACCGTCGGGTGTTCCTGGCCCGGGCTAGTGCGGTGGCCGCGGGTGCCGCCTCGGTGGGGTTGGTGGGGGTCGGCGCGGCCACTGCGTTGGGACCGCCGCAGGTGCTGCAGGTGCCGGTCCGGCTGCGGCGACTCGATCCGGCGTTCAGCGGGTTTCGGATCGCGGTGGTCTCCGACATCCATCTGGGTCCGTTGCTGGGTCGCAAACACACTGAACGCATCGTCCGGATGATCAACGAGACCGAGCCGGATCTGGTGGCCATCGTCGGCGATCTGGTGGACGGCACCGTCGAGGAACTCGGACACGCCGCTGAACCGTTGCAGGACTTGGTGTCCCGCGAAGGCTCGTTCTTCGTCACCGGCAATCATGAGTACTTCGTGGAGGACACGGTGCCCTGGTTGCTGGAGCTCGAACGCTTCGGGGTGGCACCGTTGCGCAACGAGAACACGTTGATCCGTCGTGGCGGCGCGGCGTTCAATCTGGCCGGCGTCAACGACCTCGCCGGTGAGCAGCGTGGCGACCCACCCGACTACGAGCGTGCGCTGGCCGGCGTCGACCCTGATGCGGCGACGGTGTTGTTGGCGCATCAGCCGGTGATGGTCGAGGAGGCTGCCACCCGCGGGGTGGACCTGCAGCTGTCCGGGCATACCCACGGCGGACAGACCTGGCCGTTCCAGTACATCGTGGGGTCGGTGCAGCCGTCGCTGGCCGGATTGTCCACGCATCAGGACACCCAGTTGTACGTCTCCCGCGGCGCCGGGTTCTGGGGGCCGCCGGTGCGGGTCGGGGTGCCGCCTGATATCTCCATCCTGTCGCTGGATTCCGCGCAGTAGTCCTGTCTCCGTTCAGAAGTCGGGTGGGGTGTTGCGTTCGGCCACGTGGTTGTCGCTGAGTGCGCGCTCTGCGGATGGCGCGGGGCACGGGTGCCGAGGTGGTGCTGAAACCGGCAGTATCCCTATGCACGACGGTACAGGTCACGGGCTTTGACCCAACCACTTCGACTGTCGCATTCGTGTCGCGCAGAGGCGGGCAATCAGACTGCCCGATACCGCCGCTCGGGCCGTCCGGCGCCGTACTGCAGCCGCAACTCCACGGTCCCGGCACTCAGATAGTGCTCCAGGTACCGCCGGGCGCTCACACGCGAAATCCCGACCATCTCGGCGCACTCGGCAGCGGACACCTCGCCGGCGGCACGCACGGCATCGAGAACCCGCTGCGCGGTCTCGACCCCCAAACCCTTGGGCAGAACTTCCCCGCCGCCGACAGCAGCAGCGGCATTGCCGAACAGCTTGTCCACCATGCCTTGATCGACGTGCCGCTCGGTACCCAATGCCGCGGCGCGGGCGGCGAAGGCCTCGAGCTTGGCTCGCAGCTGCGGAAACTCGAACGGCTTGATCAGATAGTCGGCGGCACCACCATCCAGAGCCGCACTCACGGTGTCCAACTCGCGGGCCGCGGTGATCATGATGACGCCCACCCCGTTGCCATCGGAGCGCAACTGCTGCAACACCTTCAGACCCGTCATGTCCGGCAAATACACGTCCAGCAGCACCAGATCAGGGCACAGCTCGTTCACCGCTTCCAACGCCTCGGCACCGGATCGGGCCACGCCGACGGTGCGGAACCCGTCCACCTGCTCGACAAACCGGCGGTGGATCTCGGCGACCATGAAATCGTCGTCGACCACCAGAACGTCACGCATGGGCATTCTCGCTCAAGGGAATTCGCACACTGAACTGGGCGCCGCCGGCGGGGGCATCGGTGACGTCGACTGACCCGCCGTGCTGTGTGGTGACCAGTCGGACCAGGGCCAGGCCGATACCCCGCCCGCCGGGAACATCGGGTTTGGAGGTGACGCCGCGGGCGAAGATCGACTCGCGCAGATGCTCGGGCACACCGGGGCCGGAATCGGTGACGGTGATCGCCAGGGCGGCGCTCTCGCCACGCACCCCCACCACCACTTCACAGCGTGAGGAGCCCTCGGACACGTCGACGGCGTTGTCGATCAGATTGCCCAGCAAGGTGATCACGTCGGTGGCCAAGGCCGGCTCCAGGGGTGCCAACGTCGAATCCGGGGAGATCTCCAGCGATACCCGACGTTCGGCGGCCAGTGTGGTCTTGGCGATCAACAGTGCCGCCACGGCGGGATCGGAGATGTGCTGTGTTACTGCGTCACTGATCTCGGCTCGGCGCCGGGTCAGCGTGCCGACCAGTTCGCGGACCGCGTCGAACTCTCCGAGCTGCACCAGCCCGGAGATGGTGTGCAGCTGGTTGGCGAACTCGTGCGTCTGTGCGCGCAGGGTGTCGGTGACGCTCTTGTGGGACGACAGCTGGCCGCTCATGGTCGCCAGTTCGGTCGTGTCGCGCATCGTGGTCACCGTACCGATCGACCGTCCGTAGCTGCTGGCTGCCCTGCGGTTCAGTGCCAGTACCCGGGTGCGGGTGGCGATGACGGCGTGGTCGGTGTCGCCGGACTGCAGGAAATCCACCACCGCGGGGTCCATGTCCACCGCGTCCACTGGCCGGCCGATCGCTTCTTCACCCAGCCCCAGCAGATCCCGCGCAGAGTCGTTGAGCAGGGTGATCTCGCCGTCGTTGTTCACCGCCACCACACCTTCGCCGATACTGTGCAGCAGGGCCTCGCGATGATCGGCCAGGCTGGCGATCTCGGCGATCTCGAGTCCCCGGGTGTGTCGTTTGATCCGTCGTGACAGCAGCCAGGAGGCGGCGAGTCCCAGCAGCGCGCCCAGTCCCAGGTAGACCAGCAGCCGTTCGCCGGCTCCGGAAAGCAACTGCCACACGGTGGGGTAGGGCTCGCTGACCGAGGTGATGGCAAGGACTTCGCCGTTGATTCCCAGAATGGGGACCTGTCCCACGATGCTGTGCACGCCGGCGATGTCGACGTCGCCGAACCAGGCCCGGCCCATTCGCACGTTGCTCGCCCCGAACTCGGCCGGACTGCCCACCCGTGAGGGGTCCGTCGACGCACGGACGGTTCCGTCTGGGCTGATGATCTCTGCCAGCCCGGCCCCGGACAGGGCCACTGCCCGGTCCACATCCGGTGCCAGCACCCGGGAGGCGAACGGATCGTCGAACCGCTCGCGCACGATGGGGGTGGACGCCACGTTCTCCGCGACGGCGATCATCCGCTGTCCGCGGACCTCTTGGAACTCTTTGGTGGACTGAGCCACCGACACGGCGCCGACAGCCAGAAGCACCACGGCAACCACCACCAGCTGAAAGGCCAGGAACTGGCCCGCCAGACTGGCGCCGCGCCGCGTGTTCTTAACTTTCACAACTTCCTTTGCGTCCGAAAGAGTGACGTAGGTCACTTGAGGGGACAGTATTGCTGAGCATCACCACAAAACTCAGGAGCATTCGGTGTCCAGACGACCATATGGCGTCCGCGCAGCTGCGGTTGTGCTGATCGCGCTGTTACTCGCCGGCTGCGGGGTCACCCGCGGCGACGATCCAGCCGGCATGCACCGGCTACGCATGATGGTGCCCAACAGTCCCGGCGGCGGTTACGACCTCACCGCTCGCACCGCCGTCAAGATCATGGAAGACGACGACATCACCGGTCGTGTCGAGGTGTTCAACGTGATCGGTGCCGGCGGCACGGTCGCGATGGCCCGGCTGATGAACGAGCGTGGCAACGGCGACCTGATGATGATGATGGGCCTCGGCGTGGTCGGCGCGGTCTTCACCAACGGCTCGTCGGCGCGCGCCTCGGATGCCACTGCCTTGGCCAAGATGGTCGAGGAGCAGGAGGGGATCCTGGTCCCGGCCGACTCGCCGTTTCAGACCGTCGACGACTTCGTGCAGGCCTGGAAGGCCGACCCGGCCCGGGTGACCATCGGCGGCGGTTCGTCGCCGGGCGGACCCGATCATCTGTTCCCGATGGAGACCGCGCGAGCGGTCGGCGTGGATCCCAAGCAGGTCAACTTCGTCTCCTACGACGGTGGTGGTGACCTCTTGACGGCTCTGCTGGGCAACAAGATCGCCGCGGGCACCTCCGGGTTGGGGGAGTACGTCGACCAGATCGAGTCCGGTCAGGTGCGGGTGTTGGCGGTCTCCGGCAGCGAGCGTGTCGAAGGTGTCGATGCGCCGACGCTCACCGAAGCCGGCATCGATCTGACGTTCACCAACTGGCGCGGAATCCTGGCTCCGCCAGGGATTTCCGATGAGGATCGCGACGCCATGGTGAAGATCCTGGAAGAGCTGCACGCCACCGACGCCTGGAAGGAAGCGCTGGTGACCAACGGCTGGTCCGACGCGTTCATGACGGGGGAGCCGTTCGAGCGGTTCCTCGAAGAACAGGACAGCCGGGTGTCCACCACGCTGACGGAACTGGGGCTGGTATGACCACCACCGACACTGAAACTCAGAAGACCACCGACAAGGGGCAGTACGTCGTCTGCGCCGTGTGCGTGGTGGTCGGAATCTTCCTGATCGTCGACGCGATGCGTATTGTCGACGGCTTCGCGAAGGTGGATCCCGTTGGGCCGCGGCTGTTCCCGATTGTCGTCGGGGTGGCGCTGATCGTGCTGTCGGTGATCCTGGCCATCGCCATTCCACGCGGGTCGAAGGGCGAGGCCGATGCCGGCGAGGACATCGACCCGAACATGAAGAGTGACTGGCGCACGGTGGGGCTGCTGATCGCGTTGTTCGTCGCCGTCATCGTGCTGGTCAACCCGCTGGGCTGGACCATCGCCGGTGGGCTCTTCTTCGCCGGCACCGCGACGGTGCTGGGCAGCAAGCACTATGTGCGCAACGTTCTGATCGGCGCCGCTCTGGGCATCCTCAGCTTCTATGCATTCTATTCCGGGCTCGGAATACCGCTGCCCGCAGGCATTTTGGACGGGATTCTGTAAATGGAGAACTTCGACTGGCTGATGCAGGGGTTCGCCGAGGCGGCCACCCCCATGAACCTGCTGTACGCCGTGATCGGTGTGCTGCTGGGCACCGCGGTGGGTGTGCTACCCGGCATCGGCCCGGCCATGACGGTGGCGCTGCTGTTGCCGATCACCTACAACGTCAGCCCCAGCGCGGCGTTCATCATGTTCGCCGGCATCTTCTACGGCGGTATGTACGGCGGTTCCACCACCTCGATCCTGTTGAACACGCCGGGCGAATCGTCGTCGGTGATCACCGCCATCGAGGGCAACAAGATGGCCAAAGCGGGCCGGGCCGCCCAAGCGCTGGCCACCGCCGCCATCGGGTCGTTCGTTGCCGGCGCCATCGGTACCGCGCTGCTGGCGGCATTCGCCCCGGCGGTGTCCCGGTTCGCCGTGACGCTGGGCGCACCGAGTTACCTGGCGATCATGCTGTTCGCTCTGGTCGCCGTGACGGCGGTGCTGGGCTCGTCGAAACTGCGCGGCGCCATCTCGCTGTTCCTGGGCCTGGCCATCGGCCTGGTGGGCATCGACTCGCTGACCGGCCAGCCCCGTGCCACGTTCGGCCTGCCGCAGCTGTCCGACGGCATCGACATCGTGGTGATCGCGGTGGCTGTCTTCGCCGTTGGTGAGGCTCTCTGGGTGGCAGCGCACCTGCGTCGTCGTCCGGCCGACATCATTCCCGTCGGCCGGCCGTGGATGGACAAGAAGGACTGGGCACGGTCCTGGAAGCCGTGGCTGCGCGGCACCGCCTACGGGTTCCCGTTCGGCGCCCTGCCCGCCGGCGGCGCCGAATTGCCCACCTTCTTGAGCTACATCACGGAAAAGAAGCTGTCCAAGCATCCCGAGGAGTTCGGCAAGGGTGCCATCGAAGGTGTGGCCGGACCGGAAGCGGCCAACAACGCCTCGGCGGCAGGCACATTGGTGCCGATGCTGTCACTGGGTCTGCCCACCAACGCCACCGCCGCGGTCATGCTGACCGCGTTCGTGTCCTACGGGATCCAGCCCGGCCCGACGCTGTTCGACAAGGAACCGCTGCTGATCTGGACGCTGATCGCCAGCTTGTTCATCGGCAACTTCCTGCTGTTGGTGATCAACCTGCCGCTGGCGCCGCTGTGGGCCAAGCTGCTGCGCACCCCGCGACCGTACCTGTATGCCGGCATCCTGTTCTTTGCGATCCTGGGTGCGTTCGCCGTCAACATCCAACCGCTGGACCTGGCCCTGTTGCTGTTGTTCGGTCTGATGGGTCTGATGATGCGCCGCTTCGGGTTGCCCGTGCTGCCGCTGATCATCGGTGTCATCCTCGGCCCCCGTATCGAACGGCAGCTGCGCCAGAGCCTGCAGCTGGGCGGCGGCGACTGGAGCAGCCTGTTCACCGAGCCGGTGGCCATCGTCACCTACGTGCTGATGGCACTGCTGCTGCTGGCCCCGCTGGTGCTGAAGCTCATGCACCGCAGCGAGGAGACCCTGCTGATCGTGGAAGACGACAAGGATCAGCGAGAGAAGGCGAGGCAGCAGTAGATGATAGTCGTGGGATACACCGCAGACGAGTTCGGCCGGGTCGCGCTCGATTACGGCATCGCCGAGGCCAAACTGCGCAATACCAAACTGCTGGTGGTCAATTCGACCGCGGGTGACTCGTATGTGGATGCCGCATTCGCCGCGCCCGACGCGGTGCAGGAGTTGCAGAGCAGGTTGGCCGTGTGTGGTGTCGAGTACGAGATCGAGCAGCCGGTGGGCAAGTATGCTGCCGACGCCCTGCTGGAGGCCATGGACCGCTACGAGGCCGAGCTGCTGGTGATCGGTATCCGGCACCGCAACCCGGTAGGAAAGCTGTTGTTGGGCAGTGTGTCCCAGCAGTTGATCCTGCAGTGCCCCAAACCGGTGCTGGCGGTCAAGCCGCAGGAATGATGCCCGGTGCGTTTGACTGCATCCGGCAACGGCTACCTCCGTGGGAATGTCTGACACACTCGGTCCCCACGTCTTCGTCCTCTTCGGCGCGACGGGTGATCTGGCCAAGCGCAAGCTCTTCCCCGGCCTGTATCACCTCGCCGCGGCTCATCGGCTGCCGGATGAGTACAGGATCATCGGCTCGGGCAGGCACGCGCCAGGTTCGGACGACGAGTTCCGCAGGATGGTCCGCGAGTCACTGAACGAGTTCGTCGACGACCTCGACGGCGGTGTGGCTGACGCCGTGCTGGGTCGGCTGACGTTCACCGTCTCCGACGCCGACGACGGTGCCGACCTGGCCGAGGCGGTGCGTGAGGCGCAGCGCGAACTGGGCACGGACGTCCGGACCGTGATCTACCTGTCGGTGCCGCCGGCGGCCACCCGGTCGATGATCACCATGCTGGGCCGCGAACAGCTCACCGAAGACACCCGGATCGTCATCGAGAAACCGTTCGGCACCGATCTGCAGACCTCCCGCGAGCTCGAGCGCACCCTCAAAGGGGTGTTCGCCGAGGAGCAGGTCTATCGCATCGACCATTTCCTCGGCAAGGAAGCGGTGCAGAACATCCTGGCGTTGCGGTTCGCCAACGGGCTGATCGAGCCGGCTTGGAACCGCAACAACATCGAGTCCGTGCAGATCGACGTGCCCGAGAATCTGACCGCGCAGGGGCGCGGCAGCTTCTACGAGTCGACCGGCTGCTTCCGTGACATGGTGACCACTCACCTGTGCCAGGTGCTCGGTTTTGTGGCCATGGAGTCGCCGGTGCAACTCCACGCGACCCAACTGCGCAACGAGAAGTCGAAGGTGTTCACGGCCGTGCGTCCGCTCGATCCTGCACGCGTGGTCTTCGGTCAGTACGACGGCTACCGCGACCTCGATGATGTGGCCGACGACTCCGAGGTGGAGACCTTCGTTGCGCTGGAGGCGTGGGTGGACACCGAACGGTGGCTGGGCGTGCCGTTCTATCTACGCACCGGAAAGGCGTTGGGCGACAACCGTAGGGTGGTCACCCTGCGGTTCCGGACCCCACCGTGCGGACGGTTCGGCGAAAGCGGCTACGGCCCGGACGAGCTGGTGCTCGAATTGGACGACAACCCGACGGCCGACATCCACTTGAACGTCAAACGCCCCGGTCCCGACCTTGCTCTGACTCGCGGGACGTTCCACCTGGATCTGACGGCCGACGATCCCGGCGATGCGCCCTTGGAGGCTTACGAGCGTCTGCTGCTCGACGTGATGCGCGGGGATCAGACGCTGTTCACCCGGGCCGACGAGGTGGACCGGCTGTGGCAGGTGTGCCAGCCGGTGCTGGACAACCCGCCGCGCCCGCAGCCCTATGCCCAGGGCTCGTGGGGCCCGCAGGACGCGGTGGAGTTGCCGCAGGGCGGTTGGCTGCTGGGCGCCGTCGACGGCTGAACAGAGCGTCCCGAGGCTCGTATACCATTAGCTGGAATTCGACGGGGAATCGAAGAGCCAAGGCAGGCTGAGTCATGGACCACCTCAGTTCATTCGCTGGTGCGCAGGGCCAGCGAGTACGGCTGCTGCGGATTTATCTGGGTGCTACAACGTTTCTCTATCTCTACGGCGTGGTCTTCACACTGTTCCCGATTCGCACCGACATCGCCTACGGCAACCCCATCGGCGGGATCATCGCCATCGTGCTGGGATTGGCCGGCCTGCTACAGCTGGCGGTGGCGCCGGGCCGCCTGCTGCCCGCCACGGTGGCTGCATGCGTCGCTACCCCCATCGTGATGGCTTTTCATGTCACCTTGACCGCCGAGTACATGTGCTTGATCGCACCGATGTTCTTGGCCATGTATGTCAGAGCGTTCCATCCGCCCCGCCAGGCCTGGTGCATCGTCGTGACCTTGGCGGCGGCGTGCTGCGTTGCCGTCGCTGTTGCGCCGGCGCCGTTCACGGGTGTCATCACCTTTCTGATCATCGTCGTGGCGATCATCGGTGCGGCCGAGTCATTCGGCTTGCTCATGCGCGCAATGTTCTCGGCGGCGTGTACCGATCCGATGACCGGCCTGCTCAACCGTGCGGGTTGGGAGATCGGCACCAGTGATCTGCTGAGTCGGGCACGGGCGACAAGGACACCTGTCACCGTGGTGGCCATCGATATCGTCGGCCTCAAGCGTCTCAACGACACCTACGGCCATCGTGCCGGAGACCGCCGCATCATCGACTATGCGCGCAGTTGGCGACAGGCAGCGCCCCGGAATGCGGTGGTGGCGCGGCTTGGTGGTGACGAGTTTGCGATCGGTGTGGCCGCCGCCGACCCGGGGGTTGTCGCTGACTTCCTGCGCGCGATAGCTCGACGCACTCCGGAGGCCAGCGTCGGCACGGCGACGCAGGATGCTGCCGAGGCGAACATCTCGGAGTTGTACGCGCACGCCGACTCCATGCTCTACCAAAGTCGAGGCCGGCCGCTGAGCAGGGAGGATCCCGAGGACGTGGACGTGTGAAGTCGCTATTGCCGCGACACTTTGCGTCCGATCTCTTCGGCAATCCGCACCGCCGTGTCGGCCGGGTCGGCGCCGCAGGTGTTGACGTCGACGACGATGTTCCTGCGTAGGGCGAGTGCCCTGCCGCAGGCCCAGCCGGGGGCGGCCGCGTCGACGTGCGTGGCGACGGTGCTCAGGATGTGGTCGACCTGGCTGATCTCGCCGACGGTCCACTGCGAACCGCTCTGGGTGTGGGTGTACTCGTGGCAGGCGGGCCACTGCTGAACTGCCGTCTCGAAGAACGCGGCCGCGGGTTTGGCGTAGGGAAACAGGACGACCGCCTGTTTGAGGTAGTGGGTGAAGGCATCGCCGTTGTTGAAGCTCTGATCCAACTCGGCTCGAAACCCGCTGCCGGCGTACACCGGGGCCTCGGCCGCGCCGTCGATCGACAGGCACTCCAGTGGCGCCATGACGGCGCTGTTGTCCGACATGGTTGTCTTGGATTCCGTGATCGTCATCGGTGCCCCCATGATGGCGGAGGCTTCTTGTGGACTCAGCAGCAGACGCGGGAGTTCCCGCTCGACCAGCGGGCGGGGCTTCAGAGTTGGTGTGGGCTCAGGTGAGGCGGCGTTACTGGTCGAGCCGCAGCCGGCCACCAGGATGCAGAGCACAACGACAGCGGCTCGTCGTTTTTGGCGCATGCAGCCATGGTGCGACCGGCGGGTGATCCGGCCGCGGAAGTGAACCGCGTTTCCTGGTCACGATGAGCAGTTGTTCCGGTAACACATTCATTCGTGCCGTGTCATATCCATGACCCGGCCGTTACTTCGCCCCACTCAGATGTCGATGCGAATGGTCCCGTCGATCTCGCTGACACCGTAGGCCCGCACCGAGAGCCCGCTACCGGACGTTTCTACGCCCGAGCGCAGGTCGTAGGTCATGTTGTGTAGCGGGCACACCACCACCGAGTCGTCGAGCAATCCGTCGGCCAACGGCCCGCCCTTGTGTGGACACACAGCCGCAAGGGCTCGCAGGGACCCGTCGCGCATCCGGTACACCGCTACCTGCTCGCCGTCGACGGCGAACGTGCGACCCTCACCGCTGGGGATCTCCTCGACGCGTCCCACCTCGATGCTCATCGCACCGGCACCTGAGGCAGCGGCAGCAGCGGCAACGAGGTGCGGAACTGCCCTTCGGTGACGGGCTGCGCTCCGTCCTTCCACGGGTCACGATATGCGGCAATGGATTTCGCCATCCGCTCTTCCAGTCCCTCGGCCAGGCCCTCGGCGTCGTCGACGATCACGGCACGCAGGTGCTCGATGCCGACCCGGGGCACCCAGGTGTAGGTGCGCTCCAGCCAGTTCGCGCTTTCGCGGTAGTACTGCAGGAACCGACCGGTCAGCGTCATCACCTCCTCGGCTGAGTCGACGCGCGCCAGCAGGTCGCCTTTGCGGATGTGCGCCCCGGCGGCCCCACCGACGTAGATCTCCCACTGTCCGCCGTCGATCGCCTGCACGCCCAGGTCCTTGCACAGCGCCTCGGCGCAGTTGCGCGGGCATCCGGTGACGGCCAGCTTGAGCTTGGCCGGGCTGGCCAACCCCTGATAGCGCTCTTCCAGCGCGATGCCCAGCGCGGTGGAGTCGCCCACCCCGAAGCGGCAGAAGTCGCTACCCACACAGGTTTTCACGGTCCGGAAGCTCTTGCCGTAGGCGTATCCCGACGGCATGTCCAGATCTGCCCACACCCCGGGCAGGTCTTCCTTGCGGACCCCGAGCAGGTCGATGCGTTGTCCGCCGGTGCATTTGATCATCGGTATCTCGTACTTCTCGGCGACATCGGCGATCTTGCGCAGTTGCGCGACGGAGGTCACGCCACCCTTCATCTGGGGCACCACCGAGAACGTGCCGTCACGCTGGATGTTGGCGTGCACCCGGTCGTTGATGAACCGGGCGTCTTTTTCGTCGACGAACTCGTCGGCCCACATCATCTCCAACAGCGACGACAGGGCCATCTTGGATCCGGCGTCGGCCTTGCCGTCGGGAGCCAGGGCATTGAACACCGACGATACCGAATGCAGGTGCAGTTCCCGGATCAGCCGCATCAGCTCGGGTTTGGCGTACGGGACGCCCGGCACGTACCAGGAGGCCGACGGATCCTCGGTGACCGCACCGCCGGCGGCCCACTCGACGATCTGGCCCACCAACTGCTTACACGAGCCGCAGCCCTTGCCCGCCTTGGTCTTCTTCATCACGCCGGCCACCGAGGTGGTGCCGTCCTTCACGCAGGACACCAGGGCGCCTTTGGAGACACCGTTGCAGTTGCACACCTGGGCGTCGTCGGACAGTTCCGCGACACCGACTTCGACGTCGGGGGTGCCGATGTCGAACATCAGCGCCACCCGCTCGTCGGGCAGGGGCAGTCCGTTGTCGAAGGCCTGCGTCAGGAACGACACCTTGCTGACATCACCGACGAGGGTGGCGCCCACCAGCTTTCCGTCGCGGATGACCACCGTCTTGTACACCCCCTTCCGCGGCTCGGAGTACTGCACGAACTCGTCTCCCGCGTGTTCGGGTGCTTTGATGCCCATCGAGGCGACGTCGACGCCGGCCACCTTCAGCTTGGTTGCCACCCGCGACCCGTGGTACGCCGCGTGAAGATCGGTGTTGGTGAGGTGGTCGGCGAGCACTTTGGCCTGCTCCCACAGCGGGGCGACCAGGCCGTACACCTGTCCGCGGTGCTGGGCGCATTCACCGACGACGTAGATGTCGTCGTCGTCGACCGAGCGCATGTGGTCGTCGGTGACGATGGCGCGTTCCACGGTCAGACCGGCGCGTTGTGCCAGGCCCACATTGGGCCGGATGCCTGCGGCGATCACCAGCATGTCGCAGTCCAGTCGTTTCCCGTCGGAGAACACCACGCCTTTGAGTCGCCCGCCGGCGCCCTCGTCATCCACCAGCACTTCGGTGGTCCGCTTCGAGGTGTGCACGCCGATACCCAGTGCCTCCACCGACTTCTGCAGAATCGCACCGGCCAAGTCGTCGAGTTGGGCGTTCATCAGCGTGGGTCCGGCGTGCACCACGTCGACGGCCATGCCCCGGTTCTGCAGTCCGCGTGCGGCCTCGAGCCCAAGCAGGCCGCCGCCGATCACCACGGCCTTGGTGCGGTTGGCGGCCTCGGCGATCATCGACGACGTGTCGTCGAGGGTGCGAAACCCGAAAACACCGTCGGCCAAGGTCTTGTCGTCGGCCCACAGTCCGGTCATCGGTGGGAAGAACGACCGGCTGCCGGTGGCCAGGATCAGCTTGTCGTAGCGCATGGACGTGCCGTCGTCGGCGTGCACAAGGTGGGCGAAGGTGTCGACCCGGACTACGCGGACGCCAGCTCGCAAGTCGATGTTGTTGTCGGAGTACCAATCCAGGGTGTTGAGGTAGATCTCTCCCGGATCATCGCTGCCGGCAAGCACATTCGACAACAGGATGCGGTTGTAGTTGCCGTAGGGTTCGTCGCCGAACACCGTGATGTCGAATTGTTCTGAGCGACTGAGTATTTCTTCGATGGCCCTGATGCCGGCCATTCCGTTGCCGACGACCACCAGGCGCGTCATCTAGAACTCCACCAGGCCAAGGTCGACGATCACCGTTCCCGCGGCGCCGGAGGGAGCGCTGACGTACAGTTCGAGCACCGTGTCGGCTAACAGGTCCTCCACCACCCGAAGTGCCACGTGGGTGGCACCTTTGGCGGCAATGGGGAAATAGCGCATGGGTTTTCCGTCGCGGTAGAGCACCACGCTGATCATGTGCTTGCTGGAGTTGCCGCCGCGGAAGTAGACGGGCTGGGTGGTGGCGCCCGCGGGCACCACGTATTTCAGCGCGTCATCGACCAAAGCCGGTTTGTCGTAACCGTCGCCCTTGAATTCGAATACGCCCTGCAGGAACTGGGGACTGCTGCCGTCGGACATGGGCTCGAAGCTAGAAGCGCATTGTTTCGTCGCGGTTTCGCACGCGAGTCGCCCGTGGATATCCGTGCGCACACGGCAAAAGGCTCACGGTGAGCACTTCGGTCATGTGAGGGGCAATTGACAAGCCCGACACGGCTGGGCAATCGAGGCGGAATGCCGAGTCCGTACAACTTTTCTCATGACCCGTGGGAAAACCATCGAGCACTGGGATGCCGAAGACCTCGACGCCTGGAACTCGGGCGGCAGTAAAGTCGCCAAACGCAACCTGATCTGGTCCATCTTCGCCGAGCACGTCGGCTTCTCGGTGTGGTCCATCTGGTCGGTGATGGTGCTGTTCATGCCACAGGACGTCTACGGCATCGACGCCGCGGGCAAGTTCTATCTGGTGGCCATGCCCACCCTGGTGGGCGCCTTCATGCGCATTCCGTACACCATCGCCCCGGCGCGCTTCGGCGGCCGTAACTGGACCATCGTCAGCGCCCTGTTGTTGTTGATCCCGCTGGTGCTGACGTTGTGGGTGATGTCGCAGCCCGGCGTTTCGTACACCACGTTCATGATCGTGGCGGCGTTCGCCGGCCTCGGCGGCGGCAACTTCGCCTCCTCGATGACCAACATCAACGCCTTCTACCCGCAGCGGCTCAAGGGCTGGGCGCTGGGGCTCAACGCCGGCGGTGGCAACATCGGCGTGCCGGTGATCCAGCTGATCGGTCTGTTGGTGATCGCCGCGGTCAGCAACACCGCCCCCTACATCGTGTGCGCCATCTACCTGGTGCTGGTGGGCCTGGCCGCCGTCGGTGCCGCGCTGTTCATGGACAACCTGGGCAACCAGCGCTCCAATCTCGGTGCGATGGTCGAGGCCATGCGGTTCAAGCACTCCTGGGTGATGAGCTTCCTCTACATCGGCACCTTCGGGTCGTTCATCGGCTTCTCCTTCGCGTTCGGGCAGGTGTTGCAGATCAACTACCTGGCCGGCGGCGACACCCCTGCTCAGGCCTCGCTGCACGCGGCGCAGATCGCGTTCCTGGGCCCGCTGCTGGGCTCGATCTCGCGGCCGTTCGGCGGCAAGTTGGCCGACAAGATCGGCGGCGGCAAGATCACGCTCTACGTGTTCGTGGCGATGATCTTCGCCGCAGGCATCCTGGTGGCCGCCGGGGTGCTCGACGACGGCAGCGCCGGTGCGCCCACCGGCGGCCAGATGTTCGCCTACGTGGCCGGCTTCATCCTGCTGTTCATCCTGTCCGGGCTGGGCAACGGCTCGACCTACAAGATGATCCCATCCATCTTCGAGGCCAAGGCCCAGGGTCACGTCGAGTGGAGCAAGGACGAGAAGGCTGCCTGGTCGCGCAGCATGTCCGGTGCGCTCATCGGATTCGCCGGCGCCGTTGGGGCTCTCGGTGGCGTGGGCATCAACATCGTGCTGCGAATGTCCTACGTCAGTGATGCCAAGTCGGCCACCAACGCCTTCTGGGTGTTCCTCGGCTTCTACGTGGTGTGTGCGTTCGTGACGTGGTTTGTGTTCCTGCGGATGAAGCGCGCCGCCTCCACCGGGGAACTGGTGGGCCGCACCCCTGAGACGGTGGGGGCAAGCTGAGCACACGCACTGCCTGTTCCTATTGCGGGGTCGGGTGCGGGATCTCGGTGCAGACCCGCCTCGACTCCGCTACCGGTATGCCGGTGATCGCCAAGGTCAGTGGAGACAAGCTGCACCCCACCAACTTCGGCAGACTGTGCACCAAGGGCGCCACCCATGCCGAGATGATGGCCGCCACCGACGGGCGGCTGTCTACGGCCCTGGTGCGGCCGGCCCGTGGTGAGGAGCCGGTGCCCGCCCCGGTCGACGACGCGGTGGCCGAGGCCGCCAACCGGATGCGCGCCATCCTCGACGAACACGGACCCGACGCGGTGGCCCTGTATGTCTCGGGTCAGATGTCCATCGAGGCTCAGTACCTGGCGACCAAACTGGCCAAGGGCTACCTGCGCACCATCCACATCGAGTCGAACTCCCGGTTGTGCATGGCCAGCGCAGGCACGGGTTTCAAGCAGTCGCTGGGATCGGACGGGCCGCCGGGGTCCTACACCGACTTCGACACCACCAACTTGTTCTTCGTCATCGGCTCCAACATGGCCGATTGCCATCCGATCCTGTTCCTGCGGATGGCCGACCGGCTCAAGGCGGGTGCCAAGCTGATCGTGGTGGATCCGCGTCGCACCACCACCGCCGAGCGGGCCGATCTGTACCTGGCGATCAAGCCGGGCACCGATCTGGCGCTGTTGAACGGCATCTTGGCGCTGCTGGTCGAAAATGGCGCGATCGACCAAGGTTTCATCGACCAGCACACCCAGGGCTGGGACAGCATGCCGGAGTTGTTGGCCGACTACGCTCCGGCCCGCGTGGCCGAGCTCACCGGCCTGGCCGAGGCTGACATCCGCCGCGCGGCTGCCATGATCGCCGAGGCCGGGGATTGGGTGTCGTGCTGGACCATGGGGCTCAACCAGAGCACCCACGGCACCTGGAACACCAACGCCATCTGCAATCTGCACCTGGCCACCGGGGCCATCTGCCGTCCCGGCAGTGGTCCGATGTCCTTGACCGGTCAGCCCAACGCCATGGGCGGCCGCGAAATGGGCTACATGGGGCCCGGTCTGCCCGGGCAGCGCGCCGTGCTCAACGCCGATGACCGGGAGTTCGTCGAACAGCAGTGGGAGCTGGCGCCGGGTACCATCCGCACGGACGTCGGCCCGGGCACCATCGCGATGTTCGAGCAGATGGCTGCGGGCGACATCAAGGCCTGCTGGGTGATCTGCACCAATCCCGTTGCCACCGTGGCCAACCGGTCGACGGTGATCGACGGGCTCGAGGCCGCGGAATTGGTGATCACCCAGGACGCCTACCTCGACACCGCCACCAACCGCTACGCCGACGTGGTGCTGCCCGCCACACTCTGGTCGGAATCCGATGCGGTGATCGTGAATTCGGATCGCAACCTCACGCTTCTGCAACAGGCCTGCGAGCCGTACGGTGCGGCCCGCCCGGACTGGCAGCTGATCTGCGACGTCGCCACGGCACTGGGCTTCGGAGCCGCATTCGACTTCAAGTCCAGCGAAGAGGTGTTCAACGAGATCCGGCGGTTCTGGAACCCCAAGACCGGGTATGACCTGCGCGGCGCGTCGTATGCCCGGCTGCGAGAGACTCCTCTGCAGTGGCCACTGGCTCCAGAAGGCCCTGACCGCAATCCCATTCGTTACCTCAACGACGGCGTGAGCCAACACCTGTACGTCGACGATGCCGGCGTCACTCCGAGATTGGCGTTCGCCACCCCGTCCCGGCGAGCGCTGTTCCACCCGCGCCCTCATATGGATCCCGCCGAGATGCCGGACGCCGAGTACCCGTTGGTGCTCAACACAGGACGTTTGCAGCACCAGTGGCACACCATGACCAAGACCGGCAGAGTGGCCAAACTCAACAAGCTCAATCCCGGTCCGTTCGTCGAGATCAATCCTGCCGACGCGACCGGGGTGACCGACGGTCAGCCGATCGAACTGTCCTCGCGCCGCGGCCGGGTAGTACTGCCCGCTGTGGTGACCGACCGGGTGCGCCCGGGCAACGTCTGGGTGCCGTTCCACTGGAACGACGTTCACGGCGAGGATCTGACCGTCAACGCGCTGACCAACGACGCCGTGGATGCCGACTCACTGCAGCCTGAGTTCAAGGTGTGTGCGGTGTCGATGGCTCCGGTGGCGCAACCGGCACATCCGATGGCTCCGGAATTCACCGAGGACGAGAACCTCTACGTCACCGCCTTCTTCGCCGGGATCCCCGGCGGCGCGCCCGGAGTCCCGGTGCTGCCGGTCGACGCACCGGTCCGCAGGGAAGTCCGGCTCTGGGTGGACGGCCTGCTCGCCGGTGCGCACTCCCGGCTCACCGAGACGAGCGCCGACATGGCCACCGGACCGTTGGTGTTGTGGGCGTCGCAGACCGGCAACGCCGAGGAGTTCGCCGCACGGGTGGCCCAGCAGGCGGGTGCGCAGCTGCAGAACATGAACAACTGCACACTTGACGACCTGACCTCCGGCCGCGAGATCATCATCGTCACGTCGACATTCGGTGACGGTGGGCCACCCGACAACGGCGCCGACTTCTGGGACAGGCTGGACTCGCCACAGGCGCCGAAGCTGGACGGCGTGCGCTACGCGGTGCTCGGCATCGGTGACCGGGCCTACGACAGTTTCTGCGGTCACGCGAAGTCACTCGACGCCCGGCTCGCCGACCTCGGAGCCGTCAAGATCCTGGACCGCGCCGAGGTCGAGGCCTACGACGAAGAGCCGATGACCACCTGGGCCGACACCGTGACAGCCCTGGTCTCCGACAAGCCCGCCTCGACTCCGACACCCAGACCCGCTCAGCCGTTTACCCGCAACCGGCCCGTCCTCGCGCCGCTGGTGCGCAACAACCGGCTCACTCCCGAGGGTTCGGTCAAAGAGGTCCGCCAGTTCGGCTTCGACCTCTCTGGACACGGGGTCAGTTATGCCGCCGGTGACTCCCTGGGGGTGGTGCCCCGCAACAGTGACATCGCCGTGCGGACCTGGCTCACCGCAACGGGTCTCGACGCGCGGACCACTGTCACCGTCGACGGTGTGGAGACCTCTCTGGGCGATGCGCTGACCACCAGCTACGACATCTGTCGTGTCACCCCGGGACTGCTGGACTTCGTCGGTGCCCCACGCAAGCTGGATTCCTGGCTGGACAACCGCAACGGGCTCGATGTGGTGCGGGAGTTCCGGGTCAGTGCCGCGCCCGAGCAGTGGCAGGAGGCACTGGTGCGGTTGACCCCGCGGCAGTATTCCATCTCGTCGTCACCCTTGGTCAGCCCCCACGAGGTGCAGTTGACCGTATCGGTGCTCCGCTACCAGGACGGTCTGCGTGGGGGAGTGGCCTCGACGTTCCTCGCCGATCTGTGCGGCGGCACCCCGGTGCCGGTGTTCCTGCAGCAGTCGCCGCACTTCCGCCCGCCCGCCGACTCGACCACTCCGATGATCATGGTGGGCCCGGGTACCGGCATCGCGCCGTTCCGGGCCTTCCTGCAGGAACGTCGTGCTCTCGGCCACACCGGCGGAAACTGGTTGTTCTTCGGTGACCAGCACCGGGCCCAGAACTTCTACTACCGCGACGATCTCGAGGACATGGTGGCCGACGGGCTGCTCAACCATCTGGATCTGGCGTTTTCCCGGGACCAGGCCAAGCGGATCTACGTGCAGCACAAGATGTTCGACCAGGGGGCGCAGGTCTGGCGGTGGCTGGAGGACGGCGCGCACTTCTACGTGTGCGGTGACGCGTCCCGGATGGCCAAGGACGTCGACGACACCCTGATCCAGATCATCAAGGCTCACGGCAGAATGTCCGATGACAACGCCCGGGAGTACAAGCGGCAACTGGTGGCGGACAAGCGCTACGTGCGCGACGTGTACTAGGCCTGATGCCCTGAGCGGCGTAATGCGTTGCCGGGACGCAGGAACCCCGGCTGCTGGCGGGTGCGGACCGCCCGCAGTGCTCCCAGCGGGATCACACGCTTGAAAAAGACACCGGCGTCGAAGGTTTCGCGTACCTCGGCGACGTAGGATTTCGGCAGTCCGAATTTGACGACACCCTGGCTGACGTCGATGAGGTCCGCGCGCCGGACGGCTTCCACCAGGGGCGCATAGGGCAGTCCGGATCCGTAGGTGGTCAGCCGATGATGCTGGGCCACCATCTGCGCCAACTCTTCGGACCAGCCCTGGCGCCCTGTCGCGGTCAACCAGGCGTCCTGTGCTTCGATGGACGGCACCAGGTAGTCGAGGGTGTCGAAGGCGGCTAGATCGTGGAACGCGGCCGCGATCGCGAGCTTGTCGTCGCGGTGAACGGTATCGGGGGCCAGCGCGCGGGCGAAGTTGAACACCCGGTAGGCATGTGCTCGGTAGGCGGCCCATCCGGCATCATCGCCGCGTGCCCGGTCCCGGTGAACGTCGAGGATCTCATCGACCAACGGCGAGGTTCTGAGGATCTCAGGCTGAGACACGACGTGATGGTACGACGCACTGGGCGACAATGGGTCGGATGAGCGACGAACCCGACCATTATGTCCGTGTGTACGCCTCTCGCGTCCACAACCTGCGCTCGGTCGACGTCGCCGCGCCGCGTGACGCGTTCGTGGTGTTCACCGGCGTTTCCGGATCGGGGAAGTCGTCGCTGGCGTTCGGGACCATCTACGCCGAGGCGCAACGCCGCTATTTCGAGTCGGTGGCGCCCTACGCTCGCCGGTTGCTGCTGCCCAACGACGCGCCCAAGGTCGACGACATCACCGGCTTGCCGCCTGCGGTGGCGCTACAGCAGCGCCGCGGAGCCACCAGTTCCCGGTCCACCGTCGGCACCGTCACCACATTGTCGAACCTGCTGCGGATGCTGTTGTCGCGTGCCGGCACCTACCCACCGGATGCGACGGAACGGTTGGACTCCGATGCGTTCTCACCCAACACCACGGTGGGCGCCTGCCCCGAGTGCCACGGCCTGGGCCGAATCCACCGGGTGACCGAACAGACCCTGGTACCGGACCCGTCGCTCACCATCCGCGAGGGTGCGGTGGCCGCCTGGCCGGGCGCGTGGCAGGGGCAGAACCTGCGTGACATCCTCATCACCCTCGGCTACGACATCGACAAGCCGTGGCGCAAACTACCCAAGCGGCAACGTGATTGGATTCTGTTCACCGACGAACAGCCCACCGTCGAGATCGATCCCAGCCAGCATCCTGTCACTGCCGACTACTACTACAACGGCACGTTCAGCAGCGCCGAGCGCCATGTCCGGCACACCTTGGCCAACTCACAGAGCGCGATGATGCGTCGACGAGTCCTGCAGTACGTCGACAGCGTCGACTGCCCTGTGTGCCACGGTTCCGGATTGCGACCGGAAGCCCTGGCGGTGACCTTCGCGGGCCTCAACATCGCCGAACTGGTCTCGCTGCCCCTGACCGCCCTGGCTGACGTGCTGCAACCGGCCGCCACCAGAACGGAATTCGCCGCCGCATACGAGTCCACCGAGTCTGGTGAGCTCACCGAGGTCGCCACCATGATCGCCGCCGATCTGGTGGCCCGCATCGCCGTGCTGGTCGACCTCGGGCTCGGCTACCTGAGTCTGCACCGGCGCACGCCCACGGTGTCGCCGGGCGAGCTGCAGCGCTTGCGCCTGGCCACCCAGCTGCGGGCCGGGCTGTTCGGGGTGCTCTACGTGCTCGATGAGCCGTCGGCGGGGCTGCATCCCGCTGACGCCGAACCGCTGCTCGAGGTGTTGGACCGGCTGCGGCGGGCGGGCAATTCGCTGTTCGTGGTCGAACACGACATGGATGTGGTGCGCCGGGCCGACTGGGTGGTAGATGTCGGTCCCGGTGCAGGCGAACTGGGCGGCGAGGTGCTCTACAGCGGTCCGGTGACCGGGCTGTCCGATGTCGAGCCGTCGGTCACCCGCAGATACCTGTTCGACCGGGAACCCCTGCAGCGCAACACAACCAGAACACCGTCCGGTGTCCTGCGGCTGCGCGGCATCACGTTCCACAATCTGCGCGATGTCGACGTCGACATCCCGCTGGGCACGTTCGTCGCCGTCACCGGGGTTTCCGGGTCGGGTAAGTCGACGCTGGTGTGCAAGGTGCTCGGCGACGTGATGGCGCGCCGACTGGGGAAGACGGAGGTAGCCGAGGTCGAGGCCGACGTCGAACTCCTCGACATCGACTCCGATGCCGCCGTCGGTGTCACGGCCGAGGGCGCCGAGATCATCGACCGGTTGGTGACCGTGGACCAGAGACCGATCGGGCGGACCCCGCGGTCGAATCTGGCCACCTACACCGGAATGTTCGACGCCGTGCGCAAGGCGTTCGCGGACACCGACGAGGCCCGGCGGCGCGGCTGGAGCGCGGGCCGCTTCTCGTTCAACGTCGCCGAGGGGCGCTGTGAGACGTGCCAGGGTGAAGGTTTTGTGGCGGTGGAGCTGCTGTTTCTGCCCGGCACCTACGCCACCTGCCCCACATGTCGGGGTGCCCGCTACTCCAGCGAGACATTGGAGGTCACCTACCGGGGCCGCACCATCGCCGACGTGCTGGCCATGACGGTTGACGAGGCACTTCCGTTCCTTGCTGATCTGCCCAGTGCGGCACGGAGTCTGGGCACACTGCGCGACGTCGGCCTGGGTTATCTGCGCCTCGGGCAGCCGGCCACCGAGTTGTCCGGCGGCGAGGCGCAGCGCATCAAACTCGCCACGGAACTGCAGCGCGCCCGCCGCGGCCACACGCTCTACGTCCTCGACGAGCCCACCACCGGACTGCACCCCTCCGACGTCGAACTGCTGGAACGCCAGCTACACCACCTGGTCGACGCCGGTAACACCGTGGTGGTCGCCGAGCATGACATGACCGTCGTGGCGGGCGTCGACCACGTCATCGACCTCGGCCCCGGCGGCGGTGACGACGGCGGGAACATCGTCGTCGCAGGCACCCCGCGGCAGGTGTCGACTCACAAACGCAGCCGCACTGCGCCCTATCTCGCGGCCCAGTTCAGCTCATCACGGCCCTGAGCTCGGCCAGCGACTCGCGGATGTGCACCGCGAAACTACGATCGCTCCGGTCGGCGAGCCAGCGTTCGAAGGCGACTTTGAACACTCCGATTCCCGCCTGTGCGGTCAGGCTGGCGGCCGGTTCGGCCACGCCCCGGCTGCGCAGGGCGTCACCCATGATGGCGGCCATCGAGGCGAGCTTGATCAATTCCCGTTCCTGCAGAGCCGAATTGGCTTTGATCACCGATTGACGTTTCAGCGAGTGCGGTTTGCGTTCGTCGAAGAACGTGGCCGTACTCGCCAGCGCAGTGGCCACGGCATCCAGCGGCGGCACGGAGTCGGGAACCCCCTGCAAGGCCGAGGCGATGGATTGCGCCAGTTCGTCACCGCGGAACAGCACCTCCCGTTTGTCGGCGAAGTGCCGGAAGAAGGTGCGTTCGGTGACTCCGGCGCGTTCGGCGATATCGGCGACCGTGGTCTGGTCGTACCCGCGCTCGGAGTACAAATCCAGCGCCGCGCGTTCCAGCCGGCCCTGTGCATCCGGTTCCCAACGCGCCATGCGGGAATTCTACGGCGATGACAGACGCTGACATCAGGCGTAGGTTGATGTCAGCTACTGACATCACACGAGACGGAGGATTCATCATGCGCGTTTTTGTCACCGGAGCCTCAGGACACATCGGCTCCCTGGTGGTTCGGGAGCTGCTCGACAACGGTCATCAGGTCAGCGGGCTGGCCCGCTCCGAGGCCTCGGCCGAGGCGTTGACCACCGCCGGCGCCGGGGTGGTCCGCGGCACCCTCGACGACCTCGACCTCCTCGCCGGTGCGGCCGCCGACGCCGACGGGGTGATCCACCTGGCCTACAAGCACGATTTCTCCGACTACGCCGCCTCGGCCGTCAGTGATCTCAACGCCGTCGAAGCCATGGGTGCCGCGTTGGCGGGTTCAGGGAAACCCCTGATCAACACCTCGGGCACAGCGATGTTGGCGGTGGGTTCGAGCGGTGAACTGGGTACCGAGGAGTCCACCGTGGACCCGTCCGGCGCGCGTGTGGCGTCGGAGAACGCCACCCTGGCTCTGGCGGGCAAGGGTGTCCGCGCGGCCGTCGTGAGGTTGGCGCCGACGGTGCACGGGCCCACTGACTTTCACGGTTTCATCCCGACGATCATCGCCAACGCCCGCACCACCGGGCAGGCCCTCTACATCGGCGACGGCACCAACCGCTGGCCCGCCGTCGACAACCGCGATGCCGCCCGCCTGTACCGGTTGGCTGTCGAATCGGCTCCGGCCGGGTCCGTACTGCACGGGGCCGCCGAAGAGGGCATCGCCTTCCGCGACATCGCCGCCGCGATCGGTGATCAGCTCGGTGTGCCCGCGGTCAGCGTCACCCCGGAAGAGGCGAACGAACAGCTCGGCTTCATCGGATGGGTGGCCTCACTGGACAACCCGACGTCCAGCGCCATCACACAGAAGCTGCTCGGATGGACGCCGCAGTACCCGGGCCTGCTGGAGGACCTGAAGGCGGGCAGCTACTTTGAGCCAAGAGGCTAGATCGGAGGTTTACCCGGGGGTTTCCCGAGGGCGCGTTGCATCGCGTTGTATTCGCGTTCGGCATTGATTCGATACTCGCGCTCTTGTTCGCGGGTGCTCTTGCGAATGGGCATGGCGGGACCCGGGGTGTTCCTGCGTCTTCTGGGCCGCGTTGGGGGTGGCAGGGCCGCGGTGGTCGGGTCCCAGTCCGGGAACAGGAGTTTGCTGGTAGGTGCGGTGATGTAGGTGTGGCCGGTGGGCGCGGTCCAGTGAACCTCGCCGCAGGGTAGTTGTCGGTCGCGCCACCCGTCGGGGCCCTCGCGAAATGTCTTGGTGAGATGGTGAGTTCGACAGAGAACCTTGCCATTGGAGGGGTGGGTGGCACCCTCCTCGTCGTAGGGCTGGGTGTGGTCGATGTCGGCGTACTCGGCTTTGTTGTTGCACCCGGGGAATCGACAGCCCATATCGCGGCACTGGACGAATTCGCGGGTAGAGCCGGTGAATCGGTAGCCGGACGCTGGTGGAGCAGTGGGGATGGGCAGGGCGGTGATGGTGGCGCCGTCGCGGATCATCTCAGCGAGTAGGTCGAGTGGAATGATCGCGCCGCCCAAGGTGACCGCCGGGCGGGGGCGCCGCGGTGGGACGAAGGCTGCGGGTGTCTGCGGTGCAGTCGGGGCCGCGGGAGCCTGCGGTGAAGCCGAATTCGACTCATCCGCCTCATCGGTGGGGACGGCCGTCGCACCTCCACCGTCGGTGTCCGGGTCGCCCGGTCCGGGAGGCGGTTGCGGTGAACTGCCGGTAGCCCAGGGTGGCTCGTCACCGTCACCGTCACCGTCACCGGTGTCGGTGGTGAACCAGTGCGACCAGTCGGGTGCACCATCCACAGGGGGCTCCGGTGCGGGCTTGGGTTCTTCCCCGGGTGGTGGCGGCTCGGGTGGCGCGGCGGGGCGGGCGGCTTCAGCGGCGTCGGCGGCCTCGATCACCGAGTCGAGATCCACCGTGGGCGGCGCGGCAGTCGAACCGCTGGACTGTGGCTGTCGGAGGGCGTCGATCTGCGCCAGGATCTCTTCGAGCGCTTCGTGTTCGGCCAGAACGTGGATCACCGTGGACGGCACTGCTGAAGGCAGGGTGGCCGCCACACAGTCGGGGGCATTGCAGTGGCAGACCAGCCGGTTCTGGCCTCGGTAGACCGCACCCTGGGCGGCAGCCCGTAGTTCGCCCTTACTGCGGGGATCATTGGCACACACGGTCTTGACCAGCGCAGTGAGCACGCGGGCTCCCAGTTCGGCGTCGGCGGCCGAGATCCGTCCGTACATCGACGAGGTGCCCGTGGCGTCATCACGTTTACCGAATCCGACTTCACAGTTCTTGGCGGCTTCGCGGTACCGGCGCACGGCGTCGGGATCGTGTACTTCGATGATCGCATCGAGCGCCGATCCGAGCTCCTTTTCGGAGAGCAGAGTGTAACTGCCGGCCTCGGCGGCGATCTGAGCATCGACGGCGGCTTGGGCTGAGGGGTTGATCAATTCGGTGCGGTAGATGATGGTCTCGGCGACCCGGACATTGATCCTTCCGGCGTGCAGCAGAGCGGCGGTCTGCGGGTTGCGCGCCAGTCCTTCGGCCAACCGCATCTGCCCGGACGCACGCCACGGACTCAGCCGCATCGCAGGCCCGATCTGGTCGCGGACGTGAGCCCATTCGTCGTGGGCCCAGGTTTTCTCCTCGTCGGCGGCGTTGTCCTTGTGATGAGCCAGGAGTTTGTGGGTGAAGGCCAATTTGCGGGCGACCATGGTGGCCTCTGCGCGGTGGCACGCGGCAATGGCATCGACCATCTCCCGCGGGGTGAGGTCCCCGCAGGTCGCCGGATCGAGCACGTCTTCAAACATGTTTCGACAGTGCCACGCACCACCGACAAGCATTGCGTGACAACAGCTCCGACTACACGACACCTGCCGAGTTATCCACAGTTGGCACTACATCCACAGCCTCGATGCACACGATGTGCCTAGAGCGAGGCGACGTCCCGGGCGGCACCCTTGTCGGCTGACAGGGCCAGCGCGGCATAGGCTTTCAGTGCCGCCGAGACCACCCGCTCGCGGTTCTTGGGCTTGTAGCCTCCCGCAGCCTCCAGGGCGGCGCGGCGGCGCTCCAACTCGTCATCCGGGACGTCGAGGATGATGCTGCGGTGGGGGATGTCGATGGTGATCAGGTCACCGTCTTCGACCAGCGCAATGGTGCCACCCGCGGCGGCCTCGGGGGAGACGTGCCCGATGGATAGGCCCGATGACCCGCCGGAGAACCGGCCGTCGGTCACCAGCGCGCACACCTTGCCCAGCCCGCGACCCTTCAGATACGAAGTGGGGTAGAGCATTTCCTGCATGCCGGGGCCACCCTTGGGGCCCTCGTAACGCACCACCACCACGTCGCCCGGTTCGATCCGGCCACCCAGGATGGCGTCGACGGCGTCCTCTTGCGACTCGACCACCACGGCCGGACCCGAGAACTTCCAGATGGATTCGTCGACACCCGCGGTCTTGACGATGCAGCCGTCGACGGAGAGGTTGCCGCGCAAGACGGCCAGCCCGCCGTCGGCGGAGTAGGCGTTGGCGATGTCGTGGATGCAGCCGTTCTCGGCGTCGGTGTCCAGGCTGTCCCAGCGCTCGGACTGGGAGAATGCTGTCGCTGAGCGCACACAGCCCGGCGCGGCGTGGAACAGCTCCACCGCTTCCTCGGAGGGCGATCCGCCGCGGATATCCCACGCGCGCAACCACTCCGCCAAGGATCCGGAGTGCACCGAGTGCACTGTCTCGTGCAGGTGACCGCCGCGCCACAGCTCGCCGAGGATGGCGGGGATGCCGCCGGCCCGGTGCACGTCCTCCATCAGGAAGTGCCCGTTGGGGGCGACCTTGCACAGGCAGGGGATCATCTGGCTGCGCTTCTCGATGTCCTCGAGGGTGTAGTCCAGTTCGGCCTCCACCGCCGCTGCCAGCAGGTGCAGCACGGTGTTGGTGGATCCGCCCATGGCGATGTCGAGGGCCATGGCGTTGTCGAAGGCGTCGCGGGTGGCGATGTTGCGCGGCAGCACCGACGCGTCGTCCTCGTCGTAGTAGCGACGGCACAGGTCCATCACCGTGCTGCCGGCGTTCTCGTAGAGCGCACGACGGGCGGTGTGGGTGGCCAGCGTCGAGCCGTTGCCGGGCAGCGCCAGGCCGAGGGCTTCGGTCAGGCAGTTCATCGAGTTGGCGGTGAACATGCCCGAGCACGAGCCGCAGGTCGGGCAGGCCGCCTCCTCGATGCGGGCGATGTCGGCATCGGAGACCTCGGTGCTCACGGCGTCGGCGATCGCGGACACCAGGTTGAGCCGGGTGCGCACCGTGCCGTCGACCAGGACGGCGGTGCCGCCTTCCATGGGTCCGCCGGAGACGAACACCGTCGGGATGTTCAGCCGCAGCGCGGCCATCAGCATGCCGGGAGTGATCTTGTCGCAGTTGGAGATACACACCAGAGCATCGGCGCAGTGGGCGTTGACCATGTACTCCACCGAGTCGGCGATCAGCTCACGCGACGGCAGCGAGTACAGCATGCCGCCATGCCCCATGGCGATGCCGTCGTCGACGGCGATGGTGTTGAACTCGCGCGGCACCCCGCCAGCAGCGGAGATGGCCTCGGAGACGATGCGGCCCACGGGGGCCAGATGGGTGTGCCCGGGCACGAATTCGGTGAAGCTGTTGGCCACCGCGATGATCGGCTTGCCGATATCAGAGCTCGCCACGCCTGCGGCGCGCAGCAGTGAGCGCGCACCCGCCATGTTGCGACCGTGGGTGACCGTCCGTGACCTGAGTTCTGCCATAGCACACACAGTGGCAGTCCGGGCTCCCACGTGGGAAGTCGGCGTTGATGCTAGTACCGGTACCACTACCCTGAGGTGATGGACAAACGCACCCGCCAACGCCTGGCACTCGGGGAGTTCCTGCGCGCCCGTCGGGAGGCGGCGCCGCGGGCCGAGCTCGGCTTCCCGGCGGTGCCCCGGTTGCGGACCAGCGGGCTGCGCCGCGAAGAGGTGGCGGTGTTGTCCGGAGTGAGCGTCACCTGGTACACGTGGCTGGAACAGGGCCGCGACATCAATCCGTCGAAGCAGGTGCTCGACGCGGTGACCGGCGCACTGCGGCTCTCACCGGCTGAACGTGACTACGTACTGACCTTGGGCGGCTACAGTCCCGAGCCGACGGTCGACATGTACGCGGGGCCGACGCCACCACACCTGCAGCGGTTCCTCGATGCCCTCGCCGGCTACCCGGCGTTCGTCATCGGGCCCACCTGGGACATCGCGGCCTGGAACGAGGCCTATGCAGCGCTGTACCCGAACATCGACAGTACTGAGGCCGGCGACCGTAATCTGTTGTGGCGGGTGTTCATGGATCCTGCCATCCGGGAGTTGTTGCCGGACTGGGAGATCGACAGCACGAGATTTCTCGCCGAGTTCCGTGCCGAGGCCGGACCACGCGTGGGAGAAGCGGCGTACACCCGGCTGATCGAACGGTTGATGGCAGGCAGCGAGCACTTCCGGGCGGGATGGCAGGCCAGCAGCGTGGAGCGGTTCGCCTCCCGTGAGCGGCGCTTCTTTCATCGCCGGGTGGGGGAGTTGCACCTCGAACACCACCAGCTCACGCCGGCCGATGCGCCCGACACTCAGGTGATCGCCTATCTGCCGGCGCCCGGCGGTGATGCGGGAGAAAGACTGCGGCAGCTGGTGTCAGGCGGCCGGTGACGGTGTGGGTCCGCGGTAGCCGAGTGCGGAGTTCTCGGCGCGGATCCGCACCGTCAGCACCAGTGCATTGGCTGTGCTGAAGACGATGGCAGTCACCCAGGCAGAGTGCACCAGCGGCAGCGCGGCCACCTCGGCGATCACGGCCGTGTAGTTCGGATGATGAAGCCAGCGGTACGGACCACCCTGCACCAGTGGGGCATTCGGGATCACGATGAGACGCGGGTTCCAGTGCTTGCCCAGGGTCGCGACACACCACCACCGCACCGCAGTGCTGATCACCACAACAGCCACCATCGGCCAGCCCAGCCAGGCGATGAACGGACGGTGCCAACCCCACACCTCGACAACGCAAGCCACCAGCAACAGGGTGTGCATCATCACCATGACGGGGTAGTGGTTGCGGCCGAATTCCCTGCCGCCGTGGGCCATCGACCATCGAGTGTTGCGCCGTGAGACCACCAGCTCGGCCAGCCGCTCCACGGCGACGGCGAGAATGAACAGGTAGTACATCAGGTCCTCACCAGCTCAGGAGTAGCAGTTCGAAGCTGAAACCCGGCCCCATGGCCAGCATGACTGCCAGCGAATCCGCAGCGGGCGGGTCGGCGAGGGTGCGCCGCAGCACGTCGAGCACCGAGGCCGAGGAGATGTTGCCGTACTCCCTCATCGAGCTGCTGCTGTGTGAAAGGGCTTGCGGGGCAAGTCCGATGGCTTCGACGATGGCGTCGATCACCTTGGGTCCGCCGGGATGGCAGATCCAGGTGTCGATGTCGGTCGTGGACAGTCCGTGCTCGACCAGGAAATCATCGACGGCCGGGCGAAGACGGTGTTCGGCCATCTTCGGTACCTCGCGTGACATCACGAGGTGGAATCCCGACGAGCCGACATTCCAGCCCATCACGTCGACGGTATCGGGGAACAATGTGCTCCGCGTGGCCAGCACCCGGGGATCGCGGTGCGCATCGGCGTGTGCGGGCACCCGGTCGGCGCCGGTGCACACCACCGCCGCGGCGCCGTCGCCAAACAGGCACACGCCGATCAGCGCAGGGATAGACGTGTCCTCGCGTTGCAGGGTGAGCGAACACAACTCGACGGAGACCAGCACGGCCAGATGGTCGGGGAAGCCGCGCAGGTAATCGTGGACCCGGGCCAGGCCGGCGGCGCCACCGACGCAACCCAGTCCGAACAGTGGGATGCGTTTGACATCCGGGCGCAAGCCGAGGCGGGCAGCCAGGCGGGCATCGACGGTCGGTACCGCAACTCCGGTGCTCGACACGGCCACGATGGCGTCCACTTCAGACGGGCTGATCCGGGCATCGTCGAGCGCGGAACGCACGGCGTGTTCGGCAAGGTCGACGGCCACCTCGAGGTAGGCGTCATTGGCCTCCGTGAAACCGGAGAGGTGGGGATAGCGCTGCAGCGGTAAGGCGAGGTTGCGGGTGTCGACGCCGCTGGTCTGGGCGAATCGCATGAACTCCGGGCCGCCCAGGACGGTGAGTTCGCGCGCGACGTCGGCCTGGTCGTAGTGGTGCTGGGTGAATGCCACAGCGGTGCCCGCGACGCGTGGAGCGCCGTGGGTGACGAGGTTGCGTAGATCGTGGAGCGACAGGTGCGTGGTATCGGTCATGCAGGCGAAAGTACGAGCCCAAACACGGGGTTTTGCTGTTCGTTTCCCTACAATTGAACCCTGTGATAGGCATCACAAAAACTAATGAAGGCGCCCATCCCGAACATGAATGCAGAAGTGGGCAACGGGTTCTCGCTGACGTCGGAGTAATCGAGTTATCGCTGTTGGTGGGCGGTGATGGGCGCAGTATGCCGGTGGCAAAGAATGGCCGGATCCTGCAGCAAAGAATGGCAGAAACCATTTCCATCGACGTGGTGTGGGCGGTGAAATATACGCCGCTGGGACTGTCGAAATCGAGGAAAAGGTGCGCACCTGCCCACAGAATGCTGGGAGCGTAGAGGTCGGGGTTTCACCGCCGCCACAGGAGTGTCCGAGGGGGGACTTTGCCACTTACGACACGACTCGAGACCTTTTAACTCAGTCATTGACCAGTCTCTCGCGACTGGTGAGAAGGGGCTGTTGTGCCTGGTAGAGAGCCCGAACGGCACGGTCAGGCGCCGAGGATGCTCCTCTGCCGTGTTCGCGTTCATGGTTATAGTCCAGCATGCGTTGAACCGGATAGCCACGCCCCTGAATCGTTGATCCGAGGCCGCGACGAAGTCGCCGGCGATCCCCGTCACTGGCCTGAGGAGCGGTGCGGGCTCGCCGTCGACGAGGCCTCCAGCAAACAAAACGTCGGGGGCGGATTCTGTGGCAACCTTAAATGTCGTCGTTGACGGCCCATGCCCCGATTCATAATGAATCAGGAGGTGTGAGGATGCCGACCGAACCCGCCAGCCAGACCATGGCGCATCAGGCCGAGCAGCGCTTGGCCGCGATCGCCGCCCGTCGGCGGGTCGCCGATCGCGAACTGGAGCGCGAAATCTATGAAGCAGCGACCGTCCGGGGTCTCAGTCAACGGCAGATCAGCGACGTGGTCGGAAACCAGTCCCAGGCCACGATCCAGCGCATCTTGCGGCGCGTCAACGACGACCCCAGCTTGTTGGACGTCAAGCCGGCCGAGATCGTCGACCAGCGCACCGCCGGAATCATCACCACCGAGCAGATGATGGACTTGCTGATTAATTGGCGGTACACCGTCGGGGATGTGGTCCGTATCGGTGGTGTCGCCACGGACGCGTACATGACCGGGGACTGGGATGCAATCGAGATGGCCTTCTACCGCGGCCAACTCAGCGACGACGAGTTCCGGCAGTTGGCCGACCGCCAATGCGATGCGCCCCTCCCGTGATCTGCGTGCGCAGGTCGCCGCCCAGCTCACCGAACTGTCTGTCCAGCTGGGTTTCCTGCTGTGGTGATCCACGCGCCCCGCGGGGTCGTGAAGCTGCGTGGGTAATTCGGTGCCCGGCCAGTGCACCCCAGTAGCCGCTCGGGCCGATCGATATCGACACAGGACGGGACGGGGACCTGGAAGAGCGGTTCGATATCATCGGACGGTAGGGATTCGCCCAGGTCTCGATCGCGCGGGTCGTGAAGTCCCTGGCCGCGAGGGATGAAACTACAGCCAGATGATGTTAGAGTGTTCATAGCAAGGCGTTGGTCCTCCGGGTCGTTAAGACCTCGACAGCCAACCTGGCCCCTGGTGTAGCGACAGCAGCCAGGGGTTGCTGCTTTTCCGGAGTGGTTCTTATCCGGGCCGCACGAAGTGGACTTGGTCTTTCACCACATCGAACAACTGGCTGGTCTCGTCACTGTGGGTCAGAGTGCGGCGGAATACCGACGACACAAGGTCTGGAAGCCACAACAGCAGTTCAGCGGCTGGCGAAACCTGCAGGAGCCTGGTTTGTCGAGGAATCCGCTTGTCGGTCACAAGCGCTTTGTGAGTTGCAGCGTCGTTGTTCTTGAGGTGGCGTTGATTGCGCTCCTCCATCAACAGCAGATCAACCGGGCCCCACGCTCCGGGTCGGCCGTTGGCCAACTCGACCGCCAATGCTTGATAGCAGATTCTGCGTGCCAGCTCAGCTTCCGCGTCTTCGTCGGCAACCGCCACTTTGTGGGCAATTACACAGGGCTCACCACCGTCGCCGAGGAACTCCAGCATGTCGCGGATGTCATCGAGCCGGCCATCGCGGAGCGCATCGGTCGTATGCCAATAACGCTCGCCGGCGATCTCGACGAGCCCGTCTCGAAGCGCGTCAAAGTCCTTGGTGGCCACCAAGACCGCGGTGAAGATGTAGAAAGTCTTGTCACCATGAGCGGTGTCCTTTGGCGCCTGGTAGGACTCGTCGAGAAACGCGACAGGGCCTTTGGTCCGTGCGTAGGCATCAAGCACCATCCGCCGGTCGGCGAACTTCGGCGTCAAATCGGCTCGTTCTCCAGGGTATGCAGCACCACGAGATCCTAGCATCGTCTTCAGAATCAGTTCCAGCATCACTTCTGGTAACATCACTGGCATATCCTGATCATGGGAAGGCCGTGGAAGCTGTGGATGACCAAGACATCAAGGTGATGGAGAATCGGCTCCGCCGGGCGGCCACCCGCCAGGGCCTTCGGCTTGAGAAGTCCCGCACACGTGACCCCCAAGCGAGCGACTACGGAACGTATCAGCTCGTTGACATCGAGACGAACACGATCGCGAAGTGCGGCACTCGACGCGGTTACGGCCTCGGTCTCAACGAAATCGACGAGGCACTCAACGAGGGCTCATTGAGCTGGTTCCATCAGCAGCTGACACTCGAGGAGCGCATTGCGGTCCTTTCCAATCCGTGTGGACCTCTGCCGACTTCTCTCGCTGAGCGGCTAATGCACCGCCCGGGTATCTCGATGACCTACTGGGTGGGCAGCAGTGACCCAACCCATTGGACGCTCGATGCGATTGCGGCGCGCCGGCTGCTGGCGGTGAACAGCCAACTCGATGATTGGTGGGAACGTCTCACAGAGGAACAACGCTGCTACATCACCGACCACCGCGGCGGGGAGCTAGGGGCCGATTACGCTGAAGTCGTCCAGGGCGCGAGTTCCGATCCCATCAACAACCCGGATGCACTCGTCGTCATCGTCGTACGAGACGCGAAGAATCAACACCGATTCCGACTGCCTCCGCTGGTACAGGCCTATGTGGAGATGATGGCGGCCTGAAGGCTCCAGTGCAACACTGGCCAGCTAAGTCCGGGGTGCCCGCGTCACCTGACCAGCTCGATGAGAAGACCGCGGTGAATCCAACTCTTGTAGTTCGCGCACGCGTGCTCTGACCACTTGTCGGACCACAAGAGTATCGTCGACCCGGGGTGGCGACATTGTCATCCACAGGATGCTGGAGGCTCGCCGGACGGGTTCCAGCAAGGAGGGGCGGGGATCCGCAGGCCGTCTTGCTCGGCCCGGCTGCGGTCAAGACTCGCTTTGTCAGAAGTCCTGCGTATCGCCCAATCATCACGGGCCCGATGTTCGGCAGGGGAGTCTGCAACGTGGGAGTTGACGAAGCGTTCGATGGGTATCAGAAGACGATCGACGCTGACCCTGCGCATGTGAAGCTCGCGCGCGAACGCCGCGACGTCTTCATCGGCGCACTGCAGAAGGCCGATGGTGTCAAGGAGATCGTCAAGTCCGGCTCCCTCGAGAGGCGGACCCAGCTCGAGCCCATCCACGACGTCGACCTGATCATGGTCTTCGACGGCTCCACAGTGCCCGAATGGGGTAGCCCGGGATCGTCCTCGTACGAGGCCCTGGAGCGAGCTCACGACGAGGTGGTGGCGCGGCTGGGGCTGTCGCGGGGGACCGACAGCAAGCTCGTCCGGCGCGCCGATACGCGCGACCACGCGGTTAAGTGCTTTGTTGATCCCCCCGACGATGAACATCCCTTCACCGTCGACGTCATGCCCGTCATCCGCCAAGCGGACAACACGCTGCTCATCCCGAGCACCAACGCCCAGGAGTGGTCAACCGCAGACCCGGAGTACCTGATCGACCAGGTTCGTCGGCATCACGAGGACTGGTCATTTTTCCGCCCGATGGTGCGTGTCCTCAAGAATTGGCGCAAGAGCGTCGACAGTGAGACGCGCATCAAGTCGCTGGTCATGGAAGTTCTTGCACTGCAATGTCTTCCGCATACCGGGAACCGGCCCGAGGCGCTGCGCGAGTTCTTCACCGCCGCCGCCGTGCAGGTGAATCTGGGCGTCGACGATCCGGCCGGCCACTGCGGTGCGATCCAACCCGACCTCGACATCGTCGCGTTGCGCGACGCGCTCCTGGACGCCGCCGATCTCGCCGACCGCGCATGTGACCAGGCCGCACGCAACGACGTCGACGGCGCCCAACGCACCTGGCAGGAACTGTTCGGTCCCGACTTCCCAGCTCCGCCGAAGAAGACAGTTCCCAAGGCTCCTCTCGCTCCGATTCCCCTGATCACGGACTCTCCGCAGGGCTGAGGGGCGAGTTCGTGCAGTCCGACTCCTGCGATGACAGATTCGAGTGGTGGCACCATGAGCCCGGCCGACTCGATGCCGACCGTCGTCAACTGAACGAACGCTTCCCCGGCCTGACCTGGAGCGCTCACGAAAACGGGCAATGGGCCGGCGAACTCCCGATGTGGCCGTTCGACCGGGATCCACCAGATGGACTCGGCGCGCTCCTTGGAGGTCGTGGGCTAGAGGTCCTGGTGCGGTGTGGGCAGGCCTATCCGGTTGCGGCGCCACGCATCGTTCCACTCGATCCTCAACCGGAGATCGCCGAACGGACCCAGCAACGGTGGCACGTCAACGGCGACGGAACATTGTGCCTGTTCCAGAGCGAAGCCGTCTGGACCCCCCGTGCGACGCTGGCTGACGTCCTGCTCAAGGCCGCCGGCTGGCGAATCGAATACGCACTGATGAAAACCGGCCTGATCGACACCATGACGATCAACGGCGTCGTCACCGACAACGCTCTCGACGCGACCATCGCCACGTTCGGGGTGACGGGCAGGGTGCGGTGACCGAATTCTTCGTGCTTGTATCGCCAGCGGTCTTGACCACGATCGAGCAGGGCGGCCCGTGGGGTGCGATATCTGCGCAGATATCCGAACCCGAGCAACTAGCAAGAGTCGCAGCCGTTTCCGCGGACGGCGACGCCAGCCTGCTGCCCGTGGAGGGCCTCAACCGTTCCCACTTCATGAGCGCGACCGACACCAGACGCGTCGGCCGATGGGTCAAAGTGGACGCCGACACACAAGTCGTTTGGGCGCAGACGCGATACCGCGCCGCCGGTATCACCCTCCAGGGATTCCGCGCCTTGATGCCCGTGCGGGTACCAGATCCTGGCGAGCACATCTACATCGTGCTCACCTACGCACCGGACATGCCGCCGGAGTACGTCGCCGCCGGCATCTCCAGACTCACCGGCTGGGCTGTCAGCACTTCGGGAGTCCAACCGGTCGCCGTCGACCTGGATGAGCCCCTCACCATCGGGGAACAGTTGGCCGATCGATGGCCCATCGGACAGTTGCAACGCCAACGGGTGTGTGTCATCGGCGCCGGCAGCATCGGCTCGGCCGCCGCGCACAGTCTGGCAACCTACGGCGTCGGCACGCTCGATCTCGTCGATCCCGATCGACTCCTGCGGTACAACCTGATCCGGCACACCAGTTCGGCCCGGCAGGTAGGCAAGCTCAAAGTGAACGCGTTGAAGGAAGACCTGGAAAGCCAACGACTCGACACCCACGTCAACGCCCGTCCGCTCAACGTTGTGGATGACGCGAACGCGATCCGCAAAATGTTCGAAGAGACCGACCTTGTCGTCTGCGCGACCGATGGAGTCGCATCCCGTCGTGTGGCCGGCCACCTGGCGCGGCGGGCCCGCAAGGACGCCATCCTCGCATGCGTCTTGGAAGACGGTGCACTGGGCGAAATCATCCGACTGAGACCCTGGCCCGACCGCGGCTGCATCACATGCTGCCGAACCCACCTACAGCTCGCCGGCGCGTTCGACCCCGAACCCGGCATCAATCGTCCGTACGGCGAGGGCACGCACCACCGTCCGATGACGGCGGTCGGAGCCGATCTGCACCTCGTCGGCGCTCACGCAGCCAAAATGGCCGTCGCAACATTGCTGGAGGCCAGCGGATTCAACGAGCAGCGCCTACCCAGTGAGCACCTGATCATCGCGCTACGTCCGGCTCCGATGTGGCCTTCTCCGTATGACGTCCGACGCTGCGGAGAGATGAAGTGGCTCGACCCCGCACCGCCGCAACCAGGCTGCCCAACCTGCCATCCGGGCCCGCCACACACCCAGGCAGAGAAGGAGCCCATCAGCAGTGACCGCTGACGACGATAGTGTGACCACCGACCCGCCGGGGAACAGGTTCGACCTCGCCGAAGCATTCCGCGCCCGCCAGCAGCAGCTGGAGGCCGACCTGGGTTTCGGCCGCACCGTACTCGCACACCCCGGAACCCTCGGCGACGCCACCGAACTTGACTGGCGCGGAATGCTCGCGGACTTCCTGCCGCGCCGATACGGAATCGCCAAAGCCTTCGTGATCGACATCGACGG
Source organism: Mycobacterium sp. MS1601 (assembly GCF_001984215.1). Lineage (NCBI taxonomy): Bacteria > Bacillati > Actinomycetota > Actinomycetes > Mycobacteriales > Mycobacteriaceae > Mycobacterium > Mycobacterium sp. MS1601. Next base: position 4,876,247 of record NZ_CP019420.1, read on the forward strand.
CGCCATGAGCCACCAACTCGACATCGTCATCCACGATCGGCACTACTCACCGGTGCTCTTCGAAGTCGGCGGCGCCCACTTCATACCCGCCGAGAGCGTCTACGCTGTCTTCGAAATCAAACAGTCCCTCAGTAAGAAACACATCAAATACGCAGGAGACAAGATTGCCTCCGTGCGGCGCCTGCACCGAACGAGTGTCGGATTCACCACCGCGACCGGTGTGGCACCCGCCCAAGAACCTAAACGGATCCTCGGGGGTCTCCTGGCGCTCGATAGCGAGTGGACCCCGGCCCTCGGCAAGCCCCTGCGCAAGGCACTAGCGTCCCGCACCGTGGAACAAGCTATAGACTTCGGATGTGCTTTGCGCGCAGGAGCTTTCGAAGTGCCAGACTCCACTGGGCGCGACGATATGTGGACCAGCAGTGACCCCACGACGAGTCTGATCTTCTTCGCCCTGCGGCTGCTCAAACGTCTCCAAGCGATGGCCACGGTGCCGGCCATGGACTTCGCTGCCTACATTGAGTCCGCTCAGACCCAATCACCGGGATAGTTGTCGCACCACTTCGTGATTGCTCCTAATCCTCTACGACACCGATACCCAGAATTCTGTTGCTCCCCTTCGTGGAGCGCGGCACCATTGCCTCTGGCACCCACCACCGAGTCGTACGGCTGTCCAGGAGGCATCGTGGCCACCACATACACGATCCGGAACGACGTGGTCTGGCCTGATGCGCTGATCCGGCCTCCGCGTCCTCCGCAACTGGTGTACCTCGACATGCTCGGTTGGATCAACCTGGCCGAGCTCATCGCAGGAAACTCGGTGCCGAACGGATACACCCGACTCCTCGAGTCCTGCCGGCGAGCACGTGCGGAGGGTCGCGCGTTATTTCCACTGTCGTCCTCAACCGCGATCGAGCTGTACAACATCGGAGATGTCGCGCGGCGGTCTGCGCGCGCCAGGGTCATGGAGGAGCTGTCGGAGTTCAACTACTTGCTCGGTCGGAATCAAATCCAGCAGCTTGAGGTCGAAGCCGCGCTCGGCGCAATTCCAGGCGTCGTCGTCGCGCCCCAGCAGAGCCCACTTCCGTTGCTCGGACCGAGCCTGCTGTGGTCCTTCGGTATGAAAGGCGGTCTTGAGATCCACGGCCCAGACCCCGCCGCCGCCGCTCGTACTCTGTGCATGATCATCGGTATCGACGTCGGCGAAAGCCCGGGCGCGGCGCTGGAGGCCTGGGCAGAACGTCTCCTGCTCACCGGGCCCGAAAAGCACGAAGACCCCGCATTAGAGAACCTCGGGTACAACCCCGACGGGTGGCGCAACATATTGGAGGCCCGCGCTAACCAGGAACGCGCTCTCGCGGGGAAACTCGATGTGGAACCAGGATGGAGGCGGGGCAACCTGCGCGACGTCATCAACGCCAACGAGATGCACGTCGAGCTACGAGAACCACTGGCTAGGGCCGCCACCATGACGAACAGGCCCCTCGACGATGTTTTCAGTGATCGCGACACGCTGCGGTCATTCTGTGACAGCATGCCTTCCACCCGGGTATCAGTATCGCTCAAGACGATCTATCACAAGAATTCCCAACATAATTGGAAGACGAACGACATTCACGACATCGACGCTCTATCAGTAGCAGCGCCCTACTGCGACGCCGTATTCACCGATAAGGCAGCTCGGGACAAGGTCAACACTTGCCCAGAGCTCACCATCTTCCACACCGAGATCCCCCGAACCCCGGACGATCTCGCCGATTGGTTGGATAACCTCCCCTCCGCGTAGCGACCCCTGCGGTAGTGACAACGCGCGGAGCCCCGGCCCGGTAGATCGTTGCCGTGACTCCAGCCGGGACGAGTGCCTGCGCGATGGTGCGTTTACTGCCGGCCTTTCTCGATCTTCATGTCTACGTAGCGCTGGCCGGGTAGCAATAGGTCGCGTACGACGACGCGCAGCTCGGCGAGGTCGGAGTCGACGTGCACGCTGGCGACGAGCAGGCAGTCGCGGTGGTGGTACCGCCGACGACCCATCGCCACGGCCTCGGTTGCCCGCGTGCGTTTCCGCACGCCCCAACCTGTCGGAGCCGCGCTCTAAGATTTCCTCTCCATGGGGGACTTCGACACGTTGCTTCGTAGCCTGGATGCTGATCCGCAGCTGCGTGGGAAGCGGTTCGAGCATGTCTGCCAGTGGTTCTTGGAGAACGATCCGGTCTATTCGCGTGAGCTGACGCGGGTGTGGCGGTGGACGGACTGGCCGGGTCGGTGGGGTGGTGACGCTGGCATCGATCTGGTGGCAGAGGACCGCAACGGCGATTTGTGGGCGATCCAGGCCAAGGCGTACGACCCCAAGTACCGGGTGTCGAAGAGGGACGTCGACAAGTTCCTGTCGGAGTCCGGCCGCAAGGTGTTCGCCTTCCGGATGCTCATCGCCACCACTGATCTGATCGACCACACCGGCGAGCGCACCATCCAGCAGCAGGAGAAACGCAGCACCTTCTTCCGCCTCAACGACCTGCGCGCCGCCGCAGTGGACTGGCCTACGTCTCCAGTTCAGCTGTGGCCGGCGAAGGCGCGCAAACCTGCGAAGCCGCGGCGGCATCAAAAGGACGCCATCCGCGACGTGGTGAAGGGGTTCACGACCTCTGATCGTGGCCAGCTGATCATGGCGTGCGGCACCGGCAAGACGCTCACCGTCTTATTCATCACGGAGAAGCTGGAAGCCCGGCGGACACTGGTGTTGTTGCCGTCGCTGTCGCTGCTCAAGCAGACACTCAACGAGTGGCGGGCCAACTGCGCCAATGATTTCGCCGCACTGCCGGTGTGTTCCGACGATACGGTGGCCGGCATCGACGACGCCGCGATCGCCCACACCACCGACCTCGGCGTCCCGGTCACCACCGACCCGACCGAGATCGCGGCGTTCCTGCGCCGGAAGTCCGGTCCGCTGGTGGTGTTTTCCACCTACCAGTCCTCGCCGCAGATCGAGGCAGCATTCACGTCCGGCCGGGTTCCGCGATTCGACCTGATTATCGCCGATGAGGCGCACCGCGTCGCCGGGCCGGTGTCCTCAGACTTCGCCACCGTGCTGGATCCCACGGCGATCCGGGGCGATCGGCGTCTCTTCATGACGGCTACCCCGCGCTACTTCACCGGGCGGGTGCTGAAAGCTGCCCAGGAAGCCGACTACGAAGTCGCGTCGATGGACGATGAGAAGAAGTTCGGTCCGGTGTTTCACCGGTTGTCCTTCGGGGAGGCGATTGAGCGCGAGCTGCTCACCGACTATCAGGTCGTCATCGTGGGTGTGGACGACGCGACCTACCGGCAGTGGGCCGAGAAGGGAACCCTGGTTACCCGCGACGGCAAGACGGTCGACAACGCCGGGACGCTGGCCGGGCAGATCGGTCTGGCCAAGGCGATGCGCAAATACGACCTGCGCCGGGTCATTTCGTTCCACTCCCGCGTCAAGAGCGCACGCGAGTTCGCCTCCTCGATGCCTGACGTCATCGGCTGGATGCCGGCACGTCAGCGGCCCAAAGGCCGCCTCTGGTCGGACGTGGCCAGCGGGGAGATGCCCGCCGGCGACCGCTATGTTCTGTTGCAGCACCTGGGCCGCCTCGATGACGCAGACCGCGGCCTGTTGGCCAACGCCCGATGCCTGTCGGAAGGCGTTGACGTTCCTACCCTCGACGGGGTGGCGTTCATCGATCCCCGCCGCAGCGAGGTGGATATCGTCCAGGCAGTTGGTCGTGCGATACGAAAGTCCGACGCGAAAACCGTGGGCACCATCGTCATCCCAGTCTTCATCGACACCGATGAAGATCCCGAAGTGGCGCTGGACTCCTCGGCCTTCAAGCCGGTGTGGGATGTCATCAAAGCGCTACGAGCCCACGACGACGAGCTCGCTGAACAGATCGACACGATGCGCCGGGAAATGGGTCGCTACGGAGGTAAACCGAAGCTGCCGAACAAGATTCACCTTGATATTCCTCCGTACGTCGGCGCGGATTTCATCCGCGCCTTCGACACCCGACTTGTTGAGCAGGCGAGTACCCCGTGGGACTTCTGGTTCGGGCTGCTACAACGGTACGTCGACGAAAACGGAACAGCGTCGGTCGTGCAGACAACTCGATCGGATGGCTACCGACTCGGAACCTGGATCACGATTCAGCGTGTCGATAAGACTAAGGGCCGGTTGAGCGTTGGCGTCAGCGACTACTGAGTGCGCTTCCCGGGTGGAGCTGGGACCCGAAGTACGATCAGTGGGAGGATGGCTTCGAACACCTTCGAGATTATGTCGACGCACGCGGCACCGCGGGAATCCGTGACGACCATGTCTGCGATGACGGATACCGGCTCGGCAAATGGGTCGGCAAGCAACGGACCAAATGGGCCACGCTATCTGCTGATCGCAAACATCGCCTCGAAAGCCTTCCCGGCTGGACGTTGGATGCCCGCTCCACGCTGTGGGAAGCCTCCCTGACCGCCCTCACCCACTACGCCGTGGAGAACGGCCACGCGAATCCGCCGCGAGGTCTGCTGGTCGACGGCATCGATCTGGAGTCGTGGATACGTCGGCAACGTCGGACCTGGGACCAGCTGACCGATGAACGCCGCCAACGTCTCCAAGAGTTGCCCGGGTGGACGCGAAATGTGTTGGACGACAAGTGGGAGGCTGGCTACCGCCACCTTGTGGACTACGTCGATTTCACCGGCAGCGCGGAGGTCCTGCAGTCCTATGTCGCAGAGGACGGCTACCGGTTGGGCAAATGGGTCAGTGTCCAGCGTCGAATTTGGAAAGACCTGAGCGAAGACCGCCGTCGACGACTGTCGGAGCTGCCCGGCTGGACTCTGGACGCGCGGGGGCGCTGGTGGGATGACTGGTTCGCCAAACTTGAGGATTACGTGACCGAACAAGGGACTGCACGTGTGCCACAGACCTACGTCACCGAGGATGGAGCGAAACTCGGTACGTGGGTGAGCAACCAGAGGTCCACCTGGGAGTCACTAAGCGCTGAGCGCCGGAGCCGCCTGGAACAACTCGCGGGGTGGACACTCGACAGTCGAACTGCATTCTGGGAAGAAGGATTTCGTCATCTCCAAGCCTATGCGAAAGAGACCGGAACAGCCCAGCCGCCGAGCAACTGCATCCGCGACGGATTTAAGCTCGGGGTCTGGGTCAACACGCAGCGGCAGAACTGGACCACACTCGACGACGAACGCAAACGGCGCCTCGAACAACTTCCAGGCTGGACACTCAACACCAAGAACACGCAATGGGAAGAGGGCCTCGCACACCTTATCGCGTACGTGGAGGAACACAGCACCGCTCTGGTGCCGACGGACTGTATCTTCAACGGATTCAAGCTGGGCCAGTGGGTCACTGTTCAGCGAGTTAACTGGACCTCGCTACCGGCAAACCGCAAACTGCGCCTCGCAGCACTGCCGGGGTGGGCCGTGTCCGTCCGCGACGCTTGGTGGGAGGAGGGATTCGCGCAACTGAAGCGCTACGTCAACGAGAACGGTCACGCCTGCCCAGCCCAAAGTTATTTCTGCGCAGATGGATTCAGACTCGGCTCCTGGGTCGCAACACAGCGTCAGAGCTTCGCTAAAAGCCAGCTAAGTGAGACGCGCAAAACGCGACTCGCCAAGCTGACCGGATGGGAATGGAAGCCGCGCCGGAGACGATAGTCGCCCGCGCGTTGCCCTCCGCGAAGTTGAGGTGGAGCGGGACTTCCTTCCTGCCCTCGTGAGAGTGATCATGCAGGAATACACTCGTTCGAGTGGCTGACCACGAATATCGGATAGGCACGGACCCACTCGCAGTGCCGAACGACGGTATGCGGATCACCGTCTCGTCACTAGACATCGACCCGGTTAAGGCCGAGGCGGCGCCGTTGTCGGTAGAAAACTACGAGTACTTTGACGGGGCGCTG